>NZ_JAAROG010000001.1:0-412263 GCF_023093515.1 Aeromonas genomosp. paramedia
GAAGCGAGCCCTGAGATGAGTCATCCCTGACCCCTTGAGGGTCCTAAAGGGCCGTTGGAGACCACAACGTTGATAGGCGGGGTGTGTAAGTGCAGCGATGCATTGAGCTAACCCGTACTAATTACCCGTGAGGCTTAACCATACAACACCCAAGAAGTGTTCTGGGCCTTGTAGCAAGTGCATGAACTACTCAAATTCAGTGATAGTGACAAGCCAAGCGCAACATCATTACTCACGTCAGCTTTCCGAGATTGAAGAATTTGCCTGGCGGCCATAGCGCCGTGGAACCACCTGATCCCATGCCGAACTCAGAAGTGAAACGCGGTAGCGCCGATGGTAGTGTGGCATTCGCCATGCGAGAGTAGGACACTGCCAGGCACCCAATACAAGAAACCCCGCTCACTGAGCGGGGTTTTTTATTGCCTGACGTTTCCCCAAAACCAGCCATTGCCTGCCGAGTTCGCGTCTGCTTGTTCCTTGCGTTCACCCGTTTCGTCAGTTGTTGGTGCTCATGAGCTCCGGCACCGAAGGCTTCGTCTGCCGCCGCGCCTGGCTCTGCACTCTCACCAGTTTTCCATTTGATTCCTCACGCGTCGCTATCCTGCCGAAAGCCGGCGTCGGGCCTGCAATTGGGGTTGTATCTGCATCATAACTCGGTAGAGTAAAGGGCATTCCGGGTTTGCCCATACCATGCCTTTGCTTCTCCATCTGGTATGAGAGCACCCCACCCGTTTTCATTCACCTTCAGTCAGTGGTACCGATATGGAACAAGTAAACAAGTCTACTTTCAGCGATGTGTTGGAATATGTGCGTATGTCCCGTCGTCAGAACAAGCTCAAGCGTGAAATCGCGGACAACGAGAAGAAGATCCGTGACAACCAGAAGCGGGTGCTGCTGCTCGACAACCTGAGCGACTATATCAAGCCCGGCATGAGCATCGACGAGGTGCAGGCCATCATCGCCAACATGCGCACCGATTACGAAGAGCGTGTTGATGATCACATCATCAAGAATGCCGAGCTTTCCAAGGAGCGCAAGGAGCTGAGCACCAAGCTCAAGGGCATGAGTACCAGCAAGTAAGCTCACACCGCCATTCCAGAACACCGGCTTCCAGCCGGTGTTTCATTTCCATTCGGCAGCTCGGATCTCTTGCCGCACTGCAACAATCGGCTCCCATTTTTACAATCGCCCTGTTAACATCGCTGCAAAGCGGTCAATAGTTTTCAAGCCCTTGACTTGAAACGACTAAGCTTGATTGAAAGACAATAAATTGCGCAACCATGGTGGGGCTTATATGGGCGCATCAAAACAGACGGATTCGAACAAAGTGGCATCTCAGGATTCATCCGTACCGCATGCGGACGGGCAATATCAGCGCAAGCGTCGCCCCTGGTGGCGCTGGTTGTTCTGTTTCATCTTTTTGCTCTGCCTGGCTGCCGTGATCGCCCTGGTCGGTTATGAAATGAAGACCTCCCGATTGCAGTCGCAGGAGATCTCCCGTTATGCCGCCAAGCTGACGTATGAGCTGGAACCCGGTCCCAGCAAGCAGATCACCTTCCCGGAAGATGGCCCCTTCGACAAGCGGCTCGGTTATGTGCTGATGCCGATGATCCAGGAGCGCCTCATCCAGCGCGGCTATCAGGTGAGCGAGCAGGTGCGTTTTTCCGATGCGCTTTACAACTACGCCAGCCATGGTTTCTTCGTCCCCTATACCGAGAAGGTGCAGGCGGGGCTGACGCTGCACGACTGCCGTGCCGAGCCTTTCTATCAATACAAGTACCCGACCCACTACTACCCTGATTTCAACTCCATTCCCCCTCTGGTCATACAGTCGCTGCTGTTTATCGAGAACCGGGAGCTGCTGAGCAATGAGCAGCCGCTGGCCAACCCGGCGGTAGACTGGCCCCGTTTCGCCAAGGCGGCGCTGTCCCAGGTGGGCAAGGCGCTGGACATGCAGGATCAATCCGCCGGGGGCAGTACGCTGGCGACCCAGGTGGAGAAGTATCGTCACTCCCCTGATGGTCTGACCCTGTCCCCCACCGAGAAGATCCGCCAGATGGCCTCGGCCAGCGTGCGGGCCTATCGATTGGGGCCAGAGACCCTGGAAGCCCGCAAACTGGTGGCCTGGGCCTATCTCAACTCGGTGCCGCTCTCGGCGGCTCCTGGTTATGGCGAGGTGCACGGCCTGGGGGATGGTCTCTGGGTCTGGTTCGGTGCCGATGTGGACGAGGTGAATCGCCTGCTGGATCCCGCGCGCAATCAGGACGCCACCCTGGCCGAGCAGGGGCTGGCGCTGCGCCAGGTGGTCTCCCTGATGATTGCCCACCGTCGCCCCTCCTACTATCTGGCCCAGGGGCGGGAGGCGCTGTCGACCCTGACGGACAGCTACCTGCGTCTGTTCGTGCAGGAGGGCATGATCACGCCGCCCTTGATGGAGTCGGCACTCAAGGCCAAGCTTGCGTTCCGCGACTTCCTGCAGGCGCCGGCGATCACCCGGGTCAATAACAACAAGGGGTTGCAGGTCGCGCGCACCCGCCTCAGTCGCCAGCTCGGGGTTCAGCTCTATGATCTGGACCGCATGGATCTGACGGCGGATACGACCCTCAACATGCCACTGCAAAATGACGTCTCCCGTTATCTGCAGCAGTTGGCGGACCCCACATTCGCCGCCCAGGTGGGACTGTTTGGTGAGCGCCTGCTCTCGCCGGAGAAGACGGGGGACGTGAAATACAGCTTCACCCTGTTCGAGAAGACGCCGGAAGGGGTCAAGGTGCGGGTGCAGACCGACAACACGGATCAGCCGTTCGACATCAATGAGGGCAGCAAGCTGGAGCTGGGCTCGACCGCCAAGCTGCGGGTGTTGACCACCTATCTGGAGATAGTGACCGAGCTGCATGACAGCTACGGGAACATGCCGGCCGAGAGCCTGCGCAAGATAGAGGTCTCCGATCAGGACAACATCAGCCGTTGGGCCATCGCCTACCTGATGAGTGCCAAGGACAAGAGCCTGCCCGTGATGCTGGAGGCGGCGCTGGATCGCAAATACTCCGCCAGCCCCTATGAGGGCTTCTTCACCGGCGGCGGCATGCACACCTTCAACAACTTCCGCAAGGAAGACAATGGCCGAATTCCGCCTATCCGCGACGCCTTGCGCGAATCCATCAACCTGCCCTTCGTGCGGCTGATGCGGGACATAGTGCGCTACAGCCTCTACAAGGAAGGCAACCGCGCCCAGTTGCTCAAGGATGACAAGGATCCCCGTCGTACCGAGTATCTGGCCAAGTTTGCCGACAAGGAGGGCCAGACCTATCTGCTGCGCTTCTGGCGCAAATATCGCGGCAAGACCACGGATGAGCAGCTCGATACTTTCCTCGACGGCCTCAAGCCCAGCGCAGTGCGCCTCGCGGCCGTGCATCGCTACCTGATGCCGGAAGCGTCACAGGCCGACTTTGCCGCCTTCCTGGCGAAGCGCCTGCCGCGGGACAAGCTGAGCGACAAGCGAGTCGAGCAGCTCTACACCAGCTATGGTCCTGGCAAGTATTCACTGCCGGATCAGGGCTATATCGCCCGCGTCCACCCGCTGGAGCTGTGGCTGCTCTCCTATCTCAGGGAGTTTGACAAGGCCACCTTCGCCGATGCGGTCGCGGCCAGCCGGGATGAGCGTCAGGAGGTCTACAGCTGGCTGTTCAAGACCCGCCATCGCAGCGCCCGGGATAGCCGGATCCGCACCATGCTGGAGGTCGAGGCCTTCCTCGACATCCATCAGCGCTGGGCACGCCTGGGCTATCCGTTTGATCACCTGGTTCCCTCCCTGGCGACCGCTCTTGGCAGCTCGGGAGACAGACCCGCCGCTTTGGCCGAGTTGATGGGGATCATCCAGAACGGCGGCATGCGGGCACCGACCCTGCGGATCGAGCATCTCTCCTTCGCCAAGGACACCCCCTTCGCCACCGCGTTCGAGCCGGCCAACACCCAGGGTGTTCGGGTGATGCCGGTCGAGGTGGCCAATGCTCTGCGCAATGCCCTCTCCAAGGTGGTGGAAGGCGGTACGGCGCGGCGCATCGCCGGTGCCTTTGCCTTGCAGGATGGCACTGTGCTGTCGTTGGGGGGCAAGACGGGGACGGGGGACAACAGGATCGAGACGGTCGGCCGCTACGGCAATGTCACCAGCTCGCTGGCGCGCAACCGGACCGCGACCTTTGTCTTTTACATAGGGGATGATCACTTCGGTACCCTGACGGCCTATGTGCCCGGCAGCCAGTCCGACAAGTTCCGCTTCACCTCGGCACTGCCGGTACAGGTCCTCAAGGGGATGGCGCCCTTGCTGGTACCCTATCTGCAACCGGGCACACACACCCAGTGCTTGCCGGGCAGCTGACGGCGCATAAAAAAACGGGGCCAGTTTGGCCCCGTTTTTGTTTCTGTCGGCGGCAGGTGTCCCGCGCCGACATTGTGACTCACAGCAGATCTTCTATCTCGCCGCGCAGGTACTGGTACATCTCGCGATAGGCCACCGGCGGCTTGTTCAGCTCCCGCTCCTTGTTGGCGGTGCGGATCAGCTGGCGCAGCTTCTGGCGATCCAGCTCGTGGAACTGGGACATCAGCTCGTTGAGGGCGCTGTCACCCTCGGTGATCAGGCGCTCACGCCACTGCTCCAGCCGGTGCAGGCGGGCATTCACGGTGGAGTGACGCATCTTGATGATGGAGAGGGCTTCCTCGATCTGCTCTATATCCCGGCTGCGCATCAGGCGGCCGATGAACTGCAGGTGGCGGCGGAAGGACTCGTCCTTCTTGGGCTTGAGCTTGCGGCCCAGCTCGACGGCTTCGGCCAGCTCTTCATCCAGCGGGATCCGTTCCAGCTCGCTGTGGCTCAGGGAGACTATCTCGGCTCCCAGTTTCTGCAGTGCCTCGGCGTCGCGCTTGAGCTGGCTCTTGCTGGGACCCCAATCGTCCAATTCGTTGTCGTCTTGATACTGACTCATCGGTCTCTGATTCCTGTCATTCGCGTTGGGGGATATGTTACCAGCTTCTCCCGCTGGGCGCAGGGGTCTGATATGCTTAGCCCCTTTCCTTCCTTCATACAGATGTGAGTTATGGACCAGCAAGATCAAATTCGCCAGGATCAAGCCCATCTCGAGGCGGTGGTCGCCGAGGCCCTGGAGATAGCCAGAGGGCTGGGCGCCGGGCTTGCGGAAGTTTCCATCAGCAAGCAGACAGGGCTGTCGGTGAATACCCGGGGCTGTGAGCTGGAAAGCATCGAGTTCAACAAGGATGGAGCGCTCGGCATCGCCGTCTATCGCAATGGCTGCAAGGGATCCTCCTCGACCACGGATCTCGGCAAGCCTGCCATTCGCGCCGCCGTCGAAGCGGCCATGGAGATTGCCCGCCACACCTCCCCCGATGAGTATGCCGGCCTGGCGGATGCCGAACTGCTGGCCTGGGATGCCCCGGATCTGCAACTCTGTCACTCCATCGAACTGGATCCCCAGCGTGGCATCGAGCTGGCCATCGAGTGCGAGCGGTTGGCCCTGGGGCGCGATGCCCGCATCAAGCACTCCGATGGCGCCAGCTTTTCAAGCCATCTGGGGGTCAAGGTCTATGGCAACAGCCATGGCTTCGTCAAAGGCTACGCGGCGTCGCGCAACTCCCTGAGCTGCGTGCTGATCGGCGAGCAGGATGGCGACATGCAGCGGGACTATGGCTACTCCTCCAGCCGCGCCCTCTCCGGCCTCTGGACCCCGCAGCGCATCGCCGACGAGGCGGTGGAGCGCACCGTCTCCCGTCTGGGGGCCCGCAAGATCAGCACCCGCCACGCCCCCGTGCTGTTTCATCCCGACACCGCCGCGGGCCTGTGGGGTCATCTGGTGATGGCCATCAGCGGCGGCAACCTCTATCGCAAGTCGAGCTTCCTGCTGGACAAGCTGGGCAAGCAGATCCTGCCCGAGTGGCTCAGCATCCAGGAGTTTCCCCACCTGCTGGGGGGGCTCGCCAGTACCCCCTTCGACGGCGAAGGGGTGCGTACCCGCGACATGGACATAGTGCGCAATGGCGAGCTGATGAGCTGGCTGCTCACCTCCTACTCGGCCCGCAAGCTGGGGCTGACCACCACGGGCCACGCCGGTGGCATCCATAACTGGCAGGTCTCCAATACCGGCCAGGACTTCCAGGGCATGCTCAAGGAGATGGGCACAGGCCTGTTGGTGACCGAGCTGATGGGGCAGGGGGTCAACATCGTCAATGGTGACTACTCCCGCGGCGCCGCCGGTTTCTGGGTGGAGAATGGCGAGATCCTCTATCCGGTTGAGGAGATCACCATAGCCGGCAACCTGGCCGACATGTTCAGCACCCTGGTGGCGGTGGGGAACGACGAGGACGAGCGATCCAGCCTCAAGACGGGCTCTGTGCTGGTCGAGCAGATGAAGCTGGCGGGGCACTGAATCGCCAGACCACGGAAATGGAAAAGGCCCCCTCGCCTGGCGAGGGGGCCTTTTTATTGCTCATCGGCAGGGAGTGACGATCACTCCTTGATGCGCTCTATGCAGCCGCCCAGACCCTGCAGCTTGTGCTCGATGTCTTCATAGCCACGGTCGATGTGATAGATGCGCTCGACCATGGTGGTGCCTTCGGCCACGAAGCCGGCGAGGACCAGGCTGGCGGAGGCGCGCAGATCGGTTGCCATCACCTGGGCACCCTTGAGTTGCTCGGTGTCGCGGCAGATGGCCACGTTGCCTTGCAGTTCGATGTCCGCGCCCATACGTACCAGCTCGGGCACGTGCATGAAGCGGTTCTCGAAGATGGTCTCGGTGACCATGCCGGTACCCTTGGCCACCGCGTTCAGCACGGTGAACTGTGCCTGCATGTCGGTCGGGAAGGCCGGGTAGGGGGCGGTCTTGATGGTGACCGGCTTGAGGGTACGGCCCGTCATGTCGAGGGAGATCCAGTCTTCCCCCTTCTCGATGAGCGCACCGGCCTCTTCCAGCTTGACCAGTACGGCTTCCAGCAGGGAAGGGTCCGTCTTGCGGCAGGTGATCTTGCCACCGGTGACGGCGGCGCCCACCAGGAAGGTACCGGTCTCGATGCGATCCGGCTGGACGCTGTAGCTGCCGCCGTGCAGACGCTCGACCCCGTCGATGGTCAGGGTGTCGGTACCCGCACCCAGGATCCTGGCGCCCAGGGCGTTGAGGAAGTTGGCGAGATCGACCACTTCCGGCTCGCGGGCGGCGTTCTCGATCACGGTGCGACCGTCGGCCAGGGTAGCGGCCATCATCAGGTTCTCGGTGCCGGTGACGGAGATCATGTCCATCAGGATGTGGGCACCCTTGAGGCGACCGTCGACACGGGCCTTGATGTAGCCATCTTCGATGGCGATCTTGGCGCCCATCAGCTCGAGGCCGTGGACATGCAGGTTGACCGGACGGGCACCGATGGCGCAGCCGCCGGGCAGGGAGACGTCAGCCGCGCCAAAACGGGCGGCCAGCGGGCCCAGCGCCAGTATGGAGGCGCGCATGGTCTTCACCAGCTCGTAGGGGGCGACGTGGTTGTTCACGGCGCCGGTCAGCACGGTCACGTTGCCGTTGACCTTGGTGCTGGCACCCAGCATCTCCAGCAGCTTGAGGGTGGTACCCACGTCTTTGAGACGCGGCACATTCGAGAGCTGGATCTCCTCGTCGCACAGCAGGGTGGCGAACAGGATCGGCAGGGCGGCGTTTTTGGCGCCGGAGATGGTCACTTCACCGGAGAGGGTGCAGGGGCCGGTGATCTTGAATTTGTCCATTTACTTAGATACCAAATCAGGAGGGCAGTAGAAATTTACGTTCGCGCTTCCATTCGGCATCGGTAAAGGCCTTGATGGAGAGGGCGTGGATGGCGTTGCTGGCGATCTTGTCCATCAGCGGGGCATAGATGGCCTGCTGCTTCTTGACCCGGCTCATGCCGTCAAACATGTCGCCGACCGCAATCACCTGATAGTGACTGCCGTCGCCTTTGACATGGACTTCGGACAATGGCAAAGCCTCAAGGAGTATCGCTTCAATTTCAGAGACTTGCATTATGCGTCCTCGGTGTTGGGCGGGGTGGGTTGAAACAGACTGGCCACCCCGTAAAGGTTGGCCAGGGTATAGAAATCAGTGGAGGCGCCCACCAGTTGCGGCGTGCCTCCCCGTGTCAGGGTGGCTTTGGCCCACTTGACCAGCAGGGCCAGGCCGGCGGAATCCAGGGTGGTGACCCCGCTCATATCGAGCGCGTCATCTTGCCACCACTCGGATCGCCGTTGCCACAGGGCGTTGACCTGCGGCGCCTGCAGCTCCCCCTGGAGTGTCATGACTTGAGCACCAGCGGCTTGGCATTATGCTCGCGCAACTGGGCGATCACCGCATCTATGCCGTTCTGGCGAATGAGGCCACCCAGCTCGCTCTGCTTGGCAGAGAGCAGGCTGATCCCCTCGGCAACCATGTCGAAGGCCTTCCATTCACCGGTCTTGTTGTTCTTGCGCAGCTTGAACTCGAGGAAGATGTCCGGCTTGCCGGCCTCTTTCACGCTGACGTTGACGGCGGTGATGTTGCTGTCACCGGGCGCCTTGCCAGGCTGGACCTTGACGGTCTGCTTGTCGAAATGGGCCAGGGCATCGGCGTAGGAGCTCACCATGTACTCGGTGAACACCTGGACGAAGGCATCACGCTGGGCCGGGGTGGTCTCCTTGATCTGGTTGCCGAGCACCTTGTAGGCGGCGAAGCGGTTGTCCACATAGGGCAGCAGCTCTTCGCGGATGATCACCCTCAGGTGATCCGGGTTGCTCTTGACCTGGGACTTGTCCGCCTTCAGGCGGGCGAAGGTCTGCTGGGCAGCCTGATCCACCAGGGCATAGGGATCGGAGGCATTGACCGCCGCCAGGGCGGAGACGGAAAACAGCATGCTGGTCATCAGACCCAGCAGCAGGGCGATCTTCTTGAACATGGTTACTCCTTGGTTGCTGGCGTATCGGTGGCCGGGGAAGACTGGCTGTACAGGAACTTGCCAATCAGGTCTTCCAGCACGATGGCGGACTTGGTGTCTTCTATCATGTCGCCATCCTTGAGCATGCTGGTGCCCATCTCTTCATCGGTGAAACCCGGAGCCAGGCCGACATACTGCTCGCCCAGCAGACCCGAGGTCAGGATGGAGAGGGTGCTGGTTTCGGAGAACTCACCGGCACTCTTCTGCATCTGCAGGGAGACGATGGGCACCTGGCTCTTGGCATCCAGCGTGATGTCACTGACTCGACCGACGACGACGCCGCCGACCTTGACCGGCGAGCGTACTTTCAGGCCGCCGATATTATCGAAATGGGCGCGCAGGGTATAGGTTTCTCCTTCCGGTTTGAAACTCAATCCCGCCACTTGCAGTGCCAACGCCAGAATGGCTGCGATGCCAGCCAGCATGAAGGCACCGACCAGGAATTCTACTTTGCTGAACTTCATCTTTCCCTTATCCAAACATGACTGCGGTGAGTATAAAATCCAGACCGAGCACGGCCAGGGATGAGTGGACCACGGTACGGGTCGTCGCCTGACTGATCCCGGCCGAGGTCGGCTTGGCATCATAGCCATTGAAGAGCGCGATCCAGGTCACCACCAGGGCGAATATCACACTCTTGATGGCCCCTTGCATGATGTCGTCCTGCCAGTCGACGGAGGCCTGCATGGCAGACCAGAAGCTGCCCTCATCCACCCCCAGCCAGTCGACCCCGACCAGTTTGCCGCCGAAGATGCCGATCAGGCTGAACATGAAGGCCAGCAGCGGCATGCTGATGGCCCCAGCCCAGAAGCGGGGCGCCACTACCCGGCGCAGGGGATCCACCGCCATCATCTCCAGGCTGGAGAGCTGCTCGGTGGCCTTCATCAGGCCGATCTCGGCGGTGAGAGCCGAACCCGCACGACCGGCAAACAGCAGGGCGGTAACCACGGGGCCCAGCTCCCGCAGCAGGGAGAGGGAGACCAGGGGCCCCAGACTCTGCTCGGCGCCGAAGTCCTTCAGTACGTTGTAACCCTGCAAGGAGAGCACCATGCCGATGAAGAGGCCGGACACCAGTATGATGGCGACCGATTGTACTCCCACTACATAGAGCTGCTGTACCAGCAGGGGGAAGTGCTTGCGGGGCTCGGGTTTGCCCGCCAGCGCGTGAAACAGCATGATGGTGGCGCGGCCGACGGCGCTGATGAACCGCACCCCGCTCCGCCCCAGCTTGCTTATCTGACTTATCAACATCACAGATCCTGTAGCAGATCGCCTGCCGGAAAATGAAACGGAACAGGACCATCGGGCAATCCCTTGAGGAACTGCTCGACCTCGGGATTGTGCTCCTCGCGCAGTTGCTCCGGCGTGCCCTGCGCCACCACCCTGCGGTTGGCGATGATGTAGGCGTAGTCGGCGATGCTCAGCACCTCCTTCACATCGTGGGTGACGATGACGGAGGTGATGCCGAGGGCATCGTTGAGTTCCTTGATGAGCTTGACCAGCACCGCCATGGTGATGGGATCCTGGCCGACGAAGGGCTCGTCATACATGATGAGATCCGGATCCAGCGCGATGGATCTGGCCAGGGCAGCACGACGGGCCATGCCGCCGGAGAGCTCGGAGGGCATCAGGCGGGCGGCACCACGCAGACCCACCGCCTGCAGCTTCATCATGACGATGGTGTGGATCAGCTCTTCCGGCAGACCCGAGTGTTCCCGCAGCGGGAAGGCCACGTTGTCGAACACCGTCATGCCGGTGAACAGGGCGCCGCTCTGAAACAGCATGCTCATCCGCTTGCGCACCTCATACAGGCGGCCGCGGGAGAGGGTGGGGATATCTTCCCCGTCAAACAGAATATGACCGGACTCAGGCTTGAGCTGGCCACCGATCAGGCGCAGCAAGGTGGTCTTGCCGATGCCGCTGGGGCCCATGACGGCGGTGACCTTGCCACGGGGAATGGTCAGGTTGATCCTGTCGTACAGCAACCTATCTCCGTGACTGAAGGTCAGGTCGGAGATGGTGATCAGGTCATCGTTCAAACAATTGTCCATCCGGTATAAATGAAGAGCGAATTTTATGGGCTAGTCTAGGTCTAAGCAACAGCAAGGAACAACTATTGAGCGGCTTTGCCCCCCAAATACGCGACAGTTTTATGTAACAACTTGCATCAGCGGCAGAGCGTCCCGCATCCGATTCGCTTATCTCGGCAGACTTTTTTATAATCCCGCAGCAAATTTCGGCCCGGAGCTGTGCCTTTATGTCTGTAAAGCCTGAAAAAGTGTCTGAATTGTTCGATTTCCGTCGCAGTGCCCGTGCGGTGCTGGACATAGAAAAACAAGCCATCGATGGACTCTACCAGTACCTCGACGAAACCTTCGAGCGCGCCTGCGAGATGGTGCTGCGCTGCGCCGGCAAGATAGTGGTCACCGGCATGGGCAAGTCGGGCCATGTCGGCAACAAGATTGCCGCTACCCTGGCCAGCACCGGGACGCCCGCCTTCTTCCTCCACCCTGGCGAAGCCAGCCACGGGGATCTGGGGATGATCTCCGCCGGGGACCTCATCATCGCCATCTCCAACTCAGGCGAGAGTGACGAGATCCTGGCCCTGCTGCCGGTGCTCAAGCGCCGCGGCATTCCGCTCATCTGCATGACAGGCAACCCGGCTTCCACCATGGCGAAAGAGGCCAATGTGCACCTGTGCATCAAGGTGGAGAAAGAGGCCTGCCCGCTGGGTCTGGCCCCGACCTCAAGCACCACGGCGACCCTGGTGATGGGGGACGCCCTGGCCGTGGCCCTGCTGGAAGCTCGCGGTTTCACCGCCGATGACTTCGCGCTCTCGCACCCGGGCGGATCGCTGGGCAAGCGGCTGCTGCTGCGGGTCGGCGATCTGATGCACAGTGGCGAGCTGTTGCCCCGGGTGGGGATAGATGCCACCATCAGCCAGGCGCTGCTGGAAGTGAGCCGCAAGGGGCTCGGCATGACGGCTGTGGTGGATGGGCAGGGGCTGCTGGCCGGTCTGTTCACCGACGGTGACCTGCGCCGGATCCTGGATCTGCAGGTGGACATTCACCACACCCCGATCAGCCGCGTAATGACGGCCAACTGTGTTACCGTAGGGCCTGAGATGATGGCGGCCGAGGCCGTCAAACTGATGGAAACCAGAAAGATTAACGGATTGCTGGTGGTGGATGAGGAACGGCGACCACTTGGCGCCTTCAACATGCACGACCTGCTGAGAGCCGGGGTGATTTGATGCAAGACGTACCGACCCTCTATGGTCCGGTGACGCGCAGCCAGTACGAGAAGGCGGCGCAGATCCGCCTGCTGGTGTGTGACGTGGATGGGGTGCTCTCCAATGGCTTCATCTATATGGGCAACCAGGGGGAAGAGCTGAAAACCTTCTGCACCCGCGACGGTGCTGGCATGCGTGCCCTGCTCAACGCCGGCATCGAGATCGCCATCATCACAGGGCGCAACTCCCGTATCGTCAGCGATCGGATGAGGGGCCTGGGGGTGCGGCACCTGGTGCAGGGGGCGGATCAGAAGCTGCCCCACTTCGAGGCGCTGCTGACCAAGCTGGGCCTGACACCGGAGCAGGCCGCCTATATGGGGGACGACACCATAGATCTGCCGGTGATGCAGGCCTGCGGCCTCGGCATTGCGGTGGCGGATGCCCACCCGCTGGTGCTGGCTCGTGCCGATCTGGTGACCCGCCTCGGGGGCGGAGTGGGCGCGGTGCGCGAGGTGTGCGATCTCATCCTGCAGGCGCAGGGCCTGGGCGACTACCAACCCGAGGCTTCGGTATGAACAAGCAGACGTTTCTGTTCGGCCTGCTGTTTCTGGCGGCGCTGGCCGCCTGGCAGCTCGGCGAGATCGAGCTGGCGCCCGAACCGGCTGCCAAGGTAGAGAACTATCAACCGGACTTCACCGCCAAGAACCTGGTCACCACCCGCTTCAACGAGCAGGGCAAGCGGACCGAGCGGTTGGAGTCCGAATATGCGGAGTATTACCAGATCCTCGAGCAGGCCACCTTCGACAAACCGGTGGTCTACATGTTCGATGAGCAGGGGGAGGCCGAGTGGAAGGTCACGGCCGAAACCGGGGTGCTCAACACAGATGACAACGTGATCCTGCGTGACAAGGTCCATCTGGACGGCCTGCTGCCGGCGTCTTTCATCTCCACGCTGGACACCCCCTATCTGGAGCTGGATCTGGTGACCCAGGACGTGAGAAGCAACCAGCACATCAGCATAGTGGGTCAGGAATTCCAGACCGAGGGCGTTGGCCTGAAGGGCCATCTGGATCGTAAATATTTCGAATTACTGGATAAAGGCCATGCCACTTATTTCAATGAAAAACGTTAATCTGGCCCTCGCGGCCCTGCTGCTGTGCAGTACAGTGAGCGCCAAAGAGTCCGACTTTGCCGAGAAGGTCTATGTGGATGCGGTCAAGCAAGTGGCCGAGATGCAGGACAACCGCATCACCTTCAGCGAAGACGTGATCATCACCCAGGGCACCATCAAGATTAAGGCCGACAAGGTGGTGGTGATCCGCTCCGGCGACAAGGGCGCAGAGGTGATGACCGCCTATGGCAATCCCGCCACCTTCTTCCAGATCCTGGACAATGGCAAGCCGGTCAATGCCCACGGCAACAGCATTCGCTACGAGCTGAAGAACCGCCTGGTCACCATCACGGGCAACGGTCAGCTCAAGCAGGAAGACAGCCAGGTCACCGGCGACCTCATCCGCTACGACATCGTCAAACAGAAGATGATCGCCGAGAGCAAGGGGCCCACCCAGCGCGTCAAAACGGTGTTCCTGCCGGATCAGGTAGAAAACTTCGACAAACCCGCCGATCAGAAGAAGTAGGAAACAGAAGCCATGGCAGTGTTAAAAGCAACGGGTTTGCAGAAGAGCTACAAGCGCCGCATGGTGGTCAGCGACGTGAGCCTGGAAGTGGGCACCGGCCAGATAGTGGGGCTGCTCGGCCCGAATGGTGCCGGCAAGACCACCTCCTTCTACATGATCGTGGGCCTGGTGCAGCGGGATGCGGGTCTCATCACCATCGACGAGCAGGACATCAGCCTGCAGCCCATGCATATCCGCGCCCGCAATGGCATCGGCTACCTGCCCCAGGAGGCCTCCATCTTCCGGCGCCTGTCGGTGTTCGACAACCTGATGGGGGTCATGCAGACCCGCAAGGGGTTGAGCCGCGAGGAGCGTGAGGATAAGGTCGAGCAGTTGCTGGAAGAGTTCAACATCACCCATATTCGCGACAGCCTGGGTCAGAGCCTGTCTGGCGGGGAGCGACGCCGGGTCGAGATTGCCCGGGCGCTGGCGGCAGAGCCGCGATTCATCCTGTTGGATGAACCCTTTGCAGGTGTTGATCCCATTTCGGTCATAGACATCAAGAAGATCATCCAGCATCTGAAGGAAAGAGGGCTGGGCGTACTGATCACGGACCACAACGTCAGAGAGACGCTGGATGTGTGCGAGAAGGCCTACATCGTCAGCCACGGCAAGATGATTGCCGAGGGCGCTCCGGCCGACATCCTCGCCGATGAGCAGGTCAAGCGCGTCTATTTGGGCGATCAATTCAGTCTATAGTAAGGGGGCACCCCTCATTTTTGTTAGGTGACTGCCTCGCTGAACATAAGGATATCCCGACGTAGATGAAGCCGACATTACAGTTGCGTCTCGGTCAGTCCCTGACCATGACGCCACAATTACAACAAGCGATTCGTCTGCTCCAGCTCTCCACCCTGGAACTCCAGCAGGAAATTCAGCAAGCGCTCGATAATAACCCCTTGCTGGAGCAGGAGGAGAATGAGGCGCAGGAAACCAGCCCGATAGAGCCCCAGGACGCCAGTCAACTCGACTCCAGCGACGCCATGGCGCAGGACAGCATGCCGGATGAACTGCCGGTGGACACCACCTGGGATGAGGTCTACTCCGCCGGGACTGCCCAGAGCGCCGGCCCCATCCATGACGGGGAAGACAGCGTCTATCAGGGGGAAACCACCGAGAACCTGCAGGACTATCTGCTGTGGCAGATGCGACTGACGCCGTTCAGCGATCTGGATGCCGCCATCGCCCTCGCCATCATCGACGCCATCGACGAGTCCGGCTACCTGACCGCCTCTCTCGAAGATATTCAGGCTGCAGTCAGCAGTGAAGAGGTAGAAGTTGAACTGGATGAAGTGGAAGCCGTGCTCAAGCGGGTGCAGCATTTCGATCCGGTCGGCATAGCCGCGCGCTCGGTGCAGGAGTGTCTGCTGATCCAGCTTGGTCAGTACTCGCCGGATCTGCCCTGGCTCAATGAGGCAAGGGAGGTGATCCGCGAGCACATGGACCTGCTCGGCAACCGCGACTACCGCACCCTAGCGCGCAAGACCCGGCTCAAGGAGAGCGATCTCAAGGAGGTGCTGGATCTCATCCAGCAACTGGAGCCCAGACCCGGCAATGGCATCATCCAGAGCGAGTCGCAATACGTGATCCCGGACGTCTCCGTGGTCAAGAAAGGGACGAAGTGGGTGGTTGAGCTCAACCCGGATTCGGCGCCGCGCATCCGTGTCAACGAGGCCTATGCGGCCATGGCACGCAATGCCCGCAGCAGCACGGATACCCAGTTCATTCGCTCCCATTTGCAGGAGGCCAAGTGGTTCATCAAGAGTCTGGAGAGTCGCAACGACACCCTGCTCAAGGTGGCCAGCTGCATCGTCGAGCAGCAGCAGGGCTTCTTCGAATACGGTGAAGAGGCCATGAAGCCCATGGTACTCAACGACATCGCCGAGGCGGTGGAGATGCACGAGTCGACGATTTCACGGGTGACGACCCAGAAGTACATGCATACGCCCCGTGGCATCTTTGAACTGAAGTTTTTTTTCTCCAGTCATGTCAACACGGAGGGAGGAGGAGAGTGCTCATCGACCGCAATTCGCGCCCTGATCAAGAAGCTGGTGACGGCCGAAAACCCGGCCAAACCGCTTAGTGATAGCAAGATCGCGGATTTGCTGGCCGAACAGGGTATTATGGTGGCGAGACGCACGATCGCAAAGTACCGTGAATCCTTGTTGATCCCGCCATCCAATCAGCGCAAACGCCTGGTTTAGGCAAACAAAAGGAAGACGTTATGCAAATTAACCTGACCGGACACCATGTCGAGATTACCGAAGCTCTGCGTGATTATGTGAATAACAAATTTGCCAAACTCGAGCGTCACTTTGACCATATCAACAACGTACATGTGGTGTTGAGCGTCGAAAAACTGAACCAGATCGCCGAAGCCAAGCTGCACGTCAGCGGGGGAGAGGTGTTCGCCAATTCGCAGCATGCCGACATGTATGCGGCGATTGATACCCTGCTGGATAAACTGGATCGGCAGATCATCAAGCACAAAGATAAGTTAAATCAAAAATAACTATGCAACTTGAACACATACTGAGTCGGGACTGCACCAAGAGTGCGGTCCCTTGTACCAGCAAGAAACGCGCCCTCGAGATCATCAGTGAGCTGGCCGCAGAGCGCCTCGGCGCCTCCCGCCAGGTGCTGTTCGAAAGCCTGCTGGCGCGGGAAAAGATGGGCAGTACCGGGATCGGTGCCGGTATCGCCATTCCCCATGGCCGGATCGACGACGCCTTTGCGCCGACCGCCGTGCTGATGACCTTCTCCGAACCCATCCCTTTCGATTCTATCGACAATCAACCGGTTGACCTGCTCTTTGCATTGCTGGTGCCGGAAAGCGAGTGCAAGCAGCATCTCAAGACCCTTTCCCTGATGGCATCCAAGCTGGGTGACAAGGCCGTCTGCCGCCAGTTGCGCCAGGCGACCAGCGACGAAGAACTCTATCAGATCATGACCTCGGCCTGATGCCGGGTCTGACACCGCCACGTTGGCGTGAGGGGACAAGATGCAGTTAATAGTGGTAAGCGGTCGTTCGGGCTCCGGCAAGACGGTAGCCCTGAGGGTGCTGGAGGATCTGGGTTACTACTGCGTGGATAACCTGCCGGTCAACCTGCTGCCCCAGCTGATCGTCTCGGTGGAGAGCCAGTATGACAAGCTGGCGGTCAGCATAGACGTGCGCAACCTGCCGACCCAGCCAGACAAGCTGGACAACCTGCTGACCCAGGTGCGCAACGAAGGGCGGGTGGAGTTTTCCAGCTTCTTCTTCGATGCAGACAACGGGACCCTGCTCAAGCGCTATGGCGAGAGCCGCCGGCTGCACCCCCTGTCCCGCAAGCAGCTGTCGCTGGATGAGGCGATCCGGGAAGAGACCCACCTGCTGGCGCCCCTCTCCTCGACCGCCGATCTGCGCATCGATACCACCAACCTCAGCATTCATGACCTCAGCGAGCTCATCAAGACCCGGGTGCTCGGCAAGAAAGAGAACGAGCTGGTGCTGGTGTTCGAGTCGTTCGGCTTCAAATACGGCATCCCCAAGGATGCGGACTTCGTGTTCGATGCCCGTTTCCTGCCCAACCCCCACTGGATCCCGGAGCTCAAGCCGTTTACCGGTCAGGATGAGCCCGTGGCCAACTACCTCTCGGCCCAGGCGGACGTGATGCTGTTCATCCAGCAGATAGAGAACATGCTGGTGACCTGGTTGCCCCACCTGGAGCGCAACAATCGCAGCTATGTGACCGTCGGCATAGGTTGTACCGGCGGACAGCATCGTTCGGTGTTCATCGCCGAGCGGCTGGCCAGCACCTTCCGACTGCTTGGCAAGAACGTGCAGATCCGTCACCGCACGCTGGACAAGCGCTCCACCCAAGCCTGACAGACCCACAGGATGTTCAGATGACAGTTTCCGCCTCGGTAGAAGTCAAAAACAAGCTGGGAATCCATGCCAGACCGGCCATGATGCTGTTCGAGCTGGTGCAGGGGTTCGATGCCCATGTACTGCTGCGCAACGAGGACGGCATCGAGGCCGATGCGGACAGCGTGATCGGCCTGCTGATGCTGGACTCCGCCCAGGGCAAGCAGGTGGAGGTGCAGGTGGAAGGCCCGGAAGAGGTGGAGGCCCTGGCCGCCGTGGTGGCGCTGTTCACCTCGGGTTTCAACGAGGAGTGAGCGACCCCTCCTCCGCCGTCATGAGCCGGCGCGCGCCAGCGCCTTGAAGTCGTAAAAGTCCCGACAAGCCAGCAGATTCCTGCTGGCTTTTTCGTTCATCAGCGCCAGGAACAGGTCGTAGAGCCCCATCGCCTCCTCGTAGTCCGCCTTGCTGATGGCGAGCACGAAGACGAGGGTGGCGGTCTCGCCATTGCCCCAGTCGATCCCCTGAGGGGCCAGCACTGTATAGACCAGGGTGCGGCGGGCCAGCAGGCCGAGGGAGTGGGGCAGGGCTATGCCCTCTCCCAGCATGGTGGAGACGATGCGCTCCCGCTCGTGCAACGACCCCCTGAAGCCCGGCTCTACCAGCTGCTCGGACTCCAGCTGGTCACAGATGCGGCCAAACAGCTGCGCCTGGCTGAGCGGCTCTGTGACCACCATGAAGTGGTCGGCATCGAAGTACTTGTCCAGCAGGTAGGGGCGGGTGCGGTCGATCAGCACCAGCTTGCCGAGCTGCTCCAGCTGGTATTGGGTCGGGAAGGGGGCGACCTGCACCACGGGGGCGTTCTTCTCGCTCACCTTGACGGTGCTGATGACAAAGTCCTGCTCGATGTGCGCCAGTCCCTCGTAATCCCGTACCGACTCCAGGCTAGTCAGCTGCAGCTGGGGGTACTCCCGCCGGATGCGCGCCTCCAGTACCCGGAAGGTGGCGTTGCCCGCATCGCACAGGAGCATGGCCTGGGGACGACGGGTGTAGCCGATGTCATGGTGGCGCTCCAGGCCGACCCCGATATGGATCACCAGATAGCCGATCTCGTGATGGGTCAGCCGGTAGGGGGTCTGCCTTATCCACTCCGAGATGGCGGCCAGCGTGATGTCGTAGGCGAGGGGATAGTACTGCTTGATGTGGTCCGCCAGCGGGTTGTGGCTGCCTATCTGGTATTTGACCCGCAGCAGCATGGCGCTGATGTGGGTCTGCAGGTCGGCCCGCAACTGCGGGTCGGCGCGCAGATCATAGGGGTAGTGCTGGTGGATGTAGGTCAACAAGTGTTCCACCAGTTGCTCGCTCTCGGCAGCCATGGCCGGGCTGAGCTGGGGAGTATCGGCAGTGAGGCGGGCCTGGATCTGGATGGCGAGGCAGGCGATCTCCTCCTCCCCAGGCGGAGTCAGGGTCGGTAGCTCGCCATAGATGTCGCGGGCCACCGCGGCCAGGGTCTGGGTGATGTCGTCGCTGGCAAACTCGCGCAGTTCGTGGCCCGCCGCCTGACGCAGCAGGGCGACGGCACAATAGATGGCGAGCTGTTGCAGGCTCTCGTCGGCGAGGCGCAACTGATGGCGGCCGAGCTGATCGTGAATATGGTTGCCCACCACTTCCAGGGTCTTGCTGGGGCAGAGGGTGGGCAGCAGGCTCTGCAGCGGCTGGTTGTTCAGCAGCTCCTGGCACAGCAGCTGGGTCAGGCAGGCACGGATCGCCGTCTCGCTCCCCTGGATGCGCATGCCCAGCCGTGGCTTGCTCTCTATGGTGAGCCCGAAGTGGGCGAGCCGCTCCCTCACCTGTGCCATGTCTCCCTGCAGGGCCGCCCGGCTCAGATACCAGGTATCCGCCAGCTCATCGAGCTTGATCCCCTGCTCCGCCGTCAGCAGCAGGATCTGTAGATGCAGCACCCGCTCGCGACTGGTGCGCGGCAGGCTGCTCTCCTGCTCCTGTGCTGCCAGCAGCGCATCAAACAGCCCCTGATTGTAAATCTTGAGCTGATAGCCGGTACCGCGCTGGTGGATCAGGTGGGCGCCCTGGGTGGCGATCAGTTCGTTGAGGGTCGCCACGTCGGTGCGCACTGTGCGGGTGGAGACATTGAGGCGACGGGCCAGCTCCTCCTGAGGCAGCGGCTCGGCATGGAGCTGGGTCAGCAGTTGATGGAGCCTGGGGTGGGGCAGCTTGATCATGGGGTGAGGCAAGACTCCTGTTGCGAAATAAAGGGTCGATGTTAACAAGGGGGTCATCAACAAGCCAGACACCGGCCAGTGATCGGACCGGTGCCTGCGGGTGTCGTTATGCCAGCAGCGTCTTCACAGTGGCGAGCAGGGTGCGCACGTCCTCGGGGCGGGTCTGGCCGCTCTCGCTGTCGATGATGGAGCTGTAGACGTGGGGGATCACCTTCTCGACCCCGGTCTCCAGCGCGATGCGCACTATCTCCTCGAAGTTGTCGAGATCGATGCCGCCGGTGGGCTCCAGCCAGAAGCCGTGACGGGCACAGGCCTCGGCCACCGCCCGATACTCGTCGCGGCAGGCCAGGCCTCCCATGGGGAAGAACTTGACCGAGCTGCCGCCCATGTCCTTGAGCAGGGCGATGGCGGTGTCGATGGGTACAATCCCGTCCGGCTGCTGGCTACTCAGGGGGCCGGTGGAGATCTTCACCATCCCCGGCGTGCCGGTGGGAGAGACAAGGCCGTTGACCAGGGTGTGAGGCTGGCCCAGCAGTGCCCGGCTGGGGCCCACTCCGGTGAACACCTGGTTGACGTGCTGGGGCTGCAGCTGGCGAGCCAGCTCGGCCACCATGGCGGACTGGCGGGGATCCCCAGCGCCAAGCCCGATGGAGAGGGCGTTGTCGATAAGCCTGGCGTACTCCCCCATGTCGGCGACGGCGGAGGGCACATCCGGATAGTTTTTCGAGAGCACGCCGACCAGCACGTGCCCCTCGGCCGCCTCATAGATGTCGACGGCATTCTGTCTGGACCCTGCCAGCACATTGAGGCAGACGCGATCACGGTAGTAGTTGGGAACAAGGGACATCAGCGATTCTCCTGAACGAGGTGGGCAATGGCGGCATGGATCTGGTCGAGCTGGGCCGGGCTGACGCTGCGCACGTCGATCTCGATGTGCCCCTCGTTGGCCTTGTAGCCGCGGCAGTAGATGGCCGGATTGCCCTGCTGCAGGCGGGCCACCAGTTGCACCGTGGTCATGCCGATCTGAGCGTGGTCGAAGGCGATGTCGGTGCGGGCTATGTCTCGCCCGGCGCTGTCCCACACCACCCGGGCGGTGACGCCGGGCAGCTGGTTGAGGCGCTCGATGAAGGACGCCATCTTGGCGGCCATGGCGGCGCCGCTCTCCTGCTCTTTCTCCAGGTAGCGCTCTATGGCGTGGGTCAGGCCGAGGATCCCCTCCTTGCCCACCTTCATGGCGCGGCCGATGCCGTTGGCCTGCTGCTTGACCCACTCCACATACTGACGCTTGCCGAGCACCAGGCCGCTGGTGGGCCCTTCGATGGCCTTGGCACCGCTGTAGATGACCAGATCGGCACCCTGGCTGTAATAGAGGCGCAGATCCTCTTCCGCCGCCGCATCGACGATGAGCGGGAGCCCGTGGGCCCTAGCCACCTCGGCCGCCTCGGCCACCGACAGAATGCTCTTCTGCACGCAGTGGTGGGACTTGATGTAGAGGATGGCGGCGGTATCGGGGTTGATGGCGGCGGCCAGCTGGGCGGGGGAGCACTCGTTGGCATAGCCTGCTTCCACCACCTTGCCGCCCCCCAGATTGACCATGGTGCCGACCGGCGCGCCGAAGTTCACGTTGTGACCCTTGGGCAGCACGATTTCGCTTGGCACGGCATGGGCATGGGCATGCAACTGCTCCAGCCGGTAGGGATCGCCGCGCACTATGATGGCGGCCACCGACTGGGCGATGCCGGCACTGGCGCAGGAGACCACGACGGCGTCTTCCACACCGAGCAGATTGGCCAGGTAGGCACCTGTCTTGTTGACCAGATCCTTGACCTCGAAGTAGTGGCCCAGGCCGAAGTTGACCGCGTCGACCACCTCCTGCTCAGGGGTGGAGACGCCGAGGATGGTCATGCGCCCGGAGGCGTTGATCACGGGTTTGAGCCGATATTTCTCATACACGGAAGGCATGGTGGGATTGTCCATATTGAGTGAGAACCAGGTCACCGCCGACCAGGGCGGCGAGGGGGTGCAGTTGCCGGTCGCCGCTGCGGGCACCGGCTTCGGTATCGGTAAAGAGAGTGGGGCCGCTGCTCACCTCGAACAGGGTCAGATCGGCATCGGCGCCCACCTCGAGCCGGCCCTTGCCGGGCAGGCGCAGGGCATCGGCGGCCTGGTGGGTGACGCAGGCAAGCACCTGCTCCAGGGTCATGCCGATGGCGAGAAACTTCGACATCACGTGGGCCAGGCTGTAGACGGGGCCCTTGATGCGGTTCTTGCAGTAGATATCCGAGCTGATGGTGTGAGGCAGTATCCCTTGCCGGATGGCGGCCTCCGCCACCTCGAAGCTGAAGCTGGCGCCACCGTGGCCGATGTCGAGCAAGAGCCCCCGCTTCATCGCCTCGCGCACCGCCAGGCGCAGTTCGCCCGCCGGGGTCAGGATGCGGTTGGGCTTGCCGTTGAAGCAGTGGGTCAGCAGATCGCCATCTCCCAGCAGGGCGACTATCTCGTCGAGATCCGGCGGCGTGTTGCCCACATGCACCATGAGCGGCAGCTGGCCGTTGTCCCGCTGGATCTGCTTGGCCATGCGCAGGGGCTGCAGGCCGTTCCCGCCCACCACGCTGCCGCTCATCCGGGCCTTGATGCCGACGATGAAGGAGGGGTGGCGGCGAATGGCCGCCGAGGCGAGATCCATATCGAGGTCCCGGCTGTCGGCCAGCTCGTTCTGGCGCAGCAGGCCGATGCGGGAGATGTTGAGCAGGGCGTGGACCCGGGTCTTGCAGCCAGCGGCGAGGCGCTGGAAGTCGTCCACATCGTCGGCTCCCGTGCTGCCCGCATCGATGACGGTGGTGACACCGGACTCGACGCCCACCTTGTCCGGCTCATCCTGATAGATGGGGGAGGCGGGGTAGCAGTGGGTGTGGCCGTCAATCCAGCCTGCGCTCACATGAACCTGCCCGGCCAGAGTGAGGGTTTGCTTCGCCTCGGCGGTCTCTGGCAGCGCGCCTAGCGCTGCTATCTTGCCGTCCTGGATGGCGATGTCGATGAGCTGGCCATCTCCCTGGCGTCCCGCTCTGATGATGATGTCGTACATGCTGATGGCCTCTGGAGCGCCGCCCCGCAGGGCGGCGGATGGTTATGCAAGTGCAACCGGGAAGAAGGTACCGAGCAGCATGGCACCCAGGATAGCGCCGCCTGTGATGGGCTTCTCCCAGATGTAGAACAGCAGCGCCCCCGCCAGGGAACCCAGCCCTATGGGGATGGAGGCCCCCATGGCGGAGAGGATGATCAGGGGGCCGAGGAAGCGGCCCGAGCTGTTGCCAGCCCCCATCATCACGTCCGCCCCATAGGTGGAGTTGCTCTGGTTGATGGTGAACTTGCGCGCCAGGATGATCACGTAGCCGATGGCCAGCCCTATGGCCATGCCGGTGACCAGGGAGGCGCCGAAGTTCTCCACCGGGTAGACGATGCCGGCACCCAGCAGCAGGGCGGGCACCCCCAGGCCGACGCCGGTTTGGATGGCGCCGCCGATATCCAGGATCCCCACCAGGGAGCCCTCTATGATGCGGGCAAACAGGAAGCTGGCACCGAAGGCCGCGACCGCGCCGTAGGCGCCTGTGTCCATCCCGGCTTTCAGCATGGCGACGAAGGCCACCTCGTTGAAGGCGCCGACCCCGTACAGGTAGAACATGTGGGTCCCGGCAAAGACCCCGGCCGACAGCAGGCCGACGAAGATGGGGAAGGACCAGTCGGCGTACCAGAAGTTGTTTCTCAGTTTCTCATCCATGTGGTGGTCCCTTATTTACTGCCAAGCAGGTGATGGACGTTTTCCAGCCACAGGGGAATGCCCAGGTGGAAGGACTCAATCAGTTTCATGTCGAAGCCGCGGAAGAAACCGCTCAGCACGAACAGCAGCACTATGGCGCTCATCATCACGCGAGTGACGTGGTTCCAGCCGCTCTCTTCCACTCCCTTGCCGATCAGGATGCCAAGCACCAGGCCGGGGACGGCGTTGCCCATGATGAGCTGCGCCAGACCGCCGAAGATGGTGGCCCAGAAGCCGGACTTCTTGCCCGCCTCTATGGCGGCCAGCCAGAAGATCACCGGCATGACGGTGTTGACCAGCAGGTTTGCCGCCGGCACCAGCACCTTGACCGCAGTGACCTGCAGGGCCTCGGGTACGGCCGCCGCCGTGCTGTTGAGGAAGGCGACGACGATGGCACCTATGATGCCGCCGGCGATGGCCATCTTCTTCGGGTCGTGCAAGGTAGTGGCGAGATCCCGGTTCTTGAACAGCAGTGCCGCCGTGGCCCAGTGCGGGATGATGCGGTGATCCACGTCCTGGGTGAAGGCGCCCGCCGCGACCGTGGAGGCCCAGGCGTTGAAGAAGAAGCCAAGACCGAACGAGAAGTGGGAGGCGGGATCCCCTTCGCAGGAGTTGAGCTCACCCAGGGTGCGGAAGGCACCCATGCCCTGTACGGTCGGGGCGTGGAACATCCGCGCCGCACCGGCTCCCACGCCGACGCCCACCAGGCCGCCGATGATGAGTGACTTCATCAAAATGATTAGAAACATCCAACATGTCCTTTTGGTTGTGGGGTTACGCCCTGGTGAAATCCACCTTGTCGACATCCAGGCTGCTGACCTTGACCCTGATCTCCAGCTGGACCCTGAACTCGCGGCGCTGGCGCGGCAGGAAGAAGAACAGGAACTTCTCCACCCGCACCGACTCCTCGGCCTTGATGACCCTGACCTCGAGTGGCTCGATGCGCAGCATCACCCTGGGGTTGTCCTTGAGCAGGCTGGATTGCACCTGACCGAGGGCGGCGGCAAACGCCTGCTGGCGAGTGGCCCCCTTGCCGTTGACCATGACCTGGGTGGTGAAGTCCTCTTTCATCAGGCGCGTCCGTGTTTCTTGGCGAAGGCCTCGACCAGCTTCTGGCCCAGCTCTTCCTTGTCCATGAAGCCGAAGCCCAGTACCACGCAGCCTTCGTTGATGGCGGTCACCCCCTCCTCGACGGAGCGCATGCCGTAGCGGCACTTGTAGCCGTACTTGGTCTGGGCCGTGATGGCGCCTGCGCCGCCGCTGCCGCAGAAGGAGATGCCGAGATCCGCCTGCTCCTTGTTCATCACATCACCGAGCTTCATGTCGGCGGCCATGCCGGGGATGATGGTCACGCTGGCGCCGGCGGCTTCGGCCCCAGCTCCCACTTTCTGACCCTTGCCGAGACGATCTCCAATCACGAGTTTGATGGCTGACATTTAGATTTCTCCTTTGACTGAGCTGAGTTCATTTTCTTTGGCAACTTCGAAATGGACGGACAAGAGGTGGGCCTCTTCATAGGCCAGCCTGTCCAGCCAGCCGACCACCTGTTCGGCGAGGCGCAGGGAGAGGGGGGAGATCTCCTCGAACAGGCCGAGGTCGACCTCGGGCAGGGCTTCACCGCTGTGGGAGCGCCACACCATGGCCTTGACGTGGGAGGCGAGCATTTGCTTCTGCACCTCGTTGGGGATGATGCCCTGATCCGCTAGCAGGCTGTGGATGCGCGCCAGAATGAGATCTGTCTTGCGCAGCAACGCCGGGCTGTTCGGGGTCAGGGCGGTGTCATGAGTGTCGGTAGTCAAGGTCTGCTCTCCAAGGCTGGCAGAAAGGATGGGAACACCTTAAGGCGGGAAAGAGGGCGGGAGGAGGCACTGTTTTTCCGATTCGAAATGGAAATCCCGGGCAAGAAGTCCCGAAAGAGGCCGAATTTGTGGCAACAAGGCGGAATAAGTAGGGATTAGCCTCGGCGCTGTGTGAGCGGGACCACAGTTTCACCCCACAGCCGCCTGGTCGGGCGCCGGTGGAAACTGTGAGTCATCTCACGTCAGGGAAAGGGGCCTGAGGGGGAGGCACAAAAAAGGGGCCCTGATGGCCCCTCTATTGACTCCCTTGCCGTCAGCTGGCGGGTGATGCGCTGCTGGTGGGCAGATTCTGGTAGCGTACGTCTTCCTCTATGATGACGTCGACATCCAGGGGCTTGCCATTGCGGATCACCGAGATGCGCAGCTTGGTGCCGGGGCGGCTCTCGACGATCTTGTCCATCACGGGACGCACGCCGCTGATGGCCTCGCCGTTGATCTTGAGCAGCACATCCCCGCGCCTGAGGCCGGCCTTGGTGGCGGGCCCATCGGGATCCAGGCTCTCCACCACCAGACCCTGCAGATCCCCGAGATTCATCATGCGCGCGACTATGGGGTTGATCTCGACGCTGGAGATGCCGAGGTAGCCGCGAATGACCCGGCCATTGGCGATCAGCTCGTCCATGATCCGCTTGGCCAGCTTGTAGGGGATGGCGAAGCTGATGCCGTAGCTCTCCTGATTGCCGTTGAGGTGGTAGGCGGCGGTGTTGATGCCCACCAGGTCGCCACGGCCATTGACCAGGGCGCCCCCCGAGTTGCCCTCGTTGATGGCGGCATCTGTCTGCAGCAGATCCTGCCGGCCGTTGCTGTCCGGCCCCATGCTGGAGAGACCGATGCGGCCGGTGGCACTGATGATGCCCTGGGTGATGGTCTGGCCGACGTTGTAGGGGTTGCCGATGGCGAGGACCACGTCGCCTACGTCGGGCAGGCGCTCGGGATCCTGCGGGATCACCGGCAGGTTGTCCGACTCTATGTAGAGCACGGCGAGATCGGTCAGCTTGTCGGTACCGACCAGCTCGGCGCTGAATACCCGGCCATCCTGCAGCGCGACTATGATCTGGTCCGCATCGGCGATGACGTGGTAGTTGGTCAGTACATGGCCGCGCTGGTTCATGATGACCCCTGAGCCCAGCCCCTGTGGCCTCAGCTCCACCTTCTCGCCGCGATTGCCGGCGAAACTGCGGGTGTAAATGTTGACGACGGCAGGGCCGGCGCGGTGGGCGGCATAGGAGAAACTCAGTTCGCGGGCATTGGTGATGAGACCCGGCAGGGGGGCGCCGCCCCGAAAACTGGGAAACAGCAGCAACAGGAGCGCAGCCACGGTGAGGCCAAAGCCGACAGACTTGCCCAAGTAACTGATCAAAGGTGGGATTTTCATGTCATTCTCGTCCGTACATGCTGCGCGCAGAGAATAACATTATCGGTGGATAAAAATCACCCGCGGCGGTTGCCGCGGGTGTGAGGGACTTAACGGATCACCAAATAGAGCGAGGAGTCGCCGCGCTGTATGTTCAGCGCCAGGACTTCCGGCTTGTTCTTCAAGGCCTTGGTCAGCTCATCCATGGAGTTGATGCGCAGACGGTTGACCCCGATGATGATGTCGCCCTTCTGCAGGCCGGCGGCGGCGGCAGGGGAGCGCGGATCTATGTCGGCCACAGCCACGCCGGTCACCGGATCCGTGGTGGTGCTGAGCTTGGCCCCTTCCAGTGCCGGGTGCAGGGCGCTGGCGAGGATCTCGCTGTCATCGGCCTTCTTCAGGGTGACCTTGACGGTCTGCTCCTTGCCATCACGGATGAGGCCGAGTGCAACCTGCTTGTCGGCGCCCATGGTGGCGATCTTGGCACGCAGTTCACCGAACGAGCGGATGGGCTTGCCATCTATGCTGATGATGATATCGCCGGCCTTGATGCCCGCCTTGGCGGCGGCGGAGTCAGGCATGACCTGGTTGACGAAGGCACCATCCTTCTTGTTGTAGCCGAAGGATTTGGCGATATCCGTGGTTAGCTCTGTGCCGGTGATCCCCAACTGGCCACGGCGCACTTCACCGTATTTCACGATCTGCTCGGACAGGTCGCGCACCATGTTGGAGGGAATGGCGAAGCCGATACCGATGTTGCCGCCGTTCGGGCCCAGGATGGCGGTGTTGATGCCGATCAGCTCCCCACGCAGGTTGAGCAGGGCACCACCCGAGTTGCCCGAGTTGATGGCCGCATCGGTCTGGATGAAGTTCTCCAGGTTCTCGATATTGAGGCCGCTGCGACCCAGGGCGCTGACGATACCCGAGGTGACGGTCTGACCCAGGCCGAAGGGGTTGCCGATGGCCAGGGCATAGTCACCGACCCGCAGCTCGTCCGAGTCGGCGAACTTGATCTGCACCAGGTCCTCCGCCTTGATTTGCAGCAGGGCGATGTCGGACTGCTTGTCTTCACCTATCTTCTTGGCCGCGTATTCGCGACCGTCTTTCAGGTTGACCTTGATCTCGTCCGCCTCGTGGACCACGTGGGCGTTGGTGATCACGTAGCCCTTCTTGGCATCAATGATGACGCCGGAACCGAGCGCCTGGAAGGGCTGCTCGCTCACCTGCTCATCGGGCATGTTGGGGCCGAAGAAGAAGCGGAATTGTTCCGGCAGGCGCTGGCGGGTGATCTTCTTGCCAGAGACGGAGATATTGACCACGGCAGGGGTCACCTGCTCGAGCACGGGGGCCAGGCTCGGCATCTCCTGGCTGTTGCCCATCAGGGGCAGGGCGGCTTGTGCCGGCGCGGCTGACAGGGCGATACCGACACTGAGGGCTAACACACTGAATACAGAAAGAGATTTACGCATATGAGAAACAGCTCCCAGAAAAAGTTGCAGTGCAATCGTCAAGGTCTGACCACGATAAGGCGTAATTAGTTCCACCAGAGGCTAACCGGGCTGCTTGAGCAGGCCGGACGCACCGGCGTAGTCACGAGGCGGCTGACCCGGCTCCTCATTGGCGGAGTCAGCGTTTGCTTCTTCCACCTGAGGTTCGCGGAACAAGGGCTCCTGCGCCTTGGCGAGGAACTTGCTCTGCTCGGCCATGTGGCGATAGAGGGTCTGGTATTGATCGGCCAACTGCTCCATCAGGGCGGCGCTGTCGGCGAAGTGGGTGGTGATCTGGCCCTGGTAGCTTTCCAGCTCCTTGTGAGCCTTTTTCAGCTCCTGTTCCAGGCGCCCGGCATCCCGGCTGCGGACAGTGAAACGGCCGATCAACACGCCGATGATCAGGGCGGCTACCGCCAGCAGGATCCCGTTTAACAGAGTCATAGAAGCTCCTTGTTACAGCTAAATCGATGAGTTTGAGGCGGCCGGATTGACCGCGATGCCTCGTTGGCACTATACCGTGCACCCCGAGAGCGTGATACCATTTTGTCCCTCATTCAGGGACTTGGAGGCGGTTTACAGGATGACCCCGCAGCAAAAATACCAGCAGGATTTGCAGCGTCCCGGCTTTTTGGCCGACCCGGCCCAGGCGATGGCCGTGACCCGCCTGGAGCGACTCTATCAGGATTTGTGCGCCAGCCCGACTCCGACCAGATCCCGTGGCCTGCTGGGCTGGCTGCAAAAGCCGAAAACCCGCGAGCCCATCCTGGGTCTCTATATGTGGGGCGGAGTGGGCAGAGGCAAGACCTGGCTGATGGATACTTTTTTCGACAGCCTGCCGGGGGAGCGCAAACTGCGCGTCCACTTCCACCGCTTCATGCATCGGGTGCACGATGAACTCAAGGGGCTGACCGGTCAGGCCGATCCGCTCAAGCTGATCGCCAGCAAGCTCGCCAGCGAGACAGACATCATCTGCTTTGACGAGTTTTTCGTCTCCGACATCACGGATGCCATGCTGCTGGGTACATTGTTCCAGGAGCTGTTCGGTCATGGGGTGGTGCTGGTGGCCACTTCCAACATCCCACCCAAGGATCTCTATCGCAATGGGCTGCAGCGAGCCCGCTTCCTGCCTGCCATCGAATTGATCGAGCGCCACTGCGAGGTGCTCAATGTGGATGGTGGCGTCGATTACCGATTGCGCACTCTGGAGCAGGCGGAAATCTACCACTTCCCGCTGGATCAGCAGGCAAAATCGAACCTGGACCGCTACTTTGGACAACTGACCGGGCTGGGGCAGATCACGGCCACGACCCTGGAGATCAACCATCGCCAGCTGAGCGCGCTGGGCATGGGGGAAGGGGTACTTTATATGGAGTTCGAGCAGCTCTGCTGCACCCCGCGATCCCAGGGGGACTACATAGAGCTGGCCCGGGAGTTTCACACCGTCCTGCTGGCCAATGTGCAGCCCATGGGCACAGGCACGGACGATGCGGCCCGCCGTTTCATCGCCATGGTGGACGAGTTCTATGAGCGGCACGTCAAACTCATTCTGTCGGCGGCGGTGCCCATGACCGCGCTCTACGGCGATGGTCTGCTGAATTTCGAATTCAAGCGCTGTCTTTCACGGCTCCAGGAAATGCAATCGCACGAATACCTTGCCAGAGTGCACCTTCCTTAGTCACAATACCGCGCCTGCCAGTCGGATGGGCATCTGCGGCAGGTAGGGCCGGGCGACATTTGCTAGCTTCATGGCAGTGAAATTAGCAGGTGATATTTAAGGCAACTTCACTTATAATCGCCCGGCCCACGTTACAGCTGTCGATAAGACAGCAACACTTTAAGCTTTACTTGTATTCGAAGGGGTACAGGTAGGCCATCGTTTGTTGTTTGTGGGAGAGCCCCCATAAGCAATTGGGTCTGTAACAGGTAATTGGGTTTAACTTAATGAAAACTTTCGTTGCCAAGCCAGAAACCGTAAAACGTGACTGGTACATTGTGGACGCAGAAGGTAAAACTCTGGGTCGTATCGCAACCGAGATCGCTGCTCGTCTGCGTGGTAAGCACAAAGCTGAATACACTCCGCACGTTGACACCGGTGATTACATCATCGTTGTAAACGCTGAGAAGGTACACGTAACCGGTAAGAAATTTACCGACAAAATGTACCACGCTCACTCCGGTTTCCCGGGTGGTATCAAGTCCATCAGCTTTGACAAGCTGATTCAGCGCAAGCCGGAAATGGTAATCGAAGCTGCCGTCAAGGGCATGCTGCCGAAGGGTCCGCTGGGCCGTGCCATGTTCCGTAAGCTGAAAGTTTACGCAGGCGCAGAGCACGCTCATGCTGCTCAGCAACCTCAAGTACTGGATATCTAACGGGAACTGGCAACATGGCAGAAAATCAATACTACGGTACCGGCCGTCGCAAAAGCTCCACTGCTCGCGTCTTTATCAAAGCGGGTAGCGGTAAAATCGTAATCAACCAGCGCTCCCTGGAGCAATACTTCGGCCGTCCGACTGCCCGCATGGTAGTTCGTCAGCCGCTGGAACTGGTTGAGATGACCGAGAAACTGGATCTGTACATCACCGTTAACGGTGGTGGCATCTCCGGTCAAGCTGGTGCGATCCGCCACGGTATCACTCGTGCTCTGATGCAGTACGACGAGACCCTGCGTTCCGAACTGCGTAAAGCAGGCTTTGTTACTCGCGATGCCCGTAAGGTTGAGCGTAAGAAAGTCGGTCTGCACAAAGCGCGTAAGCGTCCGCAGTACTCCAAGCGTTAATTCGCTTTTGGTACGCACTCTCACGAGTGTCAAAAAAGCCTGGCCATGTGCCAGGCTTTTTTTATTGGTAATATTACCTACGCCAATGCTAACCATACGTCACAAAAGACAAAAATTTGTGTATTTATTGTTTTTGCCCATCGCTTCTCTTTCTTGTCAAATTGTTATCTTTTCTTTAAAATTTCCATGGTCTTTCTGTGTCAATTGCCACTCCGCTTCCGCCGCAGTTGTCAGAGGGAGAGGAGATAGGAAACGGGGACACTATAAGAATGAGCGGAGTCCACATGGGAGAGTTTTTGGATGAGCAATGCGCCAGTTGATACCGGTCGCCGCAGATTTCTTACCTGGTCAACGGTTGCCGTTGGCGGAGTAGGAGCTGCTTTTACCGCAGTGCCGTTTATAAAGTCATGGAATCCGAGTGCCAAAGCCAAAGCGGCCGGGGCACCGGTAGAGGTGGATATCAGCAAGTTGGAGCCGGGTCAGCTGATCCGCGTCGAGTGGCGTGGCAAGCCGGTCTGGGTGGTGAAGCGCACCAAGCAGACCCTGGATGCCCTGGCCATGCACGATGACAAGCTGCGCGATCCCGCCTCCGATGAGCCACAGCAGCCGGACTATGCCCACAACGGCTACAGATCCATCAAGCCGGAGATCTTCGTGGCGGTCGGTATCTGTACCCATCTGGGCTGCTCCCCCTCCTACCTGCCGGACAGCTTCGGCGAGCAGGTGCAAGGGGTGACCTCCGGCTTCTTCTGCCCATGCCATGGTTCCAAGTTCGACATGGCCGGTCGAGTGTTCCAGGGCGTGCCCGCACCGCTGAACCTGGTCATTCCGCCATACCAATTTCTTAGCGACACCACCATTCTGGTCGGTGCCGATGGCAAGGAGGCCTGACCATGTTTGCCAAACTCATGGGCTGGATTGACGATCGTTTCCCGCTCACGGCCATGTACAACGACCACATGGCCAAGTATCCGGCTCCCAAGAACCTGAACTTCTGGTACTTCTTCGGTTCCCTTGCCATGTTGGTGCTGGTCAACCAGATCATCACCGGCATCTGGCTCACCATGAACTACAACCCGTCGGCGGAGGGTGCCTTTGCCTCCGTGGAATACATAATGCGGGACGTGGACTACGGCTGGCTGCTGCGCTACATGCACTCCACCGGCGCCTCCGCCTTCTTCGTTGTGGTCTATCTGCACATGTTTCGCGGCATGATCTACGGCTCCTATCAGAAGCCGCGCGAGCTGCTGTGGATCTTCGGCATGCTGATCTTCCTGGTGCTGATGGCCGAAGCCTTCATGGGTTACCTGCTGCCCTGGGGACAGATGTCGTTCTGGGGGGCCCAGGTCATCATCTCGCTGTTTGGCGCCATTCCGGTCATAGGCGACGATCTGACCCTGTGGATCCGGGGTGACTACGTCATCTCTGGGGCTACCCTGAACCGCTTCTTCGCGCTGCACGTCATCGCCTTGCCGCTGGTGCTGGTGATGCTGGTGGCCATGCACATCCTGGCGCTGCACGAAGTCGGCTCCAACAACCCGGATGGGATCGACATCAAGAAGCACAAGGATGAGAAAGGCTGGCCGCTGGATGCGGTGGCGTTCCACCCTTACTTCACCGTCAAGGACATGATTGGTGTGGCGGGCTTCCTGTTCCTGTTCTGCGCCATCATCTTCTTCAAACCCGACATGTGGGGCTACTTCCTCGAGAAGCCGAACTTTGAGGTGGCGAACGGGCTGAAGACCCCGGAGCACATAGCCCCGGTCTGGTACTTCACTCCCTTCTACGCCATCTTGCGCGCTGTGCCGGACAAGCTGCTGGGGGTCATCATGATGGGGCTCTCCATAGTCGTGCTCTTCCTGCTGCCCTGGCTGGATCGTTGCAAGGTGCGTTCGGTGCGCTACCGCAGCACCCTGCACAAGCTGAATATCGCCCAGTTTGTGGTCTGCTTCGTCATCCTGGGTGTGCTGGGTGTCCTGCCATCGACGCCGACGCTGACCCTGCTCGCACAGATCTGTTCACTGGGGTATTTCGGATTCTTCGTCCTGTTGTTCTTCTACAGCAAGAATGAGAGCACCAAGCCGCTGCCGGAGAGGGTGACATTCAAATGAAAAGAATAATTTTTGCAGTGCTGACCCTGCTGCCCAGCCTTGTACTTGCGGCAGGCAGTGGCTTCCCCCTCGACAAGGCAGAGTACGACCTGAGTGACAAGGCATCCCTGCAACGGGGGGCTGCGACCTTCATGAACTACTGTGCCGGCTGTCACTCCACCCAATACCAGCGTTATAACCGGGTGGCTGCCGACATCGGCATTCCGGAAGAGCTGATGAGGGAGAACCTGGTCTTCACCGGTGCCAAGATTGGCGATCTGATGAAGAGCGCCATGTCCGAGAAGGATGCGGCGCGCTGGTTCGGGGCACCGCCACCGGACCTGACCCTGGTGGCCAGGGTGCGGGGCGCCGACTGGATTTACACCTATCTGCGTGCCTTCTATGTGGACGAAACCCGTCCGTTCGGGGTGAACAATGCGGTCTTCCCGTCCGTGGGCATGCCCCATGTGCTGGAACCGCTGCAGGGGACACCCCGTGCCGAATTCGGAACTCACGAGGTCGATGGACAGCCGGTGCAGCAAGTCGTCAGCATCAAATCCGACGGCAATGGTGAAATGAACAACGAAGAATATGATCAGACGACACTGGATCTGGTAAACTTCTTGGTCTACTCGGCTGAGCCGGTGCAGCAGGAGCGCGAACGCATGGGCTTCTGGGTGCTCGGTTTCATCGCAATCTTCTTCATCTTCACTGTGCTGTTGAAGAAGGAATTCTGGCGCGACGTTCACTAAGCGACCAGATCGGAGTAATATGACGCACGGCAATGAAGATCAAGATGCTTCATTGCCGTTTCTGCTTTTTAATGACGGGAGGGTTCAATGGCTGTAGCTGCCAATAAGCGTTCGGTAATGACGCTGTTTTCCGGTGCCAACGATATGTTCAGCCATCAGGTGCGCATTGTCCTGGCGGAGAAGGGTGTTAGCGTGGATATCTGCCAGGTTGACCCGAGCAACCTGCCGGACGAGCTGGCCGAGCTGAACCCGTACAACACTGTGCCGACCCTGGTGGATCGCGAGCTGGCGTTGTACACCTCGCGCATCATCATGGAGTATCTGGACGAGCGCTTCCCGCACCCGCCCCTGATGCCTGTCTATCCGGTGGCTCGCGGTAACAGCCGTCTGATGATGCATCGCATCGAGCTGGACTGGTACTCCCTGGCCGACAAGATCATGGCGGGCACCGATACCGAAGCCGCCCGTGCCGAGCTGCGTGACAACTTGCTGGCCATCGCCCCTATCTTTGGCGAGATGCCTTACTTCATGAGCGAAGAGTTCGGTCTGGTTGACTGCTACATGGCTCCGCTGCTGTGGCGCCTGCCGAGCCTGGGCATCGACTTCACCGGTCGTGGTGCCAAAGAGCTGAAAGCTTACATGGTCCGCCTGTTCGAACGTGAATCCTTCCAGGCCTCCCTGACCGAGGCTGAACGCGAGATCCGTGCCAGCGTATGAGTAGTATGGAACCGACCATGACACCCAGTCGCCCCTATCTGTTGCGGGCGTTTTTTGACTGGTTGCTGGATAACGACTTGACCCCGCATCTGGTGGTCAATGCCAATATCCCCCATGTGATGGTGCCGATGCAGTTTGTGCAGGATGGGCAGATTGTCCTGAACATAGCGCCTCGGGCCGTGGGCCAGTTCCACATGGATAATGATGCCGTCAGCTTCAGCGCCCGCTTCGGCGGCGTGTCACAGCAGGTCTATATTCCCATGGCGGCCATATTGGCCATTCATGCCAGGGAAAACGGTGTGGGAACCCTGTTCCCGCCTGAGCCGGGCTACGATCTCTGGCTGGAGCAGGCCGAGGCGCCGGTAGAACCCGAGCCGGAGCCACCGCGCCCGACGGGTCGTCCGACCCTGAAAGTCATCAAATAAAAAACGCAGCCGACTGGCTGCGTTTTTTTATCTCATTATCACCCACTTAGTTCTGGGCAAATTCAAAGGCCTTGATCACCTGCTTGACCCCGCTGACGTGGCGGGCGATCTCCACTGCCTGATCCCCTTCCTGACGGGTCACCAGGCCGATGAGAAACACCTCGCTGTTCTCGGTGACCACCTTGACCTTGGTGCTGTCGAAGTTCTTGGTGCCCAGCATGTCGGCCCGTACCTTGGAGGTGATCCAGGTATCGTTGCTGCGTACCCCAATGCTCACCGGCTTGCCGAGACGCAGCTCATTGTAGACATGACGAACCCCTTCGATCCGGCCCACAATCTTGCCCGCTTCCTGCTTGTAGGCGTCAGACGGTGTCTGACCGACCAGCAAGACGCGGCCGTTGTTGCTGTAGACGCTGATCTTGCTGGAGGCGCTCAGCGACTTGTTGTCGGCCAGCAGATTGGCCGCTTTCAGCTCTATGGTCTGATCGTCCCACTGGGCACCCAGGGTGCGACGATCCCCGGTCGCCTTGGCGGTACCGGCTGCGCCACCGACTACCACGGCGGCACAACCTTGCAGCAGCAGGGCGCCGGTCAGCAGGGCGAGTGCGAGAATAGGCTTCTTCATGGTTTCAATCTTCCTGTTGCGGGAAAAGTGTCTGGTCGATGAGATCACAGAGGCAGTGCAGGGTCAACAGATTCACTTCCAGAATGCGAGGGCGGCGGGCGGATGGCACGCGGATCTCCACGTCGTTGGGCCCGAGCAGACCGGCTATCTCGCCACCGTCGCCCCCCCCGAGCACTATGATGGTCATGTCGCGGGAGAGTGCCGCCTCGGCAGCCTTGATCAGGCTGCGGCTGTTGCCCGTGGTGGTGAGCACCACCAGGATGTCGCCGGGCTGGCCCAGAGCCCTGATCTGCTTGGCATAGACCTCTTCGAAGCCGTGATCGGTGGCGATGGCGCTGATGGTGGCCATGTCGGGGGTCAGAGCCAGGCCGGGAAGGGAGGGGCGTGGCGTCTCGTAGCAGTTGACCAGTTCGGAGATGAACAGCTGTGCCAGGGCCGAGGAGGGGCCATTGCCGCATGCCATGACCTTGTGGCCATTGAGCAGGCAGATGGTCAGCATCTGGGCCGCGGTGTGGATGGCGTCCGGCAGCGCCTCGGCGGCGGCTATCTTGGTCTGGATGCTTTCGGTGTAATTCTCTTTGATGGGATCAGTCATGGGGTCCTCTTAAAATGCGTTCTGGATCCAGTCTGGCTGGTCGCCCTCGAACGCGATCACATCGAATCGGCAGGCCTGGCTGGCCTCGTTGATGGCATGTTGCTTGAAATAGTGGCGCGCGGCCAGCACGATCTTGTGCTGCTTGCGCCGGGTGACCGAGCTGGCGGCTCCGCCATGGCTGGCCCGAGCGCGATATCTGACCTCGACAAACACCAGGGTATCCCCCTGGCGCATGATCAGATCTATTTCACCGCCACGGCAGCGGTAGTTGCGGGTCACGGGTTGCAGGCCGCGGGCCTGCAACCAGCGTTCCGCTACTTGCTCAAAGTGCTGTCCCTTGCTCGTCGCTGCCGACGGCAACAGGTTCAACCACTGCTGGTGCAGTTGTGCCAGTAGCCTCTTCATGGGTGGTCTCCTCCAGCTGGGGCACGGCGCTGTCGCTGACCAGCTTGCCATTCTGGTAGGTGGCCCAGTCCAGCATGCGCACTATGTTGCCCTGGGGATCCACGCTCAGCTGGCCGCTCATGCCCGGTTGCTGCATGGCATTGAGCTTGCGCATCTGCGGCAGGTTGCCGGCCAGGCTGACCGCGTCGTAGCCGAGGGCAAACAGGCGCAGCAGGTCACCCTGGGTCTGTGGCCAGAGCAGGGCTATCTGCTCCCGTTGTTGCTCATAGCCTCCCAGCAGCAGCGGCATGTCGGAGATGTGCATGCCGTTGAGTTCGGAAGCCACCTCGGTCGCCCCGCTGTCATAGCCTCGCGAGCTGCTGTAGATGGGCAGGCTGCCCATGGGATTGACCGAGATGTCCACATAGGGCTTGATCATCCTGGTCTCCAGGCTGTTGGCCACCACATAGACGGCATCTATGCTGCGCGGCGCCGCATCAGAGAGCTGCACTATCTCCCCGGCCCGGGCGGTGGAACGACCGCTCAAGGCATTCTTGACCATGCCCTGCACCTCGTTGCGCGCCCCGAAGGTGGCGACCACGGGCTTCTCCTGGCTGACGCCAGCCCAGGCCTGCTCGAACGCCTTGATGCTGCTGTAGCCAATCCGACCTTGCGCCGCGATCAGCAGCGGCTTGCGGTAACCCTGACCATAGAGGTACTGGGCGGCCTGGCTCGCATCGGCGGCGGCAGAGAGGGAGAAGTAGAAGGTGTTGTCGTTGATGATCGGCTTGTCTAGCTCGTTGAGCGCCAGCACCGGCACTGTCGGGCTGGCCTTGAGCAGCTCCTCGACCTGGTCTTTGAGCAGCGGGCCTATGATCATGTTGGCCCCCTCCTGGATCGCCTGCTTGTAGAGGTCCCCCATCGCCTTGCCCTGAGTGTCATAGAAGTTCAGGGTGAATTGCCCCTGATTCTCCTTGTAGGACATCAGCATGCCGTTGCGGATGGCGGCGCCTTGCGCCTCCAGGTTGCCGGAGAGAGGCAGGAAGACGGCGACCTGCTGCAGTGCACCTGTGTCCGTGGTGGCGAGATCCCCGAGGCCAGCCGGCATGTCAGTCTGGGCCGGATGGTTCGGGAAGCTCTGCTTCCAGCCAGCCAGCTGGCGGGCGAGCTGACTCGGCTGGGCGCCGAACTCGTTCACCAGTGCCGCCAGTCGCAGCCAGCCTGTGGTCACGTCGGGAGCCGGTGCCTCTTCCAGCGCCTGCAGGGTGGAGGGGGTCATGCTTTTGAGCAGGGACCAGATCTGCTGGTGGTTGGTGGCCAGCTCATTCTTGGCCAGGTAGGGCTCCAGCAGGATCAGCGACTTGGCCGCACCAAACTTGTTGTTGATGTCCAGTTGCAGCACCACCCGCTGGCGATACCAATCCTTCTGGGTATCGGCATCGAGGGCCACTTCCGGCTTGCCTTCCAGCAGGATCAGGGCCTGATTGGCATTGCCCTGGGCCAGCAGGAGGTGCGCCTGCAGCAGTTGCAGTTGTGCCTGCTGCACCGGGTTGCCAGCCTGCTTCTGCAACTGTTGATACAGGGCTGCGGCCGGTTTGGCCTGGCCGAGCGCCAGATAGCTGCGCGCCGCCATCACCTGCCAGGTGAAGGCTTCAGCCGGTTTGGCGGGATCCACCTGCTCCAGATACCACTGGGCATTCTTGGTCAGATCCGAGAACGCCGACGGCATGCCGGGCTCCGCGGAAGATGGGTTGGGCTCCGACGCACAGGCGGCGAGCAGTACTGCCGCGAGTATGATGCCGAAGAGTCGTGATACACTTAGCTGCTTTGTAACCCGGTTCAAGTTCATTCCCCGACCAGTGTTGAAGTTCTCCATAGTGTAAACGGGCCAATATGGCGACACAATTGTCGGGACACTCGGAGATCCCATGAGTGACACCCCAACCCTGTATATAGTCCCCACTCCCATCGGTAATCTGGCGGATATCACCCAGCGTGCATTGGACATTTTACGCAGCGTCGATCTGGTGGCCGCCGAAGATACCCGGCACTCCGGCATCCTGCTCAGCCACTACCAGATCTCGGTGCCGACCTTCGCCCTGCACGATCACAACGAACAGCAGAAGGCGGATGTGCTGATCGGCCGGATCAAGGAGGGCAAGAGCGTCGCCCTGGTCTCGGATGCGGGCACCCCGCTCATCAGCGACCCCGGCTATCACCTGGTCACCCGCTGTCGCGAGGCCGGGGTCAAGGTGGTGCCGCTGCCGGGCCCCTGCGCCGCCATCACGGCACTCTCTGCCGCCGGTCTGCCCACAGATCGTTTTTCCTTCGAAGGATTTCTGCCGGCGAAAGCCAAGGGCCGCGACGATCGGCTGCAGGCCGTCATCGAAGACACCCGCTCCCTGGTGTTCTACGAGTCGCCGCGGCGGGTGCAGGATACGGTGGAAGCCATCGCTCGCATTCTTGGTGAACGCCAGGTGGTGGTGTGCCGCGAGCTGACCAAGACCTTCGAATCCATCCACGGTCTGCCTGCCTCCGAGATGCTGACCTGGCTTGGGGAAGACGATAATCGCTGCCGTGGCGAGATCGTGCTGGTGGTCGCCGGTGCCAGCAAGGTGGATGAAGAGCTGCCTGCCGAGGCTATCCGCACTTTGGGGCTACTGGTGGCGGAGCTGCCGCTGAAAAAAGCGGCCGCCCTCACCGCCGAGATCCACGGCGTGAAGAAGAATGCCCTCTACAAGTACGGCCTCGAGCACTATTAATTGCCGTAAAGGGGAATTGCCGGTTTACCCCACTGTGTCACGAGGCTATAATCCGCGCCTCGGAGTCGGCTGGGCAATCGCTGCTTCGTCGTTGTGTCCCTCGGGACAGACGGGCGGAGGGGAGGAAAGTCCGGGCTTCATAGGGCAGGGTGCCAGGTAACGCCTGGGAGGCGCGAGCCTACGACCAGTGCAACAGAGAGCAAACCGCCGATGGCCCGCAAGGGATCAGGTAAGGGTGAAAGGGTGCGGTAAGAGCGCACCGCGCGACTGGCAACAGTTCGTGGCACGGTAAACTCCACCCGAAGCAAGACCAAATAGGCCCCTATTGGCGCGGCCCGCGTTGGGGGCGGGTAGGTTGCTTGAGCCAGTGAGCGATTGCTGGCCTAGAGGAATGATTGCTACCCGGGGCAACCCGGTACAGAACCCGGCTTACAGGCCGACTCCGACCTATTTCTGGTAAGTGATTACCTTAAAATCCCGGCACCTCTGGTGCCGGGATTTTTATTTTCGGCTGGTCATCCGGCCGCGTGGCGCCTTTTGGGGTTTTGTAATAAAGTTCTCGCCCGTTTCGGTCGCTCTATGTCGGCTGGACTATTGGTATCGATCACGCGGCTGGCCTGATGAGTGTCTCTAAATGGCAGTAGGGCGAGATGAAAATGGCAAAGGTGGATTTGTAATGTCATCAAGCGGCGTAATGCTCACACCTTCCCGGTTGCTCTGTGCGCAGCGGGGCAAAACCCTTCCCCATTATGATCTGCTGGGCGTCGAGCGTGCCAATCAGGCGCGGCTCAAGCAGCTCAATGCCCAGCTAGGCTCTTTTTCGCAGCAGGCATCGGGCTGCATGGCCCAGTTGTTCAATGCGGCGGATTGCGAGCTGGCTTATCAGGATTTTTCCTCCGCCCTGCCCCAGGATCGCGACGATACCCTGATCTGGGTCGAGGCGCGTACCCCGCTGGATGCCCAGCGTGTCGCCTATTTCTCCATCTCTCCCACCGTCATCTATCGGCTTGCCGTGTTGTTCTTTGGTGGCTCCCTGCAACACAAGGGGGCCGCGACCGCCCATGGCAGGGGATTGACCGATACCGAGCAGCGATTGCTGCTGCGGCTATGCCAGTACCAGATCGACATCTGGTCTGCCTGCCTCGGTCAGGGAGACCTCGCCTGGCAGCTGACCCTGATCACCCGGGATGCAGTGCCGGCAACCAGGCTCTGGGTGACAGAGGCCCGCATGCTGGCCGGTGGCAGCACCCATGACTGGCAGTTCTGGCTGGCGCCTCCCGAGGAGGCCCTCAGCATAGGCGCCGGTCATCCCGTGCAGAAGGCGCAACTGGAGCAGGCCCTGATCCAGGTGCCGGTGCAACTGCGGGTGGTCATGGGGCAGATGTCCATGACACTGGCGGATCTGGAATGCCTCAAGGTGGGGGATGTGCTCTCCCTGGATTTGCCCGAGGTGGTGCCGGCCCTGATCGGCAACCGCCCCTGTTTTAATGGACGCATTGCTGAACATAAAGGCAGCCTGGTGTATCAGGTTGCGACTGTGGTAGAGGAGTAGTCGAATCGTGAACGAGCACAACATGAATGACCCGCTGGATCTGGATGGCCTGGATCAGCTGTTTGGTGATGATATCAGCATGCCGAGTGCGGCCGACTACATGGCGCCCACCAGTAGCAGCAAGCAGCGGGATCTCTCCTTTTTCCATCAGATCCCGGTCAAGGTGACGCTGGAAGTGGCCAGTACCGAAGTCGCGCTGGGGGAACTGATGAAGGTGGAAGAGGGGGCCGTCATCGAGCTGGACAAGCTGGCGGGCGAACCGCTGGATGTGCGGGTCAACGGCCGCCTGCTGGCCAGGGGCGAGGTGGTGGTGGTGAATGGCAAGTACGGCCTGCGCCTGGTCGACGTGGTCGACACCAAGCTGCTGGGTGGCATGAACGACTGATGCGTTACCTGCTGGTTGCCCTGCTGCTGTTCGCGCTGCCGAGCTGGGGCGCGGACATGACGCTGTTCTCTGTCTCCCCCAGCGATACCGGGGGCGAGGATTACAGCATCAAGCTGCAGATCCTCTTCTTCATGACCCTGCTGGGTCTGTTGCCGACCCTGCTGCTGATGATGACCAGCTTCACCCGGATCATCATAGTGCTGGCCATTCTGCGTCAGGCCATGGGGTTGCAGCAGAGCCCCCCCAACCGGGTGCTGATCGGCATCAGCCTGATCCTGACCCTGGTGATCATGAGACCTGTCTGGACCGAGATGTACCAGCACGCCTTCGTGCCCTATGACCAGAACGAGATTACCCTGTCCGAGGGGCTGGCCCGGGCGGAGAAACCCCTGCGGCAGTTCATGCTGGCCCAGACCCGGGAGCCGGATCTGGAGCAGATGCTGCGCATCTCCGGCGAGCCCACCACCCTCGCCAAGAGCGAGGTGCCCTTCGGCGTGCTGCTGCCCGCCTTCGTATTGAGCGAGCTGAACACCGCCTTCCAGATAGGTTTCATGCTGTTCATTCCCTTCCTGGTCATCGACCTGGTGGTCGCCAGCGTGCTGATGGCGATGGGGATGATGATGCTTTCGCCCCTCATCATCTCGCTGCCATTCAAGCTGATGGTGTTCGTGCTGGTGGATGGCTGGTCCATGACGGTCGGTACCCTGGCCGCGAGTTTCGGCGGGGGAGGCTGACGTGACCCCCGAGCAGAGTGTGGCCCTGGTGGGTGGGGCCGTGAATCTGGTGGTCATCATGGTCTCGGTGCTGATCGTGCCGGGGCTCATCGTCGGTCTGGTGGTCAGCATCTTCCAGGCCGCGACTCAGATCCAGGAGCAGACCCTCAGCTTCCTGCCCCGTTTCATCGTGACCCTGTTGACGCTGATCTTCACGGGCAACTGGCTGCTGTCGCAGATCACCACCCTGTTTTCCGACCTGTTCCAGAAGATCCCCGGGCTCATCGGATGAACTCCCTGCTGTCGCTCAGTGCGGCCGAGCTGACCGCCTGGCTGGGACAGTGGTGGTGGCCCTTCATTCGTATCGCGGCAGCCTTCTGGGTGATGCCGGTGTTTGGTGATGGTCGCATCCCGGCCCAGGTTCGCATCTTTCTGGCCTTCGTCATCAGCCTGCTGATTGCCCCCATGCTCAAAGGCATGCCGGCACTGGATCCCTTCAGCGTCGGCATGATGGTGCTGACTCTGGAGCAGCTGCTGTTCGGCCTGCTGTTCGGGCTCTGCATCCAGATGCTGTTCATGGTGATGACCATGGCGGGCCAGATCCTCTCCATGCAGATGGGTCTGGCGATGGCGGTGATGAATGATCCCTCCAACGGGGACACGGCGCCCATCGTCAGCCAGATCATGCTGATCTTCTGCTCGCTGCTGTTCCTCGGCCTGAACGGTCATCTGGTGACCCTGGAGGTGCTGGTGCAGAGCCTGCGCAGCTGGCCACCGGGCGCCTCCCTCTACGCGCTGGACCTGAAGGGGGTCATCGGCCTGTTCGGCTGGAGCATAGGGGCGGCCCTGATCCTGACCCTGCCTGCCGTAGTGGCCATGCTGATGGTCAACCTCACCTTCGGGGTGCTCAATCGCACGGCCCCCTCCCTGAACATTTTCTCCCTGGGCTTCCCCATGACGTTGCTGCTGGGGTTGCTCACCATGGCCATCTCCATCAGCGGCGTCCCGGCCCGGTATCTGGATCTGGTCGCCCATGTGCTGGCCCAGCTCAGGGCATTGACGCCGGCATGAGTCAGAGCAGCGCCCAGGACAAAACCGAAGAGGCCTCCACCCAGAAACGGCGCAAGGCGCGGGAAGAGGGGCAGATAGCGCGTTCCAAGGAGCTGAGTTCCGCCGGCCTGCTGCTGATAGGCGGGCTGGCCATGCAGTGGATGGTACCGAGCTTCGGCCTTTTCTTTGCCGAGCTGATGAAGCAACCCCAGCGCTTCAACTGGCAGGGGGCGCGGGATCCGCAGATGATGATCCAGTGGACCGCAGATGCGCTGATCGGCATGTTGTGGGTCCTGCTGCCGCTGTTCGGCCTGCTCGCCCTGTTGCTGGTCCTGCTCAGCATAGTGCCGGGTGGCATGGTGCTGGTCTGGAAGAAGCTGATGCCAAGCGGGGAGAAGCTCAACCCGCTCAAGGGGCTCAAGCGGATGTTCTCGACCCACAGCCTGATGGAGCTGCTGAAATCCCTTCTCAAGGTGGTGCTGATCGGCGGCACCCTGGCCCTGATGCTCCAGCACCAGTGGCCCCTGCTGATGATGATGAACCGCATGCCGCCCCAGGCAGCCATGGAACAGGCGCTGCGCATCCTCTCTCAGGCATTTATCTTGCTAGGCAGCGTGCAGATGCTGATCGCCGTGCTGGATGTCCCCTATCAGCGCTGGTCTTTGAACAAGCAGTTGAAGATGACCAAGCAGGAGGTCAAGGACGAGCACAAGAACAGCGAGGGGCGCCCCGAGATCAAGGCCAGGATCCGCCAGGTGCAGGGCATGCTGGCCAGGGCGCGCATCGAACAGCGGGTGCCCCAGGCAGACGTGATCATAGTGAACCCGACCCATTACGCGGTCGCCATCAAGTATGATCCCGCGCGGGCCAACGCCCCCTATGTGATTGCCAAGGGCATAGACGGCATGGCGGAGCGGATCCGCGATGTCGCCAGGCAGCACGACAAGATGGTGATGAGCCTGCCGGAGCTGACCCGGGCCATCTACTACTCCACCCGGGTGGATCAGGAAGTGCCGGCAGGCCTCTACACAGCGGTCGCCTATGTATTGAACCACGTATTGCAGTTACGGGCCTATGAGGCAGGCAAGGGCAGAAAACCCAATCCCCTTGCCCCTCTGCATGTGCCGCCCGAGTTACGTCAACCTGAGAGGTAAGTTGTGAACTGGCGTGTATTGACCCAATCCTATACAGCTATCCCCATGATGCTGCTGGCCATCCTGGCGATGATGATACTGCCTCTGCCCGGTTGGCTGCTGGATGCCCTGTTCACCTTCAACATAGTGCTGGCGGTGCTGGTGCTGCTGGTCTCTGTCTCGGCCCGCCGCCCCCTCGATTTCTCCGTGTTCCCGACCGTGCTGCTGGTGGCCACCCTGATGCGGTTGTCCCTCAACGTCGCCTCCACCCGGGTGGTGCTGCTCCATGGTCATGAGGGCAACGAGGCCGCCGGCAAGGTCATCCAGGCCTTCGGGGAAGTGGTGATCGGTGGCAACTACGTGGTGGGTCTGGTGGTGTTCGTGATCCTGATGATCATCAACTTCGTGGTGATCACCAAGGGGGGGGAGCGGATCTCCGAAGTCTCCGCCCGCTTCACCCTGGATGCCATGCCGGGCAAGCAGATGGCCATAGATGCCGATCTCAACGCCGGGACCCTGGATCAGCACCAGGCCCGTGCAAGGCGGGAAGAGATCGCCAGGGAAGCGGACTTCTACGGCGCCATGGATGGGGCCTCCAAGTTTGTCCGTGGCGATGCCATCGCCGGCCTGCTGGTGCTGATCATCAACCTGGTGGGTGGTCTCGCCATAGGTATCTTCCAGCACTCGCTGCCGGTTTCCGATGCCTTCCGCATCTATGCCCTGCTTACCATAGGTGATGGTCTGGTCGCCCAGATCCCCTCACTGCTGATGTCCACCGCGGCGGCCATCATAGTCACTCGCGTGAGTGACGAGGGAGAGATGTCGGATCAGGTCGGCCAGCAGATCCTGGCTTCCCCCCGGGTCATCTATACGGCGGCGACCATCATGCTGATCCTGGGCCTGGTGCCCGGCATGCCCATGCTGGCCTTCCTCAGCTTTGCCGCCGTGCTGGCCTGGACCGGCTGGAGCGTCAGCCAGCGCCGGGCAAAGGACCCTGCCCTGGATGCGGCCGAGGAGCTGACGAGGCAGATGGTGCAGCCGGAGCCGCAGGGGCTGGACTGGCAGGATCTGCCGCCGGTGGATGCAGTCGCCATCGAGCTGGGCTATCGGCTGGTGCCGCTGGCCGAGGCAAACAAGGGGGCCGAGCTGCTCGCCCGGGTGCGCGGCATTCGCAAGACCCTGTCCGAGCAGTATGGCTTCCTGCTGCCCGAGATCCGGGTACGGGACAACCTGCAACTGCAACCGGACCAGTATCGCATCAAGCTGTCGGGCATCGCCCTGGCCACGGGGAATGTGGATTGCCAGCGGCTGATGGCCATCAGCAGCGGGGAGACCTATGGGGCCCTGGACGGCGAGCTGACCCAGGATCCGGCCTATGGCATGAACGCGGTCTGGATCTCGCCGGACAACAAGGCCAAGGCGCTCAACCTGGGTTACTCCGTGGTGGACTCCGCCACCGTCATCGCCACCCATGCCAGCAAGCTGCTCAGGGAGCAGCTCGATGGGCTCTTCGGCCATGACGAGGTGGGCAAGCTGGGCCAGTATCTGGCCACCCAGTCGCCCCGCCTGGCGGAAGAGCTCAATCTGGCCCTGACCCAGATGCAGCAACTGCGGGTCTTCCGTCAGTTGCTCAAGGAGCAGATCAGCCTCACCGATATCCGCACCATAGCCACCACCTTGCTGGATGCGAGCGAGCTGACCAAGGACCCTGTGCTGCTGGCCTCGGACGTGCGCTGCGCCCTAAAGCGCCAGATCGTCAGGCAGGCGATCGGATCCCGCGACATACTGGCGGCCTTCACCCTGGATGATCGGCTGGAGCAGACTCTGCTGACGGCAATGAACCAGTCCCAGCAGCAGGGAAAAATCCAGCTGGACAGCTTCCCGGTCGACCCGCAATTGCTGGCGCAGTTGCAGCAGAACATGCCGCTGGTGAAGGAGCAGTTGCAGCAGCAGGGGTATGCGCCCGTGCTGGTGGTCATGCCCCAGCTCAGGCCGTTGATCGCCCGCTATGCCCGATCCTTTTCAAAGGGTCTCAAAGTGCTCTCTTATAACGAGATCCCGGAAGATTTGCGGGTCGAGGTAATTGGCACCCTGGGCTGAAGTGGAATTGCCACGCCCATATGCCGGCAGGAAGAGACTATTCCGCACATCTGCTTGAATTGTCATATAAAGCCGTTATGATGTGACGGCTTTTGACGCGACACAGACTGACAGTGAAAAAATAAAATAGAAACAGTCAGATGTGTCACATGGCTTAAGGACAACCAAGCCATGCCATCCTAATACGGGTCGTCGCATGATAAAGGCAAACTGAACTGAAAAGTCAGGACGCAAAGCCTCCGGTCTAACAGCATTGATGCTAATGATAGCGGGGTTACCAAGGCCATGATTCCAGCCTTGTTTTCATACCGATATAGGGTAAGTGCTCAATAAGAAGTGCTGCCCCGTCCTGGTGCGTTTTTATTTTTTGAGCGTCAGTTCTGTTGATTGATTCATGTGCAATCACAGGTTCGGGTTAATATGTTTTCTGATTTATCTATCAAGGAAAATTCAATACCCGTCGGTATTGAATCTCATGCTCATTTATTATTAGTTTCCTCTTCGTTATCAAATGGAGACGATGTTGAGGGAATATTGTTGAAGGCAGGCTATCGCGTTTCTTGCCTGAATTCTGTCCCGCTGGCCAAACAATTTCTCTCTCACCATTCAGCGGATCTCGTGCTGCTCGACATGGCGGTCATGACCGAGGCCGGACCCTCAATGGTGCAGGAGCTGGCGGGTACCGACTGCGTCATCCTGGTCAATGAGCACCAGGCCTATCTGGCGGCGGAGGCCATGCGGGCCGGCGCCATCGACTACATCATCAAGCCTTTCAGCCAGCGCCAGATCCTCGATGTGGTGAGGGGAGCCCTGCGCCTGCGTCAGGCCATTCCCAACCTGATCGCCACCTCGCCCCTGAGCCTGCAGGTCTTGCAGCTCGCCAGGCGGGCTGCCAAGACCTCGGCCACCATCCTCATCGGCGGCGAGTCGGGGACGGGCAAGGAGCGGCTGGCCCGCTACATCCACGAGATGTCCAGCCGGGCGGGCAAGCCCTTCGTGGCCATCAACTGTGCTGCCATCCCCGAAGCCATGCTCGAATCCATCCTGTTCGGACACAGCAAGGGGGCCTTTACCGGCGCGACCGCCAGCCAGCAGGGCAAGTTCGAGCTGGCCCAGGGGGGCACCCTGTTGCTCGACGAGATCTCCGAACTGCCGCTGGCATTGCAGGCCAAGCTGCTGCGGGTGCTGCAGGAGAAAGAGGTCGAGCGGCTGGGCAGCCATCAGGTGATTGCGCTGGATGTGCGGATCATCGCCGCCAGCAACAGAGACCTCAGGGAGTTGGTGTTGCAGGGGGAGTTTCGCGAGGACCTCTTCTACCGGCTCGATGTGCTGCCCATGAGCTGGCCCGCCCTGCGGGAGCGGCCGGACGACATACTGCCGCTGGCGGAGTACTTCATCGAGCGCTACGCCGCCCAGCAGGGGTATCGCCTCAGCGAGAGCGCCTGCAAGCAGCTGCTCTCCTATGACTGGCCGGGCAATGTGCGCGAACTGGACAACGTGATCCAGCGGGCACTAATTATGGCTCGCGGATTGCATATTCAGGCGGTCGATTTGATGCTGCCCCATTATGCCGTCGAAGCCGACAACCTGTTACCGCAGACGCTTGCGGCCCCGGAGGGGCTCAGCGAGACCAAACGGCATGCCGAATTTCAATTCGTCCTGGAGACGTTGCGCCGTTTTCGTGGTCACCGGACTCGTACGGCCGAAGCCCTTGGGATGACGACCCGGGCACTTAGATACAAGCTGGCTGCCATGCGCGAGCAGGGCATCGATGTCGAGCAGCAGATTCAAAACTAAGGGATAACCGAGTGAAGATTGAGATCATGTCATCACAGGTGACGCTCCTGCAGCAGATGCAGGAAATGCAGCGCGTCGCCAGTCACACCCCTTCCATCGAGCCTAACGACGCCTCGGCTGTCTCGTTCAGCGACGCCATGCGTGACGTCGTCGGCCGGGTCAACGAACAGCAGAATGTCGCGTCCAGACTGATGACCGCCGTCGACGCGGGTCAGAGCGACGATCTGGTGGGGGCCATGGTGGCCAGCCAGAAGGCAGGTCTCAGTTTTTCCGCCCTGATGCAGGTGCGCAACAAACTGATGACAGGCTTCGATGACATCATGCGCATGCCGCTCTGAGGGTAGGTCATGACTGAATTGGTATCATCCTCGCCGGGGGCGTCGGGCTCCCTGATCGCCCGGGTACAGGAAGGGATGCGCAACTGGCGCACCCTGTCCCGGGACAACAAATCCATCCTGACCATAGCGCTGCTTGCCGCCATAGTGGCGGGCACCATAGTGGTGATCCTCTGGACCTCCAGCAAGAACTATGTGCCCCTCTACGGCAAGCAGGAGCTCTACGACACCGCCAACATCATGGAGATGCTGGAGAAGGAGCAGGTGCCTTTCCGGCTGGAAAAAAGCTCGGGCCAGATCCTGGTGCCGGAGAGCCAGCTCGCCCACGTGCGCATGGCGCTGGCGGCGCGCGGGGTCAGGGCGGCCATGCCGGCCGGCCTCGAGGGGCTGGACACAGTCACCGGTCTTGGCACCAGCGAGTTCATGGAAGGGGCGCGCTACCGCCATGCCCTGGAAGGGGAGCTGGCCAGAACCATCATCTCGCTGGATGCGGTGCGCAGTGCCCGGGTGCATCTGGCCATCCCCAAGCGGACCCTGTTTGTCGGCCGTGACGAAGAGAAACCCAGCGCCTCCGTGATGCTGGATCTGCAACCCGGCCAGTCCATGGAGCCGGGTCAGGTCGAGGCCATCGCCAACCTGGTGGCAGGCAGCATCTCGGGCATGAAGCCCGGTGCCGTGACCATAGTGGATCAGGCGGGCCAATTGCTGAGTGCCGAGCTCGGCGACAAGGCGGGATTCGGCAAGCAGAGCGTCCAGCAGATGGAGTACGTGCGCAAGCTTGAGCAGTACATCCGCCAGCGTGCCAGCGACATGCTCCATCCCATGCTGGGCACCGGCAACTTCCGGGTCCAGATCGCCGCTGACGTCAACTTCAACGCGGTGGAAGAGACCCAGCAGCAGCTGGATCCCAATGGTGTGGTGACCAAGGAGTCCAACAAGTCCGACAAGACCATAGATGCCCTGGCGCTCGGCATCCCGGGGGCCCTGTCCAACCGTCCTCCCGAGACTGCGCCCCAGACAGAAGCGGCTGCCGAGGGAAATGCGGCGACGCCGGAGCCAGCCAAGAACGACACTCGTACCGAACGGCAGGAGGTCAGCAAGCAGTACGAGAACAGCCGCACCATAGTGCATACCCGCTATCAGCAGGGACGGCTGGAGCGGATGAACGTATCCATCTTGCTCAATCAGCAGAGCAGCCCCAAGGGGGGCTGGAGCGCCGAGCAGCTGGAGCAGATCCGCCAGATGGTGGAGCGCTCCGTCGGCTTTGACGGCGTGCGCGGCGATCAGATCAGCCTGCAGGTGTTCGACTTCACCGGCGCCGTGCCGGTGACGCCACCTGAGTCGAGCTGGCTGGAGACCCCTTACTGGCAAGACTCCCTGCGCTACCTGGTGGGTGGTCTGCTGGGGCTGACCCTGGTGTTCTTCGGCATTCGCCCCCTGGTGAAGCACCTGGTGCGCACCCAGCAATATCCTGATGCCGAGCCGGAACAGGAGCAGGATGAAGAGCAGGAACCGACCATAGGCCTCTCCATGCGTCGTGACGGGGATGACGAGGCTGATGGCACCGCGGTTGGCAAGAATCTGCAGCAGGCGGAATACAAGCTGGAGCCCCAGTTCTCCTCGCTGGATCTGGAGGCGCTGCCGGAGCCTGGCTCCGAGCTGGAGGTACAGCTCAAGCACCTGCAACTGCTGGTGGATAAAGACACTGCCCGGGTGGCGGAAGTGGTCAGACAATGGGTGAGTGGCAATGAACAACGGTAATCTGAACCAGAGCGCGGTCGACATCGACATCGACAACCTCGAGAAGGCCGCCATCCTGCTGCTGAGCATGGGCACAGAGGCGGCCGCCAAGGTCATGCAGAAGCTGTCGCGGGACGAGGTGCAGCGCCTCATCTCCAAGATGGCGGGCCTCTCCGGCGTGAGCTCGATAGAGGCAAAGTGGACCCTGCAGCAGTTCTTCAACCAGTATCGCGAGCAGAGCGGCATCGGCAGCGCATCTCGTGAGTACCTGGAGCAGACCCTGGATCTGGCGCTGGGTCAGCGCCTCTCCCGCAGCCTGCTCGACAGCCTCTACGGGGATGCGATGAGCCAGGACATCCAGCGCCTGCAATGGGTGCCCGCGGATGTCTTGGCCCGCTTCTTTCGCAACGAACACCCCCAGATGCAGGCCGTGCTGCTCGCCTTCCTGCCGCCCCAGACCGCCTCGGCGGTGCTCGATGCCCTGCCGGGGTCGGTTCATGACGATCTGCTGGTGCGGGTCGCCAGCCTCAGCTCGGTCAGCGAGCATGTGCTGGCCGAGTTGAGGCTGACCCTGGATCGCTGTCTCGCCTATGTGGCCGACCAGTCCGGCGCCAAGGTGAACGGGGTGCGCCAGGTGGCCGACATCCTCAACCGCTATCAGGGAGACAAGGAGCAGATGCTCTCCCTGTTGCGGGAACACGACGGAGACATGGCCCTCGAGATCGAGAAGAACATGTTCGACTTCATGGCCCTGCGTCGCCAGAGCGACGACACCCTGCAGCGTCTGGTGCAGGAGCTGCCGGCGGAGCTGCTGGCGCTGGCCCTGAAGAATACCGACGCCGGTTTTCGCAAGGTGGTGCTGGGGGCCATGCCGAAGCGGATGGCGCAGGCACTGGAAGCCCAGATCCAGGATCAGGGCAGCGTCTCCCTGCGCAAGGTGGAGCAGGCCAGAGAAGAGGTGATGCAACTGGTGCGGGAACTGGTGGAGCAGGGCGAGATCGAGTTCCAGCTGTTCGAAGAAGCCACCGTCAGCTAACAGGAGACAGGCATGAGTCAGCATGTTCGCAGACTGGCGGCCGGTGCCACCCGTCTCTACCGTTTCCCGGCACTGGGACAGAGCGGGGAAGAGGCCAGGAGCCAGCAGGAAGAGTTCGAATACGGCTATCAGCAGGGGCTGGAGCAGGGGCAGGCCGAAGGGTATCAGGCCGGCTACCAGCAGGGGCTGACCAGCGGCCTGATTGAGGGGGAGGCCAAGGGCCTGCAACAGGGACAGGTGCGTGGCCTGGCCCAGGGGCTGGCCGAGGGACGAGCCTCGTTCGATCAGGCCATGGTCCCCTTTGCCAAGCTGCAATTGCAGTGGGAGTCCCTGACCCGGGCCCGGATGCTGGAGCAGAAGGCGTTGATCGCCCAGCTGGTCGCCCAGGTGGCCAAGCGGGTGATCCAGGCCGAGTTCACCCTCAACCCGCAACAGGTGCTCCAGCAGGTCGAACAGGCCATGGCGACCCTGCCGAGCGAGTCGGAAGATCTGGTGATCTACCTCAATGAGGGGGACAGACAGCGGCTGGCCGAGCAGGGGGTGACCCGCTGCGAGAAGTGGCCACTGCAGGTGGATGGGGCCCTGGGGGTCGGTGACGCCCGGATCGAGACCCGGGCCGCGGTGATAGAGATCAACACGGGGGAGCGGCTCGGTCGTTGCATCGAGCAGCTCAACCAGACCCTGGAACTGCCTCGGGATGCATGAGGCATTGCAGCAGGCGCTGACCTCGGCGCTGGACAGCCTGGACGAGATCCCGGGCTTTCGTCGTTATGGCCGCCTGGTGCGCGTCACCGGGCTGACCCTGGAAGTGGTGGGCTGCCAGTTGGTGATGGGGCAGCGCTGCCGGGTGGAAACGGCAACGGGTGACGCCCTGCTGGCCGAGGTGGTCGGCTTCAACCGCGACATATCCTATCTGATGCCCCTGCAACCCATGAGCGGCCTCTATGCCGGTGCCCGGGTGCTGCCCATCGACGGGGAGGAGACCATAGTGGTCGGCGAGCACTTGCTCGGCCGGGTGCTGGACGGTCTGCTGCATCCCCTGGACGGTCGTCCGCTGTCAGAGGAAGGAGAGCGGGTTCCCCTGTTCTCTTCCCCCCCCAACCCCCTGCTGCGCACCCCGGTGCGCGAACCCCTGGATGTGGGCATCCGCGCCATCAACGGCCTGCTGACGGTCGGCAAGGGCCAGCGACTGGGGCTGTTTGCCGGCTCGGGGGTGGGCAAGAGCATGCTGCTCGGCATGATGACCCGCAATACCAGCGCCCAGATAGTGGTGGTGGGGCTCATCGGCGAGCGGGGCCGTGAGGTGCGGGAGTTCATCGAACACAGCCTGGGAACAGAGGGGCTGGCCCGCGCCGTGGTGATCGCGGCCCCGGCGGACCAATCCCCCCTGATGCGCCTGCGAGCCGCCCAGCTGTGCCACCGCATCGCCGAGTATTTCCGTGAGCAGGGCCAGGACGTGCTGCTGCTGATGGACTCCCTGACCCGCTACGCCCAGGCCCAGCGGGAGATAGCCCTGGCGATCGGAGAGCCCCCCGCCACCCGTGGCTATCCGCCCTCGGTGTTCAGCATGCTGACCCAGCTGGTGGAGCGGGCGGGCAACGGCACCCGTACCGACGGCAGCCTGAGCGCCTTCTACACAGTGCTGGCGGAGGGGGATGATCAGCAGGATCCCGTGGTGGATGCCGCCAGAGCCATTCTCGATGGACACATAGTGCTGACGCGGCGGCTGGCGGAGGAGGGGCACTACCCGGCCATCGATATCGGCGCCTCGGTGAGCCGGGTCATGCCGCAGGTGGTGCCCCAGGAGTGGCAGGGGCTGGCGGTGAACCTGCGCCAGCTGTGGGGGCGTTATCAGCAGGTGCGCGAGCTGCTGCCCCTTGGCGGCTATCAGCCCGGCGCCGATCCCCAGATGGACGAAGCCGTGCAGCGCTATCCCGCCATCGCCAGCTTCCTGCAGCAGGGCATCCATGAAGAGACCCCCATCACCCAGGTGGTGAGCGGTCTCAAGCAAGTGCTTGGCAGAGCCTAAGGACGCCCCATGCTGAAATCCTATCTCGGGTTGCAACAGGATGCCCTGGATACCATGGGCAAGGAGCGGCAGCGGTTGCGGGAGGTGGCGCTGCGTGAGGAGCGGCGGGCTCTCAAATTGCAGGAGGTAATAGCGACCCTGCAACCGGGCTCGGCCAGCTTCCACCCCCTGCTGTGGCAGAACAAGCAGCAGATGCAGGGGCAACTGCGCCACCTGCTGGATCACCAGGTGCAGCAGTCCGCCTTGGCCAGCCTGGATCTGGCACGCCACGAGGGACAACTGCTCAAGCAGTTTGGCCGGGTCAAGGGGCTGGAGCTGTTGCTGGACAAGCGGGATCTGGCGGCGCGCCAGCGGCAGGAGTCAGGGGAGCAGCGGCAACTGGACGAGCTCGCCAGCCTGCGTCATCGCACCCTGCAGGGGCGCTGACGATTCAGTCGGGGAAGCATTCCTGCCTGCCATAGGATGACTCCTGGCCCAGCAGGGTGTTGATCGTTTCGATCTGGCCGGCCAGCAGGCGTCCGTTGAGTTCGTTCTGTCGCCGGCACTGCTGCAACAGCCACTCGAGGCGTTGCCATTGCTCGCCGACGCGCTGTTGCAGCGGGGAGGGCAGCTTGGTGATGAGCGTCGCCATGCCCTGCTCGTCGGGTTTGAGCCCGAGCGCCAGCAGGTGCTGACAGCGTTGCTGGGCCTGTTGCTGGATGTCGGCCATCAGCCGGGTCTGCTGCCGGTTGTGCCCGGTCAGCCCGTCGACATCGTGGCTGGCCAGCAGAGAGTGCTGGTTGAGCAGCAACTGCTGCAGATCGGCGTAGCGGCCGCAGTCTTGCTGGATGCCGATGATCAGCTCCTTGACCCTCAGCTTGGGGGTCATGCTCATCGGCGGTGCATGTCCAGGATGGCCTGGCTCAGGGCATCCATGTCGAGCTCGAGCCGGCCCTCGCTGATGGCCTGGCGGATCTGGTTCACCTTCTCCATGTCCACGTCGGAAGTGGATGCCAGCTGGGACCTTGCCTGATTGATGCTCTGGGCCGTGCTGCTGATCAGGGCATCCCCCTGGCCGCCTCGTGGCTGCGCCGTGGCCGCCGACTCCGGCTTGCGCTGCTGCTGGGGTTGAACATAGATAGGGTCGGTGCGTGTGATTTTCATAACGTCAATTCCTGATGGTCTATCTGTGACAGGCGACCCGTAGGCGGCCGAACTTGAATCAAACTCCTCCTTCTGGCTAAAAACGGGTTTCGACTTCCCCCTTGTCGATCACCCAGGCCTGGATCTCCTTGCCCGAACTGAGGTTTCTGACCCTGACCCCCTCGCCAATGGCGGCATTGGTCAACGCAGTGCCACGGGTGGTGGCGGAAAAGCCCTGCTGGCCCGCCCTGATCAATACCCCTTCCCCCGCCCGGACGGCCCAGGCCAGCTGCAAGTCAAGTTCCCCTATCAGCTGGCCCATCCTGAGATGGCGGGTGCTCTTGCTGCCCACCAGGGACTCATTGCTTGGGACGAAACCCCGCTGCAACCGGCTGACGTCGAGGGACTTCTCGAGCAGATCCCCCGGCCCTATGGTCTGCCCTTTCTGGATCTCCTGCGCCGTCACCCAGACCGGCAGCATCAGGGTGACCTCCACCCGGGCCCTGAGCTGCCAGGCCGGCTCGGTGCACTCCACCAGATAAGGCCGCCGCCCCCAGGGCTGGCGATATTGCCCGCCCGCCTGGTACCGCACCGCCTGCTGGCAGGGGGGAAGATGGGCCACGGCGGGGGAGAGCCAGACCTGGTAGTCGGCCCGGGTATCCGGCCAGCCCTGTTGCTGCAGATAGTCGCGCAGGGCCAGCGTCGCATCTTCCTTGAGTCCGTCGCTCAGCCGTTGCGCCAGCGGTGCGGGCTCTGCCCGCAGGGGCAGAGCCAGGATCAGCAGGGCGAGCAGGCCACCCCGCTTCCATGTGGGAAACAACGCTTCCCCTTTTGCCAGCGCCCCTGGCCGCAGTCTATGCCCCGACCAGCGGAAATAACGGGTTTTCACGATTGGCATGAGTCTTGATAAAGGATGCACTGGTCTGACTGGTTCACAAGAAGGATGAAGCATGAGTATCTCATTTGACAGCGCGCTTGGCGTGCACCCCTATGCCCTCGATGTGCGGGCGGACAGAGCCCGTATTCTGGCAGGGAACTTGGCCAATGTGGATACCCCAGGCTATCTGGCGCGGGATGTCGACTACAAGTCGATCCTCGGTCGCGTCGCCCGGCAGGTCGCGGCGGGCGAGCAGGGAAGCGCTATCAACCAGGGCGAGACCGACATGCAGCATCCTCTCTATCGCATTCCCTACCAGGTCTCCATGGACGGCAACACCGCCGAACTCAGCGTGGAGCAGAGCAAGTTTGCCAGCAATGCCACCGACTTTCAGACCAGCCTCACCTTCTTGAATATGAAAATCACCGGGATCGCCAAGGCGATCGAGGGCCGTTAATCATGTCGTTCAATCGCATCTATGACATCGCCGGCAGTGCCATGCGGGCGCAAACCGTCCGCCTCGACACCGTCGCCTCCAACCTCGCCAACGTCGACAGCGCAGCCGGCAGCGAAGATGCCGCGTTCAGAGCCATCAAGCCGGTCTTCTCCACCCTCTACCAACGGGTGCAGGATGCCGAGGGGCTCGGCGCCGCCCAGGTACAGATCGCCGGCATAGTGCAGTCGGATCGCCAGGTGGAGAAGCGCCTCGAGCCGACCAACCCCCTGGCCGATGGGGACGGCTTCGTTTACTACTCCAACGTCAATGCGGTGGAGGAGATGGCGGACATGATGAGCGCCTCCCGGGGATTCGAGACCTCGGTCGAGGTGATCAACCGCATCAACAGCATGCAGCAAGGGCTGCTGCGTCTCGGCCAGGGGGCATAAATGAGCCTGCCACAGGTCAGCGGTCTGGATACCGCCCGCAGTGCCAGCCAGTATTCGGCGACGCCCGATATCGCCAGCAACAACACGACTGCCGGTCAGGGCGTGCAGCTGCGCAACGAATTCCTGCAGATGATGGTGGCCCAGATCCAGAACCAGGATCCGACCAACCCGCTGGACGGGGCCCAGTACGTCACCCAGCTGGCGCAGTTCAGCATGGTGGAGGGGGTGGAAGGGCTCAAGGTGCTGCAACAGAAGTCCATCAACATGATGGATACCCAGCAGGTGCTGCAGAGCACTGGCCTGGTCGGCCAGGAAGTGATGGTGCCGAGCCAGACCCTGGAGCAGCAGAAAGAGGGCGCCATCCGCGGTCAGGTGGAGCTGGCCGGTGCGGCCGATACGGTCGAGCTGAAGGTGTACGACAAGCACGGCACCCTGGTCGCGACCAAGGGCTGGGGCGAGAGCAAGGCGGGGGCGCTGGATTATGCGCTGCCGACCCTGCCCGCCGGTGAATACAGCTTCGAGGTGAAGGCCTCCCTCGCCGGGGTTGCCACCACTACCAAGAATTACGTGGCCAGCGAGGTTGAACGGGTCAACCTGCCGGGCACGGGCGAGATCATGTTGCAAGTGGCGGGCGTGGGGGATGTTCCCCTGTTCAGCGCCGTCCAGTTCGGCAAGTCGGCGTAATCAGATAGGAGCGAAACTGTGTCTTTTAGTATCGGACTGAGCGGCCTGCGCGCCGTCAACCAGGAATTGAGTGTCATCAGCAACAACGTGGCCAACGCCAGCACCGCCGGCTTCAAGTCCAGCCGTGCCGAGTTTGCCGCCATCTACGGCGGCGGCCAGGCTGGTGGCGTGGAGATGAACAACGTCTCCCAGAACTTCGATCGCAACGGCGACGTGACCCGGACCGGGCGCGGGCTGGACCTGGCGATCTCCGGCAACGGCTTCTTCGTGCTCAAGGATGGCAACGGCCAGACCTCCTACACCCGGGCCGGCATGTTCCAGCGGGATGCCAGCAACTATCTGACCACCGCCAGCGGCACCCGCCTGCAGGGCTACACCACCAACGAGGCCGGTGAGTTGCAGTCTGGCGTGGTGGGGGACATCCAGGTCAAGACCGGCAGCCTGCCAGCCAAGCCGTCCGACAGCCTGGAGTTCGTGGCCAACCTCAAGGCGGATGCCAGTGTCATCGATCAGGCCGTGCATCCCTTCGATCCCGCCAAGTCCGACAGCTTCAGCTACTCCCAGTCCAGCAAGGTCTATGACTCCCTCGGGGTCGAGCACACCGTCACCCAGTATTTCGTGAAGACGGGCGACAACAGCTGGCAGGTCAATTACGCCTTCAACGGCGCCAAGACCGGTACCCCGGTGGCCATGGAGTTCAATACCAACGGTACCCTGAAGACACCGACCACGCCTCCCGTGCTGAACCTGGCCCCCGCCGGCGCCGAGCCCATCAGCCTCACGGCCGATCTGGCCAAGGTCAGCCAGTATGCCTCCGACTTCAACGCCACCCGCAACCAGTCCAACGGCTATACCTCCGGGGATCTGACCGGGGTGCGGGTGGATGCGGACGGCGGTGTCTACGCCACCTTTACCAACGGCCAGAGCCTGCTCCAGGGCCAGGTGGTGATGGCGAACTTCACCAACCCCAACGGCCTGCTGCAGACCAACAACACCACCTGGCAGCAGTCGTTCAGCTCGGGCCAGCCGGTGCTGGGCGCGCCGGGCACCGGGACCCTGGGCGGTCTGACGGCGGGGGCCTATGAGGCATCCAACGTCGATCTGACGGGTGAACTGGTGAGCCTGATGACCTCCCAGCGCAACTATCAGGCCAACGCCAAGACCATCAGCTCGGCTGACAAGATGACCCAGGTTCTCTTCAACTCCTTCTAAGGCGTGATGCGTGGAAAAGCTTATCTATACCGCCATGTCGGGGGCGCAACATACCCTGATGGCCCAGCAAATCCGGGCCAACAACCTGGCCAACGTCAACACCGCCGGTTTTCGGGCCGACTTCGAGCGGGCCTCCGCCTATGCCCTGGCCGGCGACGGCTATCAGAGCCGGGTGATGGCCCGGGAGGAGCAGGCGGGGACCGACTTTCGGGCGGGCGCCCTGATGCAGACCGGCCGCAAGCTGGATGTGGCGGTACGAGGTGAAGGCTTCATCACTGTGCAGACCGCCGATGGCAAGGAGGCCTACACCCGTGCCGGCAACCTGGAGGTGGACGGGGAGGGGCTCTTGACCCTCAACGGCCGCCCCGTGCTCGGGGACGGCGGCGAGATGGTGCTGCCTGCCTATCGGGATCTGAGCTTTGGCAAGGATGGCTCCCTCAGCATCACCCCCCCCGGCGGTGGCGCGCGGCTGGACGTGGGTCGCCTCAAGCTGGTCAATCCGGATCCGGCCGATCTGGTCAAGGGGCCGGATGGCCTGTTCCGTCAGCGTCAGGGCGGGGATGCGGAGATAAGCGAACAGGTGGTGCTGGCCTCGGGCTTCCTCGAGGGGGCGAACGTGAACGCGGTGGACGAGCTTATCAGCAGCATGTCCCTGACCCGCAACTTCGAGTTGCAGGTCAAGTTGATGAAGACGGCGGACGATCAGGCCAGGCAGGGCGCCCGGCTGATCTCGGGCCAGGGCTGACGGCATTGAAGACGGTGGCCCCGGCCGACCGTGAACAAGAGTTGATGGGGCGCGTCAGCGCTCCCGAATGAATCGGTGGAGAGACGAAGATGCATGCAGCGCTTTGGGTGAGTAAAACGGGTCTGTCGGCACAAGATGCCAAGATGGCCAGCATTTCCAACAACCTGGCCAACGTCAACACGGTCGGTTTCAAGCGCGATCGGGTGGCGTTCGAAGATCTCTTCTATCAGGTGCAGCGCCAGCCAGGGGCCCAGCAGGATCAGCAGAACCTGTCCCCCATCGGCATACAGATGGGTAACGGTGTGCGAGTGGTCGGCACCCAGAAGGTGTTTACCCCGGGTCAGTTCCAGAACACCAATCAGGAGCTGGACATGGCGGTGGTCGGTGCCGGCTTCTTCGGGGTCGAGCGTCCGGATGGGGAGACGGCCTATACCCGCAATGGTCAGTGGCACCGCAACGCGGAAGGCTTGCTGGTCAACTCCGACGGCCTGCCCATGCTGCCGCAGATCCAGATCCCGGACAACGCCACCAAGATCGCCATCGGCACCGACGGCACTGTGAGTGCCACCCTGCCGGGCCAGCAGGAGAACGTCGAGCTGGGACGCATCACCCTGACCAACTTCTCCAACCCGGCCGGTCTGGAAGCCCTGGGGGGCAACCTCTATCGGGCGACCGGCGCCTCCGGTGAAGCCATCGAAGGGGTGCCGGGGGAAGAGGCCATGGGGGCCATCAAGCAGTTCACCCTGGAGAGCTCCAACGTCAACGTGGTGGAGGAGATGGTGGACATGATCACCACCCAGCGCGCCTACGAGATGAATGCCAAGGTGGTCTCCTCCGCGGATCAGATGCTCAAGTTCGTGACCCAGGCGTTGTGATGATGAGGGCGATGTGGCGTTGTGTCGTGTTCAGCCTGTTGCTGGGGGGCTGCTCCACCTATGAACTGCAGGCTCCCGAGCCCGGTGACGAGAAGTGGGCGCCCTCCCGCTCCCAGATGACGAAGTCGGGGGTGGGGGAGGATGGCAGCCTCTACCGTGGCGACTACATGATGACCCTGTTTCAGGATCGCCGCGCCTATCGCATCGGCGACATCCTGACCGTGATGCTGGAAGAGCGGACCCAGTCCAGCAAGAAAGCCAACACCAGCATGAACAAGAACAGCAGCCTCAATGTGCCGGCTCCCTCCATCGGCGGCGTGTCGCGGCCCGACTGGGGCGCCTCCGTCACGGCGGATCGGGACTTCGATGGCGGTGCCACCTCCAGCCAGCAGAACACCCTGGCGGGGGCCATCACTGTCACCGTGGCCGAGGTGATGCCCAACGGGGTGCTGGGGATCCGGGGGGAGAAGTGGATCCGCCTCAACCAGGGGGATGAGTACATCCGTCTGGGGGGCATGGTGCGGGTCGAGGACATCGATCAGAGCAACCGCATCTCTTCCCAGCGCATCGCCGATGCCCGCATCACCTATGCGGGGCGCGGTGCCCTCGCCGACAGCAACCAGATGGGCTGGCTGTCGCGCTTCTTCAGCTCCGCCTTCGCCCCCTTGTGAGGATTTCGATGAACAGATGGTATATCGCCTTGCTCTGCCTCTCCCTGTCTGGGGTGGCAGGGGCGGCCGCGCCCGCCAAACGGGCGCTGCTGGACATCGCCGACGTGCAGGGGATGAGAACCAACCAGCTGGTGGGTTATGGCCTGGTGGTCGGCCTCTCCGGCACCGGGGATCGCAGCCAGGTCAAGTTTACCGGCCAGTCCATGACCAACATGCTCAAGCAGTTTGGCGTGCAACTGCCCGATGACATAGATCCCAAGCTCAAGAACGTGGCCGCGGTCTCGGTGCAGGCGACCCTGCCTGCCCTGGCGGGCAAGGGGCAGCTGGTGGACGTGACGGTCACCTCCATCGGCGATGCCAAGAGCCTGCGGGGCGGCTCCCTGTTGCTGACGCCCATGCGCGGTATCGACGGCGAGGTCTATGCGGTTGCCCAGGGCAACCTGGTGGTGGCCGGGGTCAAGGCGGAGGGCCAGTCCGGCTCGTCCGTCACCATCAATGTGCCGACGGCGGGCATCATTCCCAACGGGGCCATCATAGAGCGGGAGGCGGCCAGCAACTTCTCGGACAAGCCCGAGGTCACCCTCAACCTGCATCAGCCGAATTTCAAGACGGCTCGCAACGTGGAGCGGGAGATCAACCGTCAGCTCGGCCCCGTGGCCAAGGCGGTCAGCGCCGGACGCATCCAGATTGCGGCGCCCCGCGACGAGAGCCAGCGCATCTCCTTCATGGCGCTGCTGCAGGATATCCAGGTGGACATGGGCAAGGAGCGACCCAGGGTGGTCTTCAACAGCCGCACCGGCACAGTGGTGATGGGGCAGGGGGTCAAGGTGCGCAAGGCCGCAGTCAGCCACGGCAGCCTGACGGTGACCATAGGAGAGAGCCAGACGGTCAGTCAGCCCAATGCCTTCTCCAACGGCCGGACCACCACCACGCCCAACTCTCAGGTTCAGGTTGACCGGGAGCGCAACAACATGTTTGTCTGGCCCGATGGCACCTCCCTGGAGGTGATCGTCAAGGCAGTGAATTCCCTGGGGGCGACCCCGGACGATGTCATGGCCATCCTGCAAGCCCTCGACGAGGCGGGAGCCCTCGAAGGCGAGCTGGTGGTCATCTAAGGATCTCTATGACCAGAATTACCTCTGAGCCTGGCTTCTATCAGGATCTCAATGAACTGCAGCAGATAAAGAGCAACCCGGATCAGCGCGCGGCCCTGGAGGCGGCGGCCGGCCAGTTCGAGGTGAGCTTCCTGCAGACTGTGCTCAAGCACATGCGCTCTGCCTCCGACGCCATGCAGGATGAGGATGACAAGCTCATCAAGGGAGAGGCGCTCTACCGCGACATGTACGACAGCCAGTTGGCGATGAGCCTGGTCAAGCGTGGCGGCATGGGGCTCAAGGAGCAGATGGTCAATCAACTGGCCCCCACATTAAAGAATGCCGAGCCTGTGGTCGCTTCTGAACCCCAGACCCTGGCTGCCTTCAGTCAGCCTCTGAATTCGGCAAAAATGAGGAAAGTTGACTGATGTCGATGCTCAATATCGGTTTTAGCGGACTCAACGCGGCGCAGATCGCGTTAAACGTCACCGCCCAGAATATCGCCAACGTCAACACCCTGGGTTACAGCCGCCAGGAAGCCATGATGGGCAGCCTGTCCGGTTTCGGTCGGCTGGATAACGGCATGGGGGTCGAGGTGACCGGGGTCCGCAGGATCACCGATGACTATCTGGTGTCCCAGCACTGGCGCAGCCGCTCCTCCACCGGCTCCTCCTATGCGTTTCATCAGTACATCAACACCACAGAGCAGCTGCTTGGCAGCGAATCGATGAACATCACCAAGGGGCTGGACAGCTTCTTCGCCTCCCTCAGCGCCGCCCTCGACAGCCCGGAGACGCCGGCGCAGCGCAGCCAGATCGTCAGCTCTGCCGGTGCGCTGGCCAACCGCTTCGGCCAGTTGAACGAGAGCCTGCTGACCCAGGAGAAGCAGATCGACGATCAGCTCGGCAGCACCATCACCCAGGTGAACAGCTATCTGAAACAGGTGGCCGAGCTCAACACCCAGATTGGCGAACAGGCCTCCAAGGGGGTCAACACCTCGGCCCTGGAAGACAGCCGCGAGCAGATAGTGCGTGAGCTCTCGACCTTCATGGAGGTGCGGGTCAACCGCCAGAGCGACGGCTCCTTCTCCCTGAGTCTGCCCCAGGGCCAGCCCCTGGTGCTGGCGGGCAGCAGCAGTACCCTCTCCCTCACCGGCGATACCCTGAGCCTGAGCTTCGGGCCGCAATCCTTCGAGGTGCCCAAGCTGCAGGGCGGCACCCTGGCCGGGGTGCTGGAGTATCGCACCACAGTGCTGCGCCCCCTGCGCGACGAACTGAACCAGATAGCGAAGAAGCTGGCGGACGACTTCAACGCCAAGCAGGCGGGGGGCATCGACTTGAACGGTGACCCGGGCAAGCCCCTGTTCAGCTACGACCCCCTCAACCCTTCCGGCACCCTCAAGGTGGCCGACGGCTTTACCGGCGATCACCTGGCCTTTGCCAAGGCGGGCGGCGGCAACGGTGACAACCGCAACTTGCAGGAGCTGCTGACCATCAAGGACAGCCAGTATGAGGCCTACAGTGCCCTGCTCGGCAAGATGGCGGTGCAGAGCGGCCAGGCCAAGGCGACCATGGAGGCCGATGCCAACATGGAGAAGCAGCTGGCGACCAAGCTCAGCAGCGTCAGCGGGGTCAACACCGATGAGGAAGGGGTCAAGATCATGGCCTATACCAAGGCCTATCAGGCCAATGCCAAGGTGATCAGCACCTCGGATCAACTCTTCAACTCCATCCTGAACATGTTCTGATGAGGCCGGCATGAGTATCAGCACCAATCACATCCAACTCTTCAATTCCATCCTGAACATGTTCTGACGGAGTACGCATGCGCATCAGCACCAACCAGATCCAGCTCAGCATGCTCGACAACCTGCAGCAGGGCTTCGGCGAGTATGCCCGCCTCGATCGCCAGATCTCCTCCAACAAGCGGATCCTGCAGCCCTCGGACGATCCCGTGGGCAGCGTGCAACTGCTCGGACTGAAGAAGGAGCAGGCGGCGATGGCGCAGTACCAGAAGAACATCGCCAACGCCAAGAGCCAGCTCTCCCAGGGGGAGATCCAGCTCGAGACCATGACCAACATGCTGAGCCGTCTGCGGGATCTGACCCAGACTGCCGCCACCGGCTCCCTCTCCGAGGACGATCGCCGTGCCGTCTCCAGCGAACTGGCGATCATCAAGGACGGTTTGCTGGATCTGGCCAATGCCCGCAACGAGAGTGGCTCCAGCCTGTTCAGCGGCAGCCAGGTGGACAAGGCCCCCATCGTCAAGGGGCCGGGCGGCGACTATCTCTATCAGGGGGATGCCCTGGTGCGCGAGGTCGGCATCGCCAGAGGGGTCACGGTGGAGCTCAATCACACCGCTGACAAGCTGTTCATCCAGAACGGGGACTTCTTCAAGCAGCTCGACGACATGGTGACGGCCTTCGACAGCGGTGCCGCGGATGCGACCGATCAGGCCAGAGCCATGCTGGATCGCAGTCTGATCCTGCAAGATGACATCAGCCAGATGGTCAGCACCATAGGGGCACGGATCAATCTGCTGGATCAGGTGGACGAAGGGCACGCCGAGAAGAGCACCTATAGCAAGGAAGTGAGCAATCAGATAGAGTCCCTCGATTACGCAGGGGCCGTGACCCAGCAGGCTCATGTGCTGATGGCGTTGCAGGTGCAGCAGCAGGCCTTCGCCAAGGTGAACGGGCTGAGCCTGTTCAACTACATGCCCTAAGTCTGTCTAAGGAGCCAGGATGCAGATTCAACAAACCCGCCCGGGCGGCGTGGCCGAGACGCCGGCCCAGCCCAGGCTGCATGGACGTTCGACTGCCCAGGCCAGCTCCCAGCAGACTCCCCGCAACGAGCGCCAGCCCAATGTCATCCGGCTGGATCGCTGGGCCCTGATCGGTACGGCGCAGCAGCGCATCGCCCATGCCCAGGGGGGCGAACAGGCCCTGAGCCAGGTGTGGGGCGAGCTGAAGCGCCTCGAACAACAGCTGGGCCAGCATAAGGCGGCGAGCGGGGATCTGGTCTCCCGCCTCAAGCTGCTGGAAGAGAAGCTGACCCAGCCGAAGGCCCCTCTGACCTCGGAACTCAAGCCCCGCCTGCTGGCGTCGACGACGGACAGTCGGGTGCACTACAGCGCGGATCGCCTGGATCTGCTGAGCCCCAAGTCGAGTACCGAACGACTGGTCTTCTCCTTCCCCCAGACCAGCAGCGCCGTCGAGGTGCTGCTGCCCGCCGATGCCAGCGAGTCGGAGGCGGCCTCCCGTCTGGACAGGGCGCTGCGCAAGGAGCACATCCAGGCTCGTTTGAACGAGCTGGGCAAGCTGGAGCTGAGCGTGCCGGATCAGCACAGGCGCAAGCTGGACGAACCCGTGCTGCTGAGCGGGGAAGGCATCCGCATTCCTGCAGGCAACCCGGTTCCGGTGCAGTTCAAACAAAGGGCCGGGCAGCTGACCCAGCTCGGCGAGGGGCTCGACAAGGGGGAGCTCAAGCAGGAGCAGCAGCGCCTCAAGCGACTGCTCGGCGAGATCGAGCAGTCGGTGCGCGAGTTGAAGCAGTTCCGCCAGAAGATGGTCAAGCAGCTCGATCGGGTGAAGTCGCGCAGCCAGAGGATGCCGCAGGAGGAGCTGGCACAGTTGCAAGGCAAGCTCAGCCTGCAACTCAAGGAGGGGGGCTTCATGGGCACCATGTCAGGCCTCTTGGCCCAGGCCAATGTGTCGCGCCAGAACGTGGTGGCACTGCTGACCTAGGGCCGAGACGCCCGTCCCGCAAAAGAAACCGCCATGGGATTCCCCTGGCGGTTTGTTGTTTTCAGGGCTTCAGCAGGGCGTAGAGGCTGAGATCCGAGGCAAAGCCAGACTCGCTCAGTCCCTGTTCTATGGTCTTGAGAAAATTCGCGTTGTGCTGACGTATGGTGTGATAGCTGTAGAAGAGGTTGATGACGTCCTGCTCTTCCAGCTCCTTGTCCATGGCCAGCAGACACAGATAGTTGCGCAGCAGGAAGTAATCTATCACCAGCAGCTGATAGGCCTGGAAACGGTCGCTCTGCAGCAGCGGGAAGTTGTGGTGATAGACGTAGTAGAGCAGGTAGTTGTTCATGATCTGGGGACGCTCGGCCAGGAAGGGGGCAACCTTGTCGTGCCAGGTCTGCTGCAGGCGCGCGAGCTTGCCCTCATCATAGACCCCCTCCAGCACCAGATTGATCTTGTCGAGGCAGCGCTGCATCGTCTGCCGTCCCCGGCGCCCCTGTGAATACGCCAGCAACTGGCCGGTGATGGTCCTCAGTCCCCACCACTGCAACTGCGGCAGGGCGGGCAACTGTTCAAACATGGTATTGAGCTCCCCCCGCTCGGCCAGCGCCGCCACCTGATCGAGGAAGGCCTCGTGGGACAGGGCCGAGGGATCCCGGTGGATCAGCATGCCGATCAGCCACAGCCGTATTTCGACGGGGACATCGGTGGCCGCCAGCACATGGATGCTCAGGCTGTGCAGGGTCGCCATGGCGGTGGAGGGGGGCGTGGCAAAGGGCAGGGGCTGGGCGAGTTCGGTCACCTCTGTCTGCATCGCCAGGGGATCCAGCAGCAACTGCCGGCACACCTCGGGGCAGGAGAGCATCAGGGACTTCTTGAGCTGGTTGCCGATGCGGGTCTGGGCTCTGGGGTAGGTCTTGCAGGTGTGGCTCAGCGCCTCCGGCCCCGCCTTGCTGTGGATCTGGCACAGACGATTCTCATCGAGGAAGGGGCAGGCGCCCTGCTCATCGAGCTTGATCTCCCCCCAGCGTTCGTTGCTCTCCTTCACCTTGCGAATGTGCAGCTTGCTCAGGGACTTGACCGCGGGATCCGGGTGCCGCTCGTAGTTGCGGAAGGTCTGCTTGTCGATGGTGATGGTCCAGCTATGACAGCAGTTGTCTTCACAGCGATCGCCGATGCACTGGAAATGTTGAACGAAACGAGGAGTGTAGAGCGAGGTTGCCATGTCGCGGTCCGGTAATGAGAGAGGACATTTTAAAGGCAATAAGCATGCCGAGTGGGCCGGTGCGATGCGATGGCAGCGGTGCCCATGGCGCAGGGAAGGGAGAAAGAAAAAAAGACGAAGCAGGGTTACATTTCTGCGGGAAAGGGGTCGCCTATCTCTGATGTCAACCTAACAAGCTGCAACGCAGCGCTTAACTCGAGGAATACATCATGGGCTTGTCCATTCATACCAACTACGCCTCCCTGACTACTCAGAATCAGCTGAATTCCACCAACAAGATGCTGGGCACCGCCATGCAGCGCCTGGGCACCGGCCTTCGCATCAACTCCGCCGCCGACGACGCCGCCGGTCTGCAGATGGCCACCCGCCTGCAGGCCCAGTCCAACGGTCAGAAGGTCGCAATGCGCAACGCCCAGGACGCCGTCTCCATGATGCAGACCGCCGAAGGTGCCATGGACGAGATGACCAACATTGCTCAGCGCATGAAGGATCTCGCCACTCAGCATGCCAACGGCACTACTACCGCTGCTGATAAAACCGCAATCAAGGCAGAAAGCGATGCTCTCAAAGCAGAGCTGGATAGCATCGTCAAAAACACCACCTTTGGTGGCCAGAAGCTGCTGGATACTGAAGGTTTCGCTACTAAAGTGACATTCCAGATCGGTGCCAGTAAAGCTGAGACGCTCGAAGTCGATGTCACTGCATCTATTACTAAAGTAACTGGTGCAATCACCGCATTGGCTGAAACCGACCTAGCTACGGCAAATACCTTGCTGGATGCTTTGGGAGAGACCCGTTCAGCCTTTGGTGCCAACATCAACCGCCTGGAGCACACCGTCAACAACCTCTCCAACATGAAAGAGAACACCGACATGGCGAACGGCCGCATCATGGATGCCGACTTCGCCCAGGAGAGCACCAACATGACCAAGAACCAGATGCTGATGCAGGCTGGCATGTCAGTGCTGTCCAACTCCAACCAGATGACCGGCATGGTAACTTCCCTGCTGCGTTGATGGTTTGCATGGCCGCTTCGAAAGGGGCGGCCCTTGTCTGACAATCGCTTGTCGGTTGGAAAGGGCCGAACCGGTGTTTTCCAACAGGCATGCCACTGAATAAGGGGATAAAGATGCAAATAGATCCGGCCAGCACGGCGATGCAACTGGTGGCCATCGAGCGCCAGAACATGGACAAGCTGCTGAAGAAGCAGCTGGACAGCGTCAAGGGGCAGCAGAGTGCCATCAGCAGCCTCACCACCAAGCTGTCGAGCTTCCAGACCCTGCTCAAGGACCTGAACAAGGCAACCAGCCTGCAGGCGCAGAAGGCCACCATGTCCCAGGAGGGGATCATGACGGTGACGAGCAATGGCAAGGCCAGCTCGGGCCAGTACAACTTCTTCGTGGAGCAGCTTGCCCAGTCCCATCAGGTCGGCCTGCAGCTTGGCAGCGACACGGCGCCGCTGCCCGCTGACGGCGTCTTCTCCCTGACCGTCAAGGGCAAGACCATGAACATCGATCTGGCGACCCTGCCGGCCGGTGCCACCGCCAAGGATCTGGTCTCCCAGATCAACAACGCCAAGGACAACCCGGGCGTGAAGGCGACCCTGGTGCGCACCGACGGCAAGGTCAGCATGGTGCTGACCAGCAAGGATAGCGGGGTGGAGAACGCCATCACCCTGGGCTACAGCGGCGATGCCGCCAATGACCTCGGCACGGCCGTGGCCGGCAAGACGGACATCACCCAGGCGCAGGACGCCAAGCTGCGGATGGGGGGCGACAACCCGCTCACCATCACCTCCGCCAGCAACAAGATAGAGAACGTGGTGGACGGTCTGACCTTCCAGCTGACCAAGGCGCAGAAGGTCGATGACGCGCCGCTGCTGGTGACGGTGGATCAGGACAAGGAGGCGGTGACCGGCTCCCTCAAGAAATTCGTCGACAGCTACAACGAGCTGGTGGATGAGCTGGCCAAGATGACCTCCAGCGATCCCAAGGCGCCGGGGGCCCTCTCCTCCGACAGCGGGGTGCGCAGTCTCAAGAGCATGCTGGCCCGCAGCGTGCGGGATCTGCCCGGCGATCTGACCCTGGGCAGTCTCGGGATCAAGACCGACAAGGCAGGCAAGCTCTCCTTCAGCGAGACCGACTTCAACAAGGCGCTGGAGAAGGATCCCGAGCTGCTTGGCAAGGCGCTGATGGGGGATGACGGCCTGCTCAAGCGGATGAGCAACGCACTCGATCCCTACACCAAGCGGGACGGTGCGCTCAAGGGGCGCAAGACGGGTCTGGAGGCGAACGAGAAGCGGGTCAACGAGCGTATGGAGGCGCTGGATCGTCGCATGGATTCCGCGTATAAGCGCTACCTCAATCAGTTCACCACCATGAACCAGATGCTGCAAACCATGGGCGCGTTGTGAGTCGGTGATCCCGTATTCCCTGAATAAGTGAGTCTTTATGTTTGAACCCCAAGAAGGCTATGACGCCTATCAGTTCGCCGCCACCCAGGCCAAGGCGGCGAGCGCCGATCCGCACCAGCTGGTGCTGATGCTGATGGATGGCCTGCTCGACGAGATCGCGCGGGCCGAGGGCCACATCCTGGTCAGGCAGTATGAGCGCAAGGGTCAGTCCATCAACAAGTGTCTGCAGATCCTGGGAGGGCTCGATAGCGCCCTCGACATGGACAAGGGGGGGGAGCTGGCGGCCAACCTGCACCGTCTGTACGACTATTGCGGGCAGCGGTTGTTCGAGATCAGCGTGGGCAACGACGTCGCTGGCTTTGCCGAGGTGCGTCGCATCCTGCTGGAGCTGAAAGAGGGTTGGGAAGCCATGGCCCGCCATCCTCGCTGATGCGGAAGTCCCCCTTCCTCATCCGCCAAGGGCTGCGGCTAACGCATTGAAATACCACAACTACATATCTGGCCTGCTCCTTGCTTACTGGCAAGGTCGTCTTATTTTGGGGCCATCATCATGTCCATGACCGGGGCCGTGCCGCCCAGCACGGAACGCGAGACTCGCCAGCGCCAGCTACTGGGGCTGGGACGTCTGATATTACAGCAGGCCCGTGCCGGGCAGTGGGACGCGGTGCGCCTGGCGGATCATCGCCTGGCCCGGCTCGTCGACCAGCTGCGCCAGCAACCGGCATTGTGGCAATCCCTGGTACCGGCCCGGGAGCAGGTGCGTCACTGGCATCAGGAAGCCTTGGCGCTTTGCCAGCAGGAGACCGCCCAGCGCAAGCAGGAGTGGGATGCCCTCTCCCTCAGACGGGAAGGGCTGCAAGCCTATGACGAGGCGCAGGCATGGGCATGATCCCCTTCGTCGGCTCAGACCCGGCCCCCAATCTCGATACCCCTGGCTTCACGCGCCTCGCTCGTCAACCCGAGGGGCAGGGAGGGCAGTATCAGCCTCTGGAGTTCCAGCAGGAAGCCCCTGCCATCTTGCCGCTCGATGAAGCATCCGCCCCGGAATCCGAGGCCGAGGAAGCGGACTTGTCCGAGCAGGATGTGACGGAGCAACTGCACGCCTTTACCCATATGCAGCCTGTGTTTGTTCGCCCTGACGAGGGGGGGCGCCTGCCGCCACTGCGTCAGACCCCGGACATCTCCTCCCAGGCGCCGGATGCCGGGGGCGTTCAGGATGACGCACCTGCGGTCTCGCCCGCCCTGCGTGCCCTGGTGCGCCACGAGCGGCTGGAAACGGATCGCTGCCTGCCGATGGATCTGGTGTCGGGGCGCCGGGAGATGAGCGCCTCGCTCACCGGGGAGTTTGCCCGTCAGCTGGTGCAACCGGCCGCTCAGGCCGAGTCGTCGCTGCTGCACGGCAGATCGATGGCGGGCTTGCCTCCCCTGCCTGGTGCGGATGGCTCGTCAGAGCGGGAGTCCCTTGTCTCGGATCTCAGAGGCATGTCCGCTCTGGCGCCCTCGCCACTGACCAGGACGGCCGAGTATCAATGGGCCCCGGCCCGCCTGAGCGACAACCAGACCCAGTGGGGGCAGCAACTGGTGGACGTCTTGAAGGACAAGCTCGAGCTGCAGGTGAATCAGGGCATCAAGCAGGCGCACATTCGCCTCGATCCCCCGGAGCTGGGGCGCCTCGAATTGACGGTTAGGGTCGAGGGGGATCGGCTCAGCGTGCAGCTCAACGTGACCAACCCTGCGGTGCGCGAGGCCATGATCCAGTCGATGGAGCGGTTGCGGATGAGCCTGGCCCCTCACCATGCCGGCGGCGTCGAAGTGAACGTCGGTCAGGGGGGAGAGCAGGAGCGGGGCGATCGCTGGCAGCAGGAGAAGATCCTGGCGGGTCGGCGACAGTGGCAGGAAGAACAGGATGCATCGGGCGGTGCTGGCCAGGATTGGCTCAATGCCCTGGTGTGACATTTTTACAATCTGGCAATAGCGAGAGTGATTTCAAATTATGCGGCGTGTCATGAAGTGGATGATGTTGATGGTGATGGCACTGTGTCTTCTGGCGGCGCTGGCCTATGGCGCCTATCTCAAGCGAGACACGGTTGCCGTCTGGCTGGGTCTGGCGGAGGCCAAGCCCGAACTGAGCAAGACGCCGCTGTTCAAGCCGATGGAGCGCTTCGTCATCAGCCTGGAGGGGGACACAGAACCTCATTATCTGGTGCTGGAGCTGGCGCTGGTGACCCACAATCCCCAGCAGCTGGAGACGCTCAACGAGCTGACCCCCCTGATCCGCAATGCCATGGTGCAATATTTCAGCCATCGCTCCCACGATGCGGTGAAGCTGGAGCTGCAAAACATCTCCGCCCTGCAGACCTCTCTGCTCGGCAAGCTGGTAGCGACACTGCAAGGGTATGGCTACAAGCCCTATCTGGATGAAGTGCTGGTCACCAAGGTACTGGTGCAGTAACGGACATGATGGACGCTGGCTGGGACACTCCCTGCGAACTGACCCCCTCGCCCCCCCGTACCGGCGAGCAGGCGATCCTGACCCGCTATCTGCCGCTGGTGAAGCGGGCGGCCACTCACCTGCGCAGCCAGGTCAGTGCCTGTTTCGATCAGGAGGACATGGAGCAGGTCGGCATGATGGGCTTGCTCGAGGCCTGGCGCCGTTATGGCAGCGAGCCGGATGCCCAGTTCGAGAGTTATGCGTTCAAACGGGTCCGAGGCGCCATGCTGGACGAGCTGCGCCGCCTCGACTGGCGTCCCCGTCAGTTGCGCCAGCAGGTGCATGGGCACAACCAGGTGCAGCGGGAGTTGTTCAACCGGCTGGGTCGCAACCCGACCGAGCAGGAGCTGGCGCAGGCGCTGGGCTGCTCAGTGGAGGAGGTGCGCCAGCTGGCCTATGCCAGCCAGGCCGAAGCCTTGCAGAGCCTGGAGGAGTGGCTGGAAAACGGCGGCAGGGCACCGGCTTCGGAGTCCGACGACGTGGACCTTGCCATGACCCTCGGCAAGGTGCTCGGTTCCCTGGACAAGCGGGAGCAACTGCTGCTCTCCCTCTATTACCAGCAGGAGCTGAACATGAAGGAGATAGCGCTGGTACTCGGTCTGACCGAATCGCGGGTGTGCCAGCTGCACAAGCAGTGCGTCCTTCAGCTCAAGCAGCGTTTGGTCGACTCCATATATTAATGCCTCTCCCTGTGGGGGAGTCTTCTTGAATTCTGCGGGAGCATACATGCAAAAACAGATCGGTCTTGGTGTCATTTTCATTTGTGTGCTTGGCGGCTTCATGATGGCCGGGGGGCGGCCCATCGCCCTGTGGCAACCCGCCGAGCTCATCATCATCATAGGGGCCGCCGCCGGCTCCATGTTCCTTGGCAACTCCAAGGAGGTGATGCATGAGATGTGGCGTCAGGTGAAGCTTTGCTTCAAGTCCAACAAGGATGAGAAGGAGATCTACCGCGAGCTGCTGACCCTGATGCATCAACTGCTGGAGGAGACCCGCAACAAGGGGATGAAGGCGCTGGACGAGCACGTCGAGAATCCGCAACAGAGCTCCGTCTTCCTGATGTATCCCCAGGTGTCGGAAGATCCGCAGTTGCTCGGCTTCATCATCGACAACCTGCGCCTGCTGGGCATGGGCAAGATCACCCCCCATGAGCTCGACACCATACTGGAGCAGGAGATCATGGCCATCGAAGAGGACATGCTCAAGCCGTCCCACGCCTTGCACAAGACGGGGGAGGCCTGCCCCGGTTTCGGGATCCTCGCAGCCGTGATGGGGATCATCATCACCATGCAGCAGCTCGACGGTCCTCTCAGCAACATCGGGGTGCACGTGGCCGCGGCCCTGGTGGGCACCTTCATCGGCATCTTCCTTTGCTACTGCCTGCTGGAGCCCATCAGCAATGCCATGGAGGAGATGGTCAAGCGTCGCATCGGCATGCTGATGTGCATCAAGTCGATCCTGATCGCCCAGCTGCGCGGCAAGACGCCGCTGCTCTCAGTCGATTCCGGCCGCAAGATGCTGGAGCCCGATGTGAAACCCAGCTTCCTTGAACTGGAAGACTGGGTGACCAACAGGGCCATGTAATGCGCAATCACGAGCAGATCATCATCAAGCGCCAGCAGCGGCGCAGCAGTGGCCCAAAGGGGGGCGGGGCATGGAAGGTAGCCTTTGCCGATTTTACCCTGGCGATGATGGCTTTCTTCATGGTGCTCTGGATCCTGGCCGTCTCCAGCCAGGAGGAGCGCGAGGTAGTTGCCAGCCGCCTGCGTGATTACAGCATCATGGACAGCGAGGCAAACCCCTTCGATATCCGCAACAGCCCCTATCCGGTGGATCTCGGCGGCAATCCCTCGGTGCTGGAAGAGTTGAGCCCGCAGTTTGTGGAAGAGGGGCAGCGCATGCCCAGACACATGGAGCGCAATCGCAGCATCTTCACCGACGGCGCACAGGGGGGGTACGAGAACCTGCTGGTGGGCAAGATCGAGGGGGAGATGCAGATGAAGCAGCTGGCCGGTTTCATCGGATCCATGGCGGATCAGATGCAGGCCAGAAACAACCTGGAGCTGCAACTGGTGCCCCAGGGGCTTCGCATCCTGATCCGCGATGATGACGAGCGCGAGATGTACAGCCGTGGCAGCGCCCGCATCAGCCCCTACTTCCGCCATCTGCTGATGGCGCTTGCGCCTATATTCCAGCGCGTGGAGAACCGGGTCATGATCTCCGGCCACACCGACAGCACGCCCTTTGCCGGTGACAACTACAGCAACTGGGAACTCTCCTCCGATCGCGCCATGATGGCGAGACGGGTCCTGCTCGCCGGCGGCATGCCCCCCGAACGGGTGGGGCAGGTGGTCGCCATGTCGGACACCATGCTGGACAACACTGCCGACCCCAGAGGCAGCCAGAACCGTCGCATCGAACTGCTGGTGATGACGACTCAGGCGGAGAAGAGCCTGGAGCAGTTGTTCAGCGCTCAAACCCAAGCCGCCACCCAGCAAGCCAAGGATGCCATTGCCCATGGGAACCCCTGATCTCGAACTGCCGGAAGTGACCCCGTTCAACGATCCCAGGCGCAAGGTACCCCGCTGGTATCTGCACGATGGCAGCACGCCGCTGGAGTCCCAGAGCTGCGGCATCGCGGCCCGGCTCATGGTCTCTGGCCTGCTGTTTGACAAGCGCATAGGTCGGGCGGTGATCAAGGACATAGGGCCGGGGGGCGTCGGCTTTCTGGCCCCGGCCCGCTTCGTGCTGCCCGATACCGTCAGCCTGTCATTGTCGCCGCAGATAGTGCTGGAGTGCCGGATCACCCATCGCAGAGCGATAGGCCAGTACCTCAGTTTCTACGGTGCGCGCTGGGCCGATCCCGAGTCCGTCGATCTCGCCCCCGTGCTCAGCCACTGGCGTCACTGCTTCATGGCGCCAGCAGAGGGCGCGCCTGCTCCAATCCCAGTGGATCTGGCAATCGTTCAAGAGTGATCCCCCCTCGTCCCATGTCCAGCCCCCTTGCCGGCTGCAACAGCAGGGGGTCGTGCAGACTCTCCAGCGACACGGCGCGCGCCATCATTGGCCGCTCATGCGGTCGGCTGCCCGTGGGGGCCTTGCCCTGCCCATAGACGATGGGGCAGTCGCTCACTCCCTGTGCCTCGGGCAACCGCCAGGCCGGATTCCACCGGCTCGCCTCGTTCATGGACACTCCGCGAGCCCTGGCCCAGCTCAGCAAGGAGCAGTCACCCGGCTGTCGCCACACCCTAATGCTCTCTCCCTCCTGCCAGGATGGCAGTAGAAACCGATGGTACTCAGCCCTGTCCAGCAACTGGGAGAGGGCGATGAAGCGTGCCACATAGAGGCGGGTCTCGGTCGGTAGCTGAAGCTCCCACAGATTGCGCGTCCCGGCCTTGAGAACCGCCTTGAGCACACGCCCTTCTCCCGCGTTATAGGCTGCCAGGGCCAACAACCAGTCCTGCCCGAAGAACTGATACAACCATCCGAGATAGGAGAGCGCGGCCTCCGTTGCCAGGGGCAGGGAATAACGGCCATCGAAGCTGGCCGTCATGGGGACGGAGAAACGGGTTGCGGTATCTGGCATCAGTTGCCAGGGGCCGGCGGCCCCGGCAGAGGAGACCACGTCCAGCCGATAGCTGCTCTCGATCAGGGGAAGGAAGGCCAGCATGGCAGGGAGCTTGCGTGCACTGACCTGTTGCTCCACCCAGCGGATCATGGGTTGTGACTGGATGATCCTGGTCTGCAGGTGGCTGCGTTGCTGCAGCAGAAACCGGGTCTGCTGAGTGACCAGTTCGGCACCCGCGCCGCCGATGGGGGTAGGAAAGCCCGCCTGCCAATGATACTTATCGTAGGCATGGCCATGGGCACTGTTCAGCAGAGACAAGGTGGTGAGAAGGTGAAGTGACAATTTGACAAAAAAGGGCACTGCCTGGCGGGTAAATGATAAAAACACGATATATCTCAACAGTTTTTGACAATATCTGTCGACTGTTCATGTGGTATCCAGGACGTGATAAGCATGATAACACGAGTAAAAAAGACCCCAAAGGCGGGCAGGGCGATTCAGAAATTTCTGCTTTATCTGATCCTCGTTAATTTTGGTTTGATGTGGCTCTATGTCATGTATGCCGATGAGCTGACATTTGGTTCCAACCTCCTGCTGACTTTTCTTCTGATCCTCTATAACCTGCTGCTCTGCCAGCTGGTGGTGCTGCGTGCCCGGCGGGCAGGAGATGGCTATATCATCTACCCGGTGGTGGGGGTGAGCATTATTCTGTGCGCCGTCGTACTGTTTCGTTTCATCATTTCACCCTGAAACCGATTATTTATGGCCCCCAGATGATTGGATAAATTTAATTCAATCATGAATAACTTGTGGAAAATCAACTCATTTAATCTGTAGCCTCCCCGCGCTGCGTCAATATGTTCCCCATGCCCGAGATCCTTGCTTGAAAAGCCCCCTGCTCGTCCTTAAACTTCATGGTGGAGAAAAGTGGATCAAAGTGGTTTTATTGGGCAATTTGCCTCCATAACTCACCTTCGGGGACTGCAATTTGTTGCGTGGCGCTCACGCCATCAGCCTGGACAGCAAAGGGCGACTGGCGATTCCGACCAAATATCGAGATTGGCTGCGCTCCGAGCGCGACGGCCAGCTGGTCTGCACCATCGACATAGCCCATCCCTGTCTGCTGCTTTACCCCCTGAGTGAATGGGAAGAGATAGAACGCAAGCTCAAGACCCTTTCCAGTACCAATCCGGCGGAACGCCGCCTGCAGCGCATGCTGCTCGGACACGCTACCGAGTGCGAACTGGACGGCAATGGCCGTCTGCTGCTGAGTCAGCCACTGCGTAGCCACGCCGGGCTGGACAAGAAGATCATGCTGGTGGGCCAGCTCAACAAGTTTGAGTTGTGGGATGAAGCCCGCTGGCAACAACAGATCAATGACGACATCCTGGGCCTGCCCGAGGACGACTGGGCAAGTTCACCACGACTACAGGATTTTTCTTTATAAATGACCCAAGCCGCTGAACACATCACAGTGCTGTTGCACGAAGCCGTCGAAGGGCTGGCCATCAAGCCGGACGGTATCTACGTCGACGGTACCTTTGGCCGGGGTGGTCACTCTCGTCTGATTCTCCAGCATCTGGGCCCGAACGGCCGTCTGATCGCCATCGACCGGGATCCCCAGGCCATTGCCGAGGCGGCCAAGATCCAGGATCCCCGCTTCGAGATAGTGCACGGCCCCTTCTCCGGCATCACCACTTACCTGAGCGATCGCGGCCTGCTGGGTAAAATCGACGGCTTCCTGCTGGATCTGGGCGTCTCTTCTCCCCAGCTCGACGACGCCGAGCGCGGCTTCAGCTTCATGAAAGACGGTCCCCTCGACATGCGGATGGACCCGACCACTGGCCAGAGCGCTGCCGAGTGGCTGGCTCGCGCTGACGTGGATGACATCGCCTGGGTGCTGAAGACCTTCGGCGAGGAGCGTTTCGCCAAGAAGATTGCCCGCGCCATCGTCCATGACCGCGTCACCGAACCCTATGTGCGCACCCGCCAGCTGGCGGAGATGATTGCCCGGGTCAACCCGAGCAAGGAGAAGGGCAAGCATGCGGCGACCCGCAGCTTCCAGGCCATCCGCATCTATATCAACAGCGAGCTGGACGAGATCGAAACCGCGCTGAACGGTGCCCTGCAGGCGCTGGCGACCGATGGCCGCCTCTCCGTCATCAGCTTCCACTCCCTGGAAGACCGTCTGGTCAAGCACTTCATCCGCAAGCACGAGAAGGGGCCGGAAGTGCCCCATGGCATCCCGTTGACCGAGGCGCAGCTGGCCGGTGGCCGCAAGTTGAAGTCGGTCGGCAAGGCGCTCAAACCTTCCGAACATGAAGTCACCGAAAACACCCGATCCCGCAGCTCGGTGCTGCGAGTCGCCCAGCGTCTGGCGGATTGAGTCATGAGCGAGGTACGCATTCATCTGGCCAGGGAGATCATCGGTGATCTCTGGCGTCACAAGCTGCAGGTCGTGCTGACCCTGGCCGTGCTGATCACCGCCTTTGCGGTGATCCTGGTGACCAACATGACTCGCGGGTTGACGGCCAAGCAGAATGACCTGATGGCGGAAGAGGACAGACTCAACATCGAGTGGCGGCACCTGCTGCTGGAGCAGGGTACCCTGGCCGAACACTCCCGTGTCGCGAGTCTGGCCATGGATAAATTGCAGATGGCTCGCCCGCTGGTGACCACCGAGAAGGTAATTACACAACCATGACACGCAAGGCCGCCACCAAGGCTCCGGCAAAGGACAAAGCCAAGGCGAAAGCTCCGTCACTCTACCCGTGGCGCTTTCGCACTCTGGTGTTTTTCATCGGGATTGCGTTTGCCGGCCTGATCCTGCGGCTGGCCTGGATCCAGGTGATAGATCCGGACAGGCTGCGCCAGGAGGGGGACATGCGCTCCCTGCGTACCACCTCCACCCAGGCGGTGCGCGGCATGATCACCGACCGCAACGGCGAGCAGCTGGCGGTCTCGGTGCCGGTCGAGGCTGTCTGGGCCGATCCCAAGACGGTCCACGAGTCCGGCGCCATCCACAACGAGCGCGCCTGGCTGGCGCTCTCCGCCGTGCTCAAGCTCGACATCAACACCCTCAAGCACCGCATCTCCAACCCCAGCAAGCGCTTTGTCTATCTGCAGCGTCAGGTGACCCCTGCCGTGGCGGAATACATCAAGGGTTTGAAGCTGGGGGGCATCTACCTGCGCCCCGAAGCGCGCCGTTTCTACCCGACCGGCGAGATCAGCGCCCACCTGGTGGGGGTGACCAACATAGACGGCAGCGGCATCGAGGGGATAGAGCGCAGCTACAACGAATGGCTGACCGCGACCCCGGGCGAGATGCGGGTGCGCAAGGACAGGCAGGGCCGGGTCATCGAGCGGCTCGGGCTGGTCAAGGAGGGCAAGCACGCCAACGATCTGCAGCTCAGTATCGATCAGCGGGTGCAGGCGCTGGCCTACCGTGCCCTCAAGCGTGCCACCGACGAGAACAAGGCGACCTCCGGCTCCATGGTGATGCTGGACGTCAAGACGGGCGAGGTGCTCGCCATGGTCAACACCCCTTCCTACAACCCGAACAACCGGGGCCAGTACCAGAGCTTCCGGGTGCGCAACCGGGTGGTGACGGACACTTACGAGCCGGGTTCGACCGTCAAGCCGCTGATCCTGCTCAGCGCCCTGCAGGCGGGCGTCACCAGCTGGAAGGACACCATACCCGGTGGCCCCCTGTACATCGGGGCCAAGCAGATCCGCGACGTGAGCATTCACAAGGCGACCAACCTGTACGACATACTGCGCTACTCCTCCAACATCGGCATGTCGCGCATCGCGCTGCGGATGCCGGCCCAGGAGATGATCAACACCCTCAGCATGGTCGGCTTCGGGATGGATACCGGCAGTGGCCTGATGGGGGAGAGCAGCGGCATGCTGCCCCAGCGCCGCCGCTGGTCCGACATCGAGCGGGCGACCCTGTCGTTCGGCTATGGCCTGCGGGTCACCCCGCTGCAACTGGCCTCCGCCTACGCCACCCTGGCCAACAAGGGCAAGCGGGTGCCGCTCTCCATCATCAAGGTGACCCAGCCGCCCAAGGGTGAGCAGGTCATCGACCACAACAACGCCACCGCCATGCTGCAGGCGCTGGAGTACGTGGTCAGCAATGCCATTCCCAAGGCGCAGATCCCGGGTTATCGGGTCGGCGGCAAGAGTGGTACCGCCAAGGTCGCCGTCGCCGGTGGCTACGGCAAGGATTACATGGCCTGGTTTGCCGGTTTCGCACCGGCCAGCAACCCCCGTTTCGTCATGGTGGTGGTGATCAACGAGCCCAAGGGCGATGCCTATTACGGCGGTGCCGTGGCGACCCCGCCGTTCGCCGAGGCCATGGGGGGCGTGCTGCAACTCTTCAACATTCGTCCCGATGCCATCCCCCCCGAGGTACCGGCGAAGCTTGCCCGTACGGAGGCCGCCCATGGCGCACCTCGTACCTGACAGGCATCTGTGTTTCTCTGTCTACCCCGTCGTCGGGGTGTTTTCCATGGCGCCGCACTCCCTGAGCGCCTGCATTCCTGTCCATTCGGAGGCTTCCCATGTTGCCGCCTCGCGCACTTGATCAACTCATGAGCCATTTCGGCATCCATGCTCCGGCGCTCGCGCTCACCGACATCCAGCTCGACAGCCGGCGAGTCGGGCCCGGTTCTCTCTTCGTGGCAATCCGGGGCCACCAGATGGATGGCAGGCGTTTCATCGAACAGGCGGTGGCTCAGGGAGCGACCGCCGTCCTGTTTGAGGAGGATGGGGAATTTGTGGCCCCCGCCACCTCGATTCCCTGTTTCGGGCTCAAGGATCTGCCCGCTCGTCTCTCCGAACTGGCCGGCCATTTCTATGACCATCCGGCGCAGAAGCTGCAACTGGTGGGCATCACGGGCACCAACGGCAAGAGCACCACGGCCCTGCTGGTCGCCAACTGGCGCACCCTGCTGGGAGGCAAGGCCGGGGTGATGGGCACCATAGGCAATGGCCTGTTTGGCAATCTGATCGAAGCGGAAAACACCACCGGCAGCGCCGTCCAGGTGCAGGCCAATCTGGCCGCGCTACAGGGTCAGGGGGCGAGCCTGGTGGCGATGGAGGTCTCCAGTCACGGTCTGGTGCAGCACCGTGTCGCAGCCCTGCCGTTTTCCGCGGCTGTGTTCACCAATCTGAGTCGGGATCATCTGGATTATCACGGCACCATGGAGGCCTATGGCGCCGCCAAGGAAGAGTTGCTGAAACTGGTGGACGAGCCCTGCGCCGTCATCAATGCCGACGACCGTCTGGGGCGCCAGTGGCTGACAGCCTACCCCGGCGCGGTGGCCTTCGGCGTGCATGGCCCGATTGAAAACCATGCCGGGCGACAGTTGACGGCGCAGGATCCCCATTTCCACCAACAAGGATTTGACACGCGCATTAACTCCAGCTGGGGGAATGGTGTATTATCCGCCCCCTTGCTCGGCCGCTTCAACGTCAGCAATGTGCTGGCCGCCATGGGCGCCATGCTGGTACTGGGTTATGACTTCGATGCACTGCTGGCCAGCGCCCCGAAACTGCAACCCGTGACCGGTCGCATGGAGTGCTTCGGCGGTGGCAAGGCGCCGCTGGCGGTGGTCGATTATGCCCATACCCCGGATGCGCTGGAGAAGGCATTGCAGGCCCTGCGGGTGCACTGCGAAGGCCGGCTCTGGTGCCTGGTGGGCTGTGGTGGCGACCGGGATCGCGGCAAGCGGCCCATGATGGCCGCCATGGCGGAGCAACATGCGGACTGCGTGATCCTGACCGACGACAATCCCCGTACCGAGGCGCCGGAGCAGATCATGGCGGACATGGTGGCGGGCCTTCGCGATCCTGCTGCCGTGCAGATCGAGCACGACAGGACCAAGGCAATCCAGCTGGCACTGAGCCAGGCGAGCAAGCAGGACATCATCCTGGTGGCCGGTAAGGGCCACGAGGATTATCAGATCATTGGAACCGACAAGCGGCACTACAGCGATCGGGAAACCGTCGCGGCCGCCTTGCACACATTAATGGAGTCATTCAGATGATGACCCTCAGGCTTGCCGAGCTGGCGCAGGTGCTCGATGCCCGTCTGATCGGCGGCGACCACGAGATCACGGCGGTCAGTACCGACACCCGCACCCTGGGCAAGAGGGCGCTGTTCGTCGCGCTGCGTGGCGAGCGTTTCGACGCCCACGATTTCTGCGACCAGGCCCTTCAGGCAGGGGCCTCTGCCCTGCTGGTGGAGCGCGAACTGCCCCTGGCCATACCGCAGCTGGTGGTGGCCGATACCCTCAAGGGACTGGGTCGCCTCGGCAAGCTGGTGCGCGAGCGCATCAATCCGAAAGTGCTGGCCATCACCGGCAGCTGTGGCAAGACCACGGTGAAGGAGATGGCGACCGCCATCCTGCGCTGTGAGGGGGAGGTGCTGGCCACCGCCGGCAACTTCAACAACGAGGTGGGGGTGCCGCTCACCTTGCTGCGCCTCGAACCTCAGCACCGGTTTGCGGTGATGGAGCTGGGTGCCAACCACCCGGGGGAGATCGCCTGGACCACCTCATTGGCCAGACCCGATGCCGCCATCATCAACAACGTGGCCGCCGCCCATCTGGAAGGCTTCGGCTCCCTGGAAGGGGTGTTCCACGCCAAGAGCGAGATTTTTGAGGGCCTGAGCGAGGGCGGCACCGCCATCGTCAATGCCGACAACGAGTTCTGGCCGAAGTGGCGGGAGCGGGGCATCCAGTGCGCCTTCTCCCTCGAGGATCAGAGCCAGCCCTTCCATGCCCGCGACATAGCGCTCAACGGGCAGGGCTGCGCCGAATTCGTGATGGTGACTCCCCAGGGGGAGGTGAACCTGACCCTGGCCATTCCGGGCCGCCACAACGTGGCCAATGCCCTGGCTGCCGCCGCCGGTACCCTGGCGCTTGGCGCTTCGCTCGCCTCTGTCAAGGCGGGGCTGGAGCAGATGGCACCGGTCAAGGGCCGTTTCTGCGTGCAGCGCTGGGGTGGTCTCACCCTGGTGGATGACACCTACAACGCCAGCGTGGAGTCAGTGCTGGCGGGCATCGATGCCCTGACCGCCATGGGCGGCTACAAGGTGCTGGTGTTCGGTGACATGAAGGAGTTGGGTGAGGAGTCCGCGGCCCAGCACGCCCGGGTCGGACACCACGCCCGCGAGCAGGGCCTCGACGCCGTGCTGACGGTAGGGGAACAGAGTCGTCACACCGCAGATGCCGCGGCGGGTCGACATTTCGATAACAAGGCGTCGTTGTTTGAAGTGCTTGCGCAAATGATAAATACACATCAAGAAATCTCGATCCTGGTCAAGGGTGCCCGCGGTTCCCGCATGGAAGATATCGTCAAGATGGTCGTTGACCGTCAGGAGTCAGCCACATGCTAGTCTGGCTGGCGGAACTGCTCACCCCGCACTTCACCTTCTTCAACGTCTTCTCCTACCTGACGTTCCGCGCCATCCTGTCGATCATCACGGGTCTGGTGGTGGCGCTCTGGATGGGGCCGCGCCTCATCCGTCGCCTGCAGATCCTGAAATTCGGCCAGGTGATCCGCAACGACGGCCCCGAGTCTCACCTCAGCAAGAAGGGCACCCCGACCATGGGGGGCCTGATGATCATTGCGGCCATCTTCATCTCTGTGCTGCTCTGGAGCCGCCTCGACAACCCCTATGTCTGGCTGGTGCTGTTCGTGCTCGGCGCCTACGGCGCCATCGGCTTTGCCGACGACTACCTCAAGGTGGTGCGCAAGAACACCGACGGCCTGATCGCCCGCTGGAAGTACTTCTGGCAGTCGGCAGTCGCCCTGGCCGTGGCGGTGTTCCTCTATGCCACCGCGACCCATGACGGCCAGACCCAGCTGGTGGTGCCCTTCCTCAAGGATGTGATGCCGCAGCTCGGCCTGATGTTCATCGTGCTGACCTACTTCGTCATCGTTGGTACCTCCAACGCGGTCAACCTGACCGACGGCCTGGATGGCCTCGCCATCATGCCGACCGTGATGGTGGCGGGGGGCTTCGCCTTTGTCGCCTGGGCCACCGGCAACGTGAACTTCGCGAACTACCTGCACATTCCCTATGTGCCCTACACCTCCGAACTGGTGATCGTCTGTACCGCCATCGTGGGCGCGGGTCTGGGTTTCCTCTGGTTCAACACCTATCCGGCCCAGGTCTTCATGGGGGACGTCGGTTCCCTGGCCCTCGGCGGGGCGCTCGGCACCATAGCCGTGCTGGTACGCCAGGAGTTCCTGCTGGTGATCATGGGGGGCGTCTTCGTGATGGAGACCGTCTCGGTGATCCTGCAGGTGGGGTCCTACAAGCTTCGCGGCGTGCGCATCTTCCGCATGGCGCCCATCCATCACCACTATGAGAAGAAGGGCTGGCCGGAGCCGCGCGTCATCGTGCGCTTCTGGATCATCACCCTCATGCTGGTGCTGCTCGGCCTCGCCACCCTGAAGGTGAGGTAAGCCATGGTCATCATCATCGGACTCGGCAAAACCGGACTCTCCTGCGTGGACTACTTCCTCGGTCGTGGTGTCACGCCCCTGGTGATGGATACCCGCGCCAATCCTCCGGGCAAGGAGCAACTCCCCCCCGAGGTGGAGCTGATTCACGGGCTGGACGCCGATCTGCTCAAGCAGGCGCACATGATAGTGGCGAGCCCCGGCATCGCCCTGGCGACCCCCGAGTTGAAAGCCGCCGCCGAGTTCGGGGTGCGCATCGTCGGCGACATCGAGCTGTTTGTGCGCGAGACTCAGACCCCCGTCATTGCCATCACAGGCTCCAACGGCAAGAGCACGGTGACCACCCTGGTCGGCGAGATGATCGCCGAGGCGGGGCTCAAGGTAGGCGTGGGTGGCAACATCGGCACCCCGGCGCTGGAGCTGCTCAAGCAGCCCATGGATCTCTGCGTGCTGGAGCTCTCCAGCTTCCAGCTCGAGACTACCTGCAGCCTGCGTGCCGCCGCCTCCGTGGTGCTGAACCTCAGTGAAGATCATATGGATCGCTATCAGGGCATGGCGGATTACCGCGCCGCCAAGATGGCGATCCATCAGCACTCCCAGCACATCCTGGTGAACCGGGACGATCCCCAGACCCTGCCCGATGTGGGTCAGGTGTGGCAGAGCTTCGGGCTCGATTGCAACGGCTATGGCCGCTGCGAGCTGGCGGGTCGCCACTGGCTGACCCTGCACGGGGAGCCGCTGCTGGCGGTGGACGAGATGAAGATAGTCGGTGCCCACAATCAGGCCAACGCCCTGGCGGCCATGGCCCTGTGCGATGCGGTCGGCATTCCCCGGGAGCCGCAACTCGCCGTGCTGCGCCGTTTCGAAGGCCTGCCCCACCGTGCCCGCTTCGTGCGGGAGGTGAACGGGGTGCGCTGGATCAACGACTCCAAGGCCACCAACGTGGGGGCCACCCTGGCCGCCGTGGCCGGGGTGCGCGAGTCGGTGAAGGGCCGTTTGCTGCTGCTGGCCGGTGGTCAGGGCAAGGGCCAGGATTTCGGCCCTGTGCAGGCGTTGCTCGGCAGCCAGATCGATCACATGTACTGCTTCGGCCAGGATGCGGAGATCCTGCTCGCCCTCGGTGAGCAGACCGAGAAGGTCGCCTCCCTCGACGACGCCGTCGCCAAGGCCGCCGCCGATGCCAGACCCGGTGACTGGGTACTGCTGGCGCCGGCCTGCGCCAGCCTGGATCAATTCAAGTCCTTCGACGCTCGCGGCGATCGCTTTACCGAACTGGTGATGATGCTATGAACGCCCTTCGCGTGGTCGCAGGCTTCTTGCAGCGCTGGTTGTTGCCGGCGCGTCCCGCCGGTCTCTACGACCGGCAGCTGGTGGTGCTGGCGCTGGCGCTGATGTCGGTGGGCCTGGTGATAGTGGCCTCCGCCTCCATTCCCGAAGGGATTGCCCTCGGCGATGACCCCTTCATGTTCGTCAAACGGCACGGTCTCTTCCTGGTGATGGCCCTCGGCATCTCCTGGTTCGTGCTGCAGGTGCCCATGGCGCGCTGGCAGCAGTACAACGGCCCCATGCTGCTGCTCGCCATCCTGATGCTGGTCATGGTGTTGCTGGTGGGGCGCAGCGTCAACGGTTCGGTGCGCTGGTTGCCGCTCGGCCCCTTCAACCTGCAGCCGGCGGAGTTCGGCAAGCTGGCGCTGTTCGTCTATCTGGCGGGCTACCTGGTACGCCGCCAGAGCGAGGTGCGCGAACGCTTCATCGGCTTCATGAAACCCATGGCGGTGTTGTTCGTGGTGGCCACCCTGCTGCTGGCCCAGCCCGACCTCGGCTCCGTGGTGGTGATGTTCGTCACCTCGCTGGGCATGCTGTTCCTGGCGGGGGCCCGCATGGTGCAGTTCATCGGTCTTATCCTGGTGGGGGTGAGCGCCGTGGTGACCCTGATCATCGCAGAGCCCTACCGGATGCGGCGGGTCACCTCCTTCCTCGACCCCTGGGCCGATCCCTTCGGCAGCGGCTATCAGCTGACCCAGTCCCTGATGGCGTTCGGCCGTGGCAGCTGGTTTGGCGAGGGGCTGGGCAACTCCATCCAGAAGATGGAATACCTGCCGGAGGCCCACACCGACTTCGTGTTCGCCATCCTGGGCGAGGAGCTGGGCTACGTGGGGGTGCTGGGTGCGCTCTTCCTCATCTTTGCGCTGGCGGTGAAGGCGCTCAAGCTCGGCCATCAGGCGCTGGTGGCCGAGCGGCTGTATGAAGGCTATCTGGCCATCGGCATCGGCATCTGGTTCAGTTTCCAGACTTTCGTCAACGTCGGCGCCGCCAGCGGCATGATGCCGACCAAGGGGCTGACCCTGCCGCTGGTCAGCTACGGCGGCTCCAGTCTCATCATCATGATGGTGGCGGTGAGCATGTTGATTCGTATCGATTTCGAGTTGCGCCAGGCCAGTGCCCAGGCGCGTGTGCGGGAGGTTTCGTGAGCAAGACGTTACTGGTGATGGCGGGTGGTACCGGGGGCCATGTGTTCCCCGGGCTGGCCGTGGCCGATCGCCTCAAGGCCCAGGGCTGGACCATTCACTGGCTCGGCACCGCCGACCGGATGGAGGCCGAGCTGGTGCCCGCCCACGGTTACCCCATCTCCTTCATCGACATCCAGGGGGTGCGTGGCAACGGCATCAAGCGGCTGCTGGTCGCCCCCTATCGCATCGTCAAATCCGTGTTGCAGGCGCGTCGCGTGCTGAAAAACATTCGCCCTGATGTGGTGCTCGGCATGGGGGGCTTCGCCTCAGGCCCGGGCGGCGTGGCGGCCTGGCTGTCCGGTATTCCCTTGCTGCTGCACGAGCAGAACGCGGCGGCCGGCATGACCAACAAGCTGCTGGCGCGCCTTGCCAAGCGGGTGCTGATGGCCTTCCCCGGCGCCTTTGCGCCCAGTGCCCGCACCGCAGTGGTGGGCAACCCGGTGCGTCCCGAAGTGGTGGCCCTGCCGGATCCCCAGTTGCGCAGCGGAGCCGAGCCGCTGCGGCTGCTGATCGTCGGCGGCAGCTTGGGGGCCCGGGTGCTCAACGAGCAGGTGCCGCCAGCGGTGGCCGCCGCCGGCGTGCCCATCGCGGTGCGCCATCAGTGCGGCAAGGGCAATCGGGATGCCGTGGCTGAAGCCTACGCCAAGCAGGGCGTCGAGGCCGAGGTGAGCGAGTTTATCAAGGACATGGCAGATGCCTACGCCTGGGCCGATCTGGTGGTGTGCCGCGCCGGGGCCCTGACAGTCTCCGAAGTGGCTGCCGCCGGTGTGGCCGCCATCTTCGTGCCGCTGCCCCATGCGGTGGACGATCACCAGACCCGCAACGCCCTGACCCTGGTCGACGGCGGGGCGGCCGAGTTCCTGCCCCAGTCCGAGCTGACCCCGGCCTCCTTGGCCGCGCGTCTCTCCTGGCTCGCCGGGCGCAGGGAGACCCTGCTGTACATGGCCCAGGCCGCCCGTCGCGTGGCCATCATAGATGCCGCCGAGCGGGTTGCCGATGAGTGCAAGCGGCTCGCCAGCGGGCGGAGCGAGAAAGCATGTTGAGCAAGATTGCACAGACCAGGCCGTGCAGTCTTGTCCCCGTATTTATTGATGCCGCCGAGCGCACACCGCTGACGGCAGACTTGAAGAGAGAGCTATGACCAAGGTTGAACTGGCAAAACTGCGTACTGTGATCCCCGAAATGCGCCGCGTGCGTCGCATCCATTTCATCGGCATAGGTGGCGCCGGTATGGGCGGGATCGCCGAGGTGCTTGCCAACGAGGGTTACCAGATTTCCGGCTCCGATCTGTCCCGCAATGCGGTGACCGAGCGGCTGGCGTCCCTCGGCGCCCATATTTTCGTGGGACACAGTGCCGAGCACGTGAACGAGGCGAGCGTGGTGGTGGTCTCCACCGCCATCAAGCAGGACAACCCCGAGTTGCTGGCCGCCCGCGAGCTGCGCATTCCCGTGGTGCGCCGTGCCGAGATGCTGGCCGAGCTGATGCGCTTCCGCCACGGGGTCGCTGTCGCCGGCACCCACGGCAAGACCACCACCACCAGCCTGGTGGCGAGCATCTATGCCGAAGCCGACCGGGATCCGACCTTCGTCATCGGCGGTCTGCTCAACAGCGCCGGCACCAATGCCCGCCTGGGCAGCAGCCGCTACCTGATCGCCGAGGCGGACGAGAGCGACGCCTCCTTCCTGCATCTGCAACCCATGGTCTCCATCGTGACCAACATCGAAGCGGATCACATGGACACCTATGGCGGCGACTTCTCCAGGCTCAAGGCCACCTTCATCGACTTTTTGCACAACCTGCCGTTCTACGGCCTGGCGGTGGTGTGCGTGGATGACCCCGTGATCCGCGGCATGCTGCCTGAGATCGCCCGTCCGACCCTGACCTACGGCCTTTCCGAGGATGCCGACGTACAGGTGCTGGACTTCGTGCAGACCAGCAACCGCAGCCGCTTCCGGGTCCGTCGCAAGGATGCCGGCGAGCTGACCGTCACCCTGAATCTGCCGGGCATCCACAATGCGCTCAACGCCGCCGCCGCCATCGCGGTCGCGACCGAAGACGGCATTGGCGACGAGGCCATCATCCAGGCGCTCGCCAAGTTTGAAGGGGTGGGTCGCCGCTTCCAGCAATATGGCGAGTTCGAGACCGGCCGTGGCAAGGCCATGCTGGTGGATGACTACGGTCACCACCCGAGCGAGGTCAAGGTCACCATCAATGCCGCCCGCGCCGGCTGGCCCGAGAAACGCTTGGTCATGGTGTTCCAGCCGCACCGTTACAGCCGGACCCGGGATCTCTACGAAGATTTCGCTGACGTGCTCTCCAAGGTTGATGTGCTGGTGATGCTGGAGGTGTATGCCGCCGGTGAAGAGCCCATTCCCGGTGCCGATGGCCGTGCCCTGTGCCGCTCCATCCGCTCTCGTGGCACCCTGGAACCCATCTTTGTCGCAACCCCTGACGATGTGCCGGCCGTGCTGGCCGACCTGATCGGCGAGGGGGATCTGGTGCTGACTCAGGGCGCCGGTAACGTCGGGGCACTTGCCCGCCGTCTCGGTGAGATGAAATTGAGCGTGGATAGCATGAAATCCGGTGCCTGAGGGCCCAATGAGTATTTTGACCGCCAAGCCGAGGCCTATATAATGGCGAACCGGTCTGCAAGTGGCCGGCATGGCGCGTTATACGGGGATAGATCGGGTGGAGGCAAGGGCACAAGGGCGCACCAAGGGGGGCTTCATCGCCGGGGTGGCATTTTTCATCCTGGTCATGTGGGGGCTCTACCAGACTGCGCTGGATGTTAAAGACTGGCTGACAGATGCCAGTCGGTTGCCCATGAGCGAGCTGTTGCTGCAGGGGCAACACGAATATTTGAAAGCCGATGAGTTGCGCGCCGCCGTGCTGGATGGCGCCGAGTTGCGCAACTTCTTCGAGCTGGACGTGAACGAATTGCAGGGGCGGTTGAACGCCCTGCCCTGGGTGGCCCAGGTCTCGGTACGCAAGAAGTGGCCGAACAAGATCAAGGTCTACCTCACCGAGCAGGCGGTGGCGGCACGCTGGAACGGCAACCGCTTCGTCAACACCAAGGGTGAGGTGTTCAGTGCGCCGGACAGGGTGAAGAAACCCCTGATGCAGTTGTCCGGGCCCGATGATCAGGCCGCCAAGGTGCTGGAAGCCAGCCATCAGTACGAGACGCTGCTGGCGGCCAAGGGATACAAGTTGTTGGGGGTGAATCTGACCCCCCGCCATGCCTGGGAACTGACCCTGGATGGCAACATTCAGCTGTTCGTGGGGCGCTCGGATATCGCGCTTCGCCTGCAGCGGTTTATCGATGCCTTTCCGGTCATCGAACCCCGTGAGCGGGTCGCTTACGTGGATCTTCGATACGACACCGGGATGGCAGTTGGCTGGAAGAAAAGCGAAGAGAAAGTGAATGACCAACACCGCAGATAGAAATTTGATTGTCGGACTGGATATCGGCACGACCAAGGTGGCGGTACTGGTTGGCGAAGTATTGCCCGATGGCGAACTCAATGTCATCGGCATGGGCAGCCACGCTTCTCGCGGGATGGAGAAGGGCGGGGTCAATGACCTCGACTCCGTGGTCAAGTCCCTGCGCCGCGCGGTGGAAGAGGCCGAGATGATGGCTGACTGCCAGATAAGCTCCGTCTATCTGGGGCTGTCCGGCAAGCACATCGATTGCCGCAACGAGACCGGCATGGTGCCCATCTCCGATGAAGAGGTGACCCAGGAGGACGTGGACAACGTCATCCACACCGCCAAGTCGGTGCGACTGTCGGACGAACTGCGGGTGCTGCACGTGCTGCCCCAGGAGTTTGCCATCGACTATCAGGAAGGAATCAAGAATCCGGTCGGTCTCTCCGGTGTGCGGATGGCGGCCAAGGTGCACCTGATCACCTGCCACAACGACATGGCTCGCAACATCGAGAAATGTGTGGAGAAGGTCGGTCTGCGGGTGGATCAGCTGATCTTTTCGGCCCTGGCTTCCAGCTATGCCGTGCTGACCGAAGACGAGAAGGAGCTGGGTGTCTGCGTGGTGGACATAGGTGGCGGTACCATGGACATGTCGCTGTTTACCGGCGGTGCCCTGCGCCACACCAAGGTGATCCCCTACGCCGGCAGCACAGTGACCAGCGACATCGCCTACGCCTTCGGCACCCCGCCGCTGGACGCCGAAGCGATCAAGGTGCGCTACGGTTGCGCCCTCGGCCGCCTGGTCAGCAAGGAAGACAATATTGAAGTCCCCAGTGTCGGCGGTCGCCCGGCGCGCAGCCTGCAACGGCAGACACTGGCTGAAGTGATTGAACCCCGTTACACGGAATTGCTCTCCATGGTGAATGACGAGCTGGTACGGGTGCAGAGCGAATTGAAGGCACAGGGGGTCAAGCATCAGCTGGCGGCCGGTGTGGTATTGACCGGTGGCGCGGCCCAGATCGAAGGCATTGTGGAGTGCGCAGAGCAGATCTTCCAGAGCCAGGTCCGGGTGGGCGAACCCATGAACATTCGGGGATTGAGCGATTACGTGCAGGCACCTGTGTACTCGACCGCGGTCGGGCTGCTGCAGTACGGCCGTACCAATCAATCCACCGGCAGTAGCAAGGAATATGCCGCCAAGGCAAGCGTAGGTGGGCTGGTCAAACGGGTCAGCAACTGGTTGCGTGGCGAGTTCTAAAGATTTTGCTGAGTCAGGCAAATAAAGCGGAGAGACAACATGTTTGAATTTATGGATAGCCACACTGACGAAGCCGTCATCAAGGTGATAGGTGTGGGTGGCGGCGGCGGCAACGCAGTCGAACACATGGTTCGTCAAAACATCGAGGGTGTTGAGTTCATTACCGTCAACACCGACGCCCAGGCACTGCGCAACTCCAGTGCCAACACGACTCTGCAGATCGGCGGTGGCATCACCAAGGGTCTGGGGGCCGGAGCCAATCCGGAAGTGGGCCGTGATGCCGCCATGGAAGACAGGGAAGCGCTGCGCGAGCTGCTGACCGGTTCAGACATGGTGTTCATCGCCGCCGGCATGGGTGGTGGTACAGGTACGGGGGCCGCACCTATCGTGGCCGAAGTGGCCCGCGAGATGGGTATCCTGACCGTCGCCGTCGTGACCAAGCCGTTCTCCTTCGAAGGGAAGAAGCGGATGGGCTTCGCCGCCCACGGTATCGAGGAGCTGTCCAAGAACGTCGACTCCCTGATCACCATCCCCAACGACAAGTTGCTGAAGGTGCTGGGTCGTGGCATCTCCCTGCTGGACGCCTTCAAGGCGGCCAACGATGTACTGCTGGGTGCGGTACAGGGCATTGCCGAGCTGATCACCCGTCCGGGCCTGATCAACGTCGACTTCGCGGACGTGCGTACCGTTATGCGCGAAATGGGTACCGCCATGATGGGTACCGGTTCCGCCTCCGGTGATGACCGTGCCGAAGAAGCGGCCGAGAAGGCCATCTCCAGCCCGCTGCTGGAAGACGTGGATCTGGCCGGAGCCCGTGGCATCCTGGTCAACATCACCGCCGGCATGGACATGACCATCGAAGAGTTCGAAACCGTGGGTAACGCGGTCAAGGCCTTCGCCTCCGAGAACGCCACCGTGGTGGTGGGTACCGTAATCGACCCGGAAATGCACGACGAACTGCGTGTGACCGTGGTGGCCACCGGTATCGGTGCCGAGCGCAAGCCCGACATCACGCTCGTAAAAAATAATATGGTACAAGAGCGCCCGGCCCGTCAGCCCCTGATCAGCGAAGCCCTGCAGTCTCGCGTGATGGAAGAGGCCCCGGCCAAGGTGGTGAACGCCGAGCCGCAGGCTCGTCGCGAACCGGATTATCTCGATATTCCTGCGTTCCTGCGCAAGCAAGCTGACTAAGCCTCGTATGGCCCTGGTTTGTTTGTTGCTTAAGGATTGTGCTAAGATGGCCCGGCAACGACCATCTGGTCAGGAATTTGAGCTGTTAAGCGGATACGCCCATGATTAGACAAAGAACCTTGAAAACGAGTGTCCAGGCCACCGGTGTGGGCCTGCATTCGGGCCGGAAAGTCACAATGACGTTCCGTCCGGCGCCTGTTAACACAGGGATCGTTTACTTGCGTACCGATCTGAATCCTGTGGTCGCGCTGCCAGCCAACGCCGATCAGGTGCGTGATACCGTGCTTTGTACCGCTCTGGTAAACGAAGCCGGTGTCCGCGTGTCAACCATCGAACACCTCTCTGCCGCCCTGGCCGGGATGGGGATCGACAACCTCTATGTCGAGGTCGACGCCCCCGAGATCCCGGTGATGGATGGCAGTGCGCACCCGTTCATCTACCTGCTGCAAGAAGTGGGTATACGTGAGCAGAATGCGCCCAAGCAGTTCGTGCGGATCAAGCAGAGCGTGCGGGTTGAAGACGGCGACAAGTGGGCGGAATTCCACCCCTATCGCAACGGCTTCAAGATGGATCTCGAGATCGATTTCCAGCATCCGGTATTTGAAGGCCGCAACCAGCGTTGCGTGCTGGACTTCTCCGGTGCCTCTTTCGTGAAAGAGATCAGCCGTGCCCGTACCTTCGGCTTCATGCGCGACATCGAGTACCTGCGTTCCCAGAACCTGGCCCTGGGCGGAAGCCTGGAAAACGCCGTGGTACTGGATGACTATCGGGTGCTGAACGAAGATGGTCTGCGTTACGAGGACGAGTTCGTCAAGCACAAGATGCTGGATGCCATTGGTGACCTCTATATGTGCAACCGCAGCATCATAGGTGAATTCCGTGCCTACAAGACGGGCCATGCCCTGAACAACAAACTGCTGCGTGCCTTGCTGGCCAAGCAGGAGGCCTGGGAACTGGTGACCTTCGAGGCGGAGGGCGACAAAGCGCCCATCGCTTACTACGATAACGGTCTGGTTCTGGCCTGATAGCTGTGCAACAGGACGTCGGTCATCTCTCCGCACCGACGTCCTGTCATTTGTTTATTCCATCCTTTAATACCGATTATCTCCCGGTTTTATTGCCCGTGCTGGCTCCTGGCCTCACCTGACCGAGAAGACAGATTTCTATGAGCATTACCCTGATCCTCAACGGTAAGCAGCGCCGCAAGTTGCACTTACCCAAACAACGTCTGGCATGGGTCGGCGGTATCCTCTTCACTGTATTGGCACTGAGTGGTGGTTGGCTCTGGCAGAGCTGGCACCAGAAAATGGAGGCGCTGGAAGTCGCGCTGGCCATGGCCGAACAGCAAAAATCCACGCAAGGGGCCGATGAAGCCCGTGAACAGCTTGCCATGCTGGCCGCCCAGGTGGGCACCATGCAGGGGCAGCTCGGCCGCCTCAATGCGCTCGGCGAGCGTCTGACCGAGAAGGCAGACCTCGATCCCGACGAATTCAATTTCAAGGAGCTGCCCCCCATGGGTGGCCCTTCCTATGACGAAGAGCTGGAAGTGAGCCTGGGCGAGCTGCAAGCCTCCATGAAACACCTCAGCCAGCAGCTCAGCAGCCGTGAAGAACAGCTGTCGGTACTTGAATCTTTCATCATGAATCACCATATCACCGATGCCGGTTTCATCTCGGGTTCACCGGTGAAGCAGGAGCGAGTCTGGATCTCCTCCGGGTTTGGTGGACGGGTAGACCCGTTCAACGGTCGCGCCAAGATGCACAAGGGTGTGGATTTTCGTGGCAAGCCCGGCACTCCCATCCTGGCGACAGGCAAGGGGATCATCAGCTGGGCAGGCCGCCACCCGGAATTTGGCAACATGGTGGAGATAGACCATGGCAATGGTCTGGTGACCCGTTATGCCCACAACTCCAAGTTGTTGGTGGATGTGGGCACCCTGGTCGATGAGGGCCAGAAGATTGCCTTGATGGGGCGTACCGGTCGTGCGACCGGGGTCCATCTGCATTACGAAGTGTTGAAAGATGGTCGTCAGGTCAACCCCGCGCGCTTTCTGAATGCCAGACGGGGTTAGGTTTTTTCTTCAGGTTCCAGTGACGGAACGCTTATATAACCAAAACAGTTGGTACACATGATTAGCACACTGCTCACCAAGATTATCGGCAGCCGGAACGACAGAACGCTCAAGGCTTTGCGCAAAATTGTTAAACAGATCAATGCGATGGAACCTCAGTTCGAGGCCTTGTCCGATGGCGAGCTGCAGGCGAAGACCGCCGAGTACCGTCAGCGCCTGGAGCAGGGTGAGACCCTGGAGCAGCTGCTGCCGGAAGCGTTCGCCACGGTGCGCGAGGCGTCCCGCCGGGTGTTCGGCATGCGTCACTTCGACGTGCAGCTGATCGGCGGCATGGTGCTGAACTCCAACCGCATCGCCGAGATGAAGACGGGTGAAGGCAAGACCCTCACCGCGACTCTGCCTGCCTATCTGAACGCGCTGACCGGTCGCGGTGTGCACGTGGTGACGGTGAACGACTATCTGGCCAAGCGTGATGCGGAGGCGAACCGTCCGCTGTTCACCTTCCTAGGCATGACGGTCGACTGCAACGTGCCCGGCATGGACGCGTCCCAGAAGCGCGACGCCTACGCCGCCGACATCACTTACGGTACCAACAACGAATTCGGTTTCGACTACCTGCGCGACAACATGGCGTTCTCGCCGGAGCAGCGCGTGCAGCGTCCGCTCAACTACGCGCTGGTGGATGAGGTGGATTCGGTGCTCATCGATGAAGCCCGTACCCCGCTTATCATTTCGGGTCCGGCGGAAGACAGCTCCGCCATGTATACCCAGATCAACAAGCTGATCCCGCTGCTGGTCAAACAGGACAAGGAAGACTCGGAAGAGTATACCGGCGACGGCCACTACACCGTGGACGAGAAGAACCGCCAGGCGCTGCTGACCGAAAACGGCCAGATCTTCGTGGAAGAGCTGCTCAAGAAAGAGGGGCTGCTGGCGGAAGAGGACTCCCTGTTCTCCGCCACCAACATCAGCCTGCTGCACCACGTCAACGCCGGTCTGCGTGCCCATACCCTGTTTGAACGCAACGTCGACTACATAGTCCAGAAGGACGAGATCGTCATCGTCGACGAGCACACCGGCCGTACCATGCCGGGTCGTCGCTGGTCCGACGGCCTGCATCAGGCGGTCGAGGCGAAGGAAGGGGTCAAGATCCAGAACGAGAACCAGACCCTGGCCTCCATCACCTTCCAGAACTACTTCCGTCTGTATGACAAGCTGGCGGGGATGACCGGGACTGCGGATACCGAAGCCTTTGAATTCCAGCAGATCTATGGCCTGGATACAGTCGTCATCCCGACCAACAAGCCGATGGTGCGCAAGGACATGGGCGATCTGGTCTATCTGACCGCCCAGGAAAAGTATGCCGCCATCGTCGAAGACATCCGCGGCTGCGTCGAGCGTGGTCAGCCGGTGCTGGTCGGTACCGTCTCTATCGAGAACTCCGAACTGCTGTCCGGCATCCTGACCAAGGAGAACATCCCGCACAAGGTGCTGAACGCCAAGTTCCACGCCATGGAAGCGGAAATCGTCGCCCAGGCCGGTCAGACCGGCGCCGTCACCATAGCCACCAACATGGCCGGTCGTGGTACCGACATAGTGCTGGGGGGCAACTGGCAGGCCGAGATCGCCGCGCTGGAGAACCCGACCAGCGAGCAGATTGCCGAGCTGAAAGCGGCCTGGCAGGTGCGTCACGACGCCGTGCTGGCCGCGGGTGGCCTGCACATTATCGGCACCGAGCGTCACGAATCCCGCCGTATCGACAACCAGTTGCGCGGCCGTTCCGGTCGTCAGGGTGACCCGGGCTCCTCCCGCTTCTACCTCTCCATGGAAGATACCCTGATGCGGATCTTCGCCTCCGATCGCGTGACCGGCATGATGAAGAAGCTGGGGATGGAAGAGGGCGAGGCCATCGAGCATCCCTGGGTGACCAAGGCCATCGAGAACGCCCAGCGCAAGGTGGAGGGTCGCAACTTCGACATCCGTAAAAACCTGCTCGAATTCGATGACGTGGCGAACGACCAGCGCAAGGTGGTCTACGAGCAGCGCAACGAGCTGCTGGACACCAACGACATCTCCGACACCATCCACGTCATCCGTGACGACGTCTATGGCAGCGTGATCGACGAGTACATTCCGCCCCAGTCCCTGGAAGAGATGTGGGACGTGCCGGGTCTGGAAGCACGCCTGAAGTCCGATTTCGCGCTGGACCTGCCGCTGCAGCAGTGGCTGGCGGAAGACGACAAGCTGTATGAAGAGAAGCTGCGCGAGCGCATCCTGGAAGAAGCCACCAAGCTCTACGCCCACAAGGAGGAGCTGGTCGGCAAGGACGTATTGCGCAACTTCGAGAAGGCGGTGATGCTGCAGACCCTGGATGGCCTGTGGAAGGAGCATCTGGCGGCCATGGATCACCTGCGCCAGGGCATCCATCTGCGCGGCTACGCCCAGAAGAACCCCAAGCAGGAGTACAAGCGCGAGTCCTTCGATCTCTTCACCCAGATGCTGGAAACCCTCAAGCGCGACGTGGTCAGCATCCTGAGCCGGGTACAGGTCCAGGAGCGCGACGTGGAGGCGATGGAAGAACAGCAGCGCCAGCAGGCGGAAGCGGCTCCCCGCACCTATACCCATGCCGCCGCCGAGAACCAGCTGGCCGACGAAGAGACCCAGGCCGACGAGGCGCCGGTGACCTTCGTGCGCGACGAGCAGAAGGTCGGTCGCAACGATCCCTGCCCCTGCGGATCCGGCAAGAAGTACAAGCATTGTCACGGTCAGTTGACCTGAGTGACCTAATGCCATGACAAGGCGGGCCCGGTGCCCGCCTTGTTTTTGTCGCATGGCGACGCAAAATCGGATGTCAGGCATCATCGGCAGCTCACCCAACCGGGGGTTGGGGTCATAGAGCGACCCGATCAGGCAGAGAGTGCAAAGGTAGCAAGATGGAACAGAAAAAGCGGATCTGGGTGGCGGTTGGCGTCATCGAGAATGAACGGGGCGATATCTTCATCGCCAAGCGCTCCTCCGATCGCCATCAGGGGGATCGCTGGGAGTTTCCCGGGGGCAAGGTGGAGTCGGGGGAAGACCTGCTCACCGCGCTCGACAGGGAGCTGTGGGAGGAGATAGGCATCCGGGTGCAGGATTGCGCCCCCTTTATGGAGCTACACCACGACTACCCGGACAAGCAGGTGCTGCTGGATATCTGGAAGGTGACCCGCTTCCTGGGCGAACCCTTTGGCAAGGAAGGGCAGGAGTGCCGCTGGGTGCCGCTGGCCGAGCTGCACAACTACCACTTCCCCGATGCCAATGGTCCCATAGTGACGCGGCTGCAGGCCGCGTTGGCGTGAGCCGATGGCAAGAGACAATGAAAAAGGGCCAATCGGCCCTTTTTCATTTTGCAGAGGCGAAACCGCCAGGGCCTATAGCCACTGGTCGCCCTCTTCCGGATCCGGCAGCAGATCCGGATTGATCTCCCCCGGGATCCGCTTCTCTTCATCGGCCCATTCGCCGAGATCGATCAGCTGGCAGCGCTTGCTGCAGAAGGGACGAAACGGGCTCTGGGGCCCCCATTCCACTTCGCTCTGACAAGTCGGGCACTTGACCTTGGTGACCATCTGTATGCCTCCTTAGCAGCAGGCGAGCTGGAAAGGCACATCGCCAATCGGCTGTTCTGCGGTGGGCAGAAAACGCAGGGCGAAGCGGTTCTTGTGGCCGCTCAGGGTCGGGTAGCAGGGCTGGGATCCGGTCAGACGGATACGGATCAGCTCGGCCCCCTCGGCGGTATCCTGGAAGAAGCCGTTGGTGGCAACCTGATCGCTGAAGTGGCCAGACTCACGCCACAGCCGCAGCAGCAGGGAGATGGCGTTCATCAGCAGATTGATGTCGCTGAGCCATTGCTGCATCTGTTGATGGCGAGCCACCGCCGGCGTCACCAGCCAGTGATGCAGTTGTGGCACATCGAAGGCGCACAGGCCACCGGGAATGGAGAAGCGCTGGCGGATGGAGCCGAGAAGACGATCCTCTTTCAGACGGGCGCCGGGGCGAGGGGAGTTGAGCAGGTTGCGGGAAAGCTGGGCGCTCTCCTGCTGCATCCGCTGGATCTGCTCGAGGTCAACGTCCGGCAGGCTGGCCCAATGGCTCAGACGCTGGCCGAGACGCTCCAGATCCTTGATCAGATCGGCGCGCAGATCACCGCGCTCCAGCAACTCCTGCAAATCGAACAACCCCTTGAAGAAGGCGATGTGTGCCCAGGACTGGTCACTCTCCAGATTGTCGCGGATCTGGGAAAACAGGGACTCCAGACGAAGATAGGTCCGGCTTTTTTCGTTGAGGGGAAAATCGTAAATCATGCCTAATCCTGGCCAGCCATAAACCGGCCTAGTGTACTCACACTTGGGGGGCTTGTTGAGAGGCAAATGCCAGATATGTCTCGTGCAGCGCTAAAATTCGCTCCCGTATGGTCTCAGTCGTGCCACTCTGGTTGTCCAGTACGTCATCGGCCATTGCCAGACGCTCGCTGCGGCTCGCCTGGGATGCCAGTATGGCCTGAGCCTGCTCCCGGCTGACCCCGTCCCGGCGACAGGTTCGCTCGATCTGGGTCGCCTCATCCACGTCGATGACCAGCACCCTATCTGCCAGCTCGGTGAGCCGGTTTTCCACCAGCAAGGGCACCACCAGCAGGCAGTAGGGAGAGCTGGCTGCCGCGCACTGGCGCAGCATCTCGCTGCGGATGATCGGATGGAGCAGGGCGTTGAGCCAGGACTTGGCCGCCGGATCGCTGAAGATCCGCTCGCGCAGGGCTCGCCTGTCCAGCAGGCCCTGCCCGGTCAGCATCTCGGGGCCGAAGTGGTTGGTGATGGCGGCCAGGGCCGGGGTGCCGGGCGCCACCACGTCGCGGGCAATCAGGTCGGCATCGACCACCTCTATCCCCAGGGCCGCAAACTGGTTGGCGACGGTCGTCTTGCCGCTGCCTATACCGCCGGTGATGGCTACCACATACATAGATTTGTGATCCCCTTGCTAGAGAACGATGTCCAGATACCAGCGGGTGATGTTATCCCCCCACAGCAGCGCTATCCAGCCCGCGATGGCGAGGTAGGGGCCAAAGGGGATGGGTTTGCCCTGATGATGGTTGCGCAGCAGTATGAGCCCTATGCCGATGATGGCGCCGACCAGGGACGAGAGCAGCAACACTATGGGCAGTGCCTGCCAGCCCAGCCAGGCACCGAGCGCAGCCAGCAGCTTGAAGTCGCCATGGCCCATCCCCTCCTTGCCGGTCAGCAGCTTGAACGCCCAGTAGAGGCTCCAGAGCACCAGATAGCCCGCCATGGCACCGATCACCGCATCGGCCAGCGGCACAAAGCCGCCCGCCAGATTGAACAGCAGACCGCCCCACAGCAGCGGCAGGGTGAGCTGGTCCGGCAGCAGCATCTTGTCCAGATCGATGAAGGTGAGAGCCACCAGTACCCAGGTCAGCAAGAGCGCGGCCAGGGTGCCCCAACCGGGAGTCAGGGTCGCCGCGACGGCGACCGACAACAGGGCGGTCAGCAGCTCGACCAGGGGATAGCGAGCCGAGATGGACGCCTTGCATTGTCGGCAGCGACCCTTGAGCCAGAGCCAGCTCAGCAGAGGGATGTTCTCCAGCGCGCCTATGGGGTGATCGCAGTGCGGGCAGCGGGAGCGTGGCACCATCAGGTTGTAGGGTTCGGCGGGGGAGGCGGCCACTTCGCTGCCGAAGTAGTCACTGTATTCGGCCTGCCACTCCCGCTCCAGCATGATGGGCAGGCGATGGATCACCACGTTCAGAAAGCTGCCAACCATCAGGGAAAAGAGAAAAACCAGGGAGAGATAGAGCCAGGGCAGGCCCTGGGCCAGTTCGATCAGAGGCACCATAAATCAACCGCTTGCGTTGAGAATCAGGATGGCAGAGGACCAGAACGAGCCATGCCCGCTGGTCACTCTGCCGAAGGGGCTCAGTGTATCACAGAGCCCAGCTTGAAGATGGGGAGGTACATGGCGACGACCATGCCACCGACCAGCACCCCCAGCACCACCATGATGATGGGCTCGAGCAGGCTGGTGAGGCCATCGACCATGTCGTCCACCTCCTGCTCGAAGATGGCGGCGACCTTGGAGAGCATGTCATCGATGGCGCCGGACTCTTCACCTATCATCACCATCTGGATCACCATGTCGGGGAAGAGATCCACGGTGCGCATGGCGACGTTGATCTGCATGCCAGCCACGACCTCGTTGCGAATGGCCAGGGTAGCCGTGCGATAGACATAGTTGCCCGAGGCCCCTGCAGCGGAGACCAGGGCATCCACCAGGGGGATACCGGCGGAGAAGGTGGTGGAGAGGGTGCGGGCGAAACGGGCCATGGCCGCCTTGTGCAGTATGTTGCCAACGACCGGAATGGAGAGGATGAACTTGTCGGTGTTGTCACGTACCTTCTGGGAGCTGCGCCAGGCGCGCACATAGAGAAACACTGTCAGGGCTATGCCGCCAAAGATGGCGTACCACCAATCCTGCATGAAGCGGGAGATGGCAATGATGAATCGGGTGAAGGCGGGCAGCTCGGCCCCGAAGCTCTTGAAGATCTCCTCGAACTGGGGAATGACGAACAGCAGCAGTATGGAGGTCACTATGATGGCGACCAGGATGACCATGGCGGGATAGAACATGGCCTTCTTGATCTTGGATTTGAGCGCCTCGCTCTTCTCGCGATAGATGGCAATCCGGTCGTAGATGGTTTCCAGCGCGCCTGACTGCTCCCCCGCTTCCACCAGGTCACAGTAGAGGGCATCGAAGTGGCGGGGGTGGCGGCGCAGCGCATCTGACAGTGGGGTGCCTGTCTCCACATCGGCGGCGATCTGGCCGATCAGTTCGCGCACCGCCGCCTTCTCATGGCCGCGGGCAATGATCTGCAGGCTCTGCACCAGCGGTACGCCGGCGGAGAGCATGGTGGTGATCTGACGGGAGATGACGGCGATGTCCATCGGCTTGATCCGGGCGCCGCCCTTGGAAAACATCCCCTGGCCCTGTTTGCTGACCCTGGTGACATTGACGCCCTGCTTGCGCAGCTCCGCCTTGACGGTCGTGATGCTGTCGGCCTGCAACTCGCCGGAAACCTTTTGTCCCTTGCGATTGACGCCGTGCCAGCGGAAGGAGAAGACCTTTTTTGGCGCGTTTCGTTTTTGAGCTAATGTTGCCATCACTGCATCCTGCAATTGGGCGACGGTGGCCGGATGAGGGTGTTGCCTGTCCGGCTCATCTTGGCTTGAAGAACATCATCAGGGTGACTGCATGGCTTCACCCGGCTTGATGACTGAAACACTTTCTATAATCAGTTGGTCGTGATCCTGTTGATCTCGGCCAGGCTGGTGACCCCCAGGCGGGCCTTCTCCAGGCCGGAGGTGCGCAGCGTGCGCATGCCCTCCTTCTGGGCGATGGCGGCGATTTGCAGCGAGTTTGCTCCCTGCATGATCAGCTTGGCGATGTTGTCCGACATCAGCATGATTTCATAGATGCCGACCCGGCCCCTATATCCTCCCGAGCACTCCTTGCAGCCGACCGGCTTGAACAGGCGCAGTCCGGCAGCCAGCTGCTGCTGGGTAAAGCCCAGCTCCTGCAATTCGGCGTCGGGCACCACCTCAGGGGCCTTGCAGTGATCGCACAGCTTGCGGGCGAGACGCTGGGCCATGATCAGGGTCACCGAGGAGGCGATGTTGAAGGCGGGCACTCCCATGTTCATCATCCGGGTCAGGGTCTCGGCTGCCGAGTTGGTGTGCAGGGTCGACAGCACCAGGTGACCGGTCTGGGCGGCCTTGATGGCAATCTCGGCGGTTTCCAGATCCCGTATCTCTCCCACCATGACGATGTCGGGATCCTGGCGCAGGAAGGAGCGCAGGGCGCTGGCGAAGGTGAGCCCCGCCTTGGGATTGATCTGCACCTGGTTGACGCCGGGCAGGTTGATCTCCACCGGATCCTCGGCGGTGGAGATGTTGACCTCGCTGGTATTGAGGATGTTGAGACCGGTGTAGAGCGACACCGTCTTGCCTGACCCCGTGGGTCCGGTTACCAGTATCATGCCCTGTGGCTTGGAGAGGGCATGCAGGTATTGCGCCTTCTGGCGGTCGTCGAAGCCGAGCTGATCGAGGTTGAGGCGGGCGGCCGACGAGTCCAGCAAGCGGATGACAATCTTCTCACCCCACATGGTGGGCAGGGTATTGACCCGCATGTCCATGGATCTGCTGCGGGAGACCTTCAGCTTGATCCGTCCATCCTGGGGCAGGCGTCGCTCGGCTATATCGAGCCTCGCCATCACCTTGAGACGGGCCGCAAAACGGTTCGCCAGATTGACCGGCGGGGTGGCGATTTCGTGCAGTATGCCGTCGATCCGGAAGCGGATCCTGTACTTGGTCTCATAGGGTTCGAAATGCAGATCGGATGCGCCACGCTTGATGGCATCCATCATGATTTTATGGATGTATTTGACGATGGGGGCATCGTCGTCGGCGGTATTGACGCTCTCGTCGAGGCGCGAACCTTCATCGGAAACCTCGAGCTCCGAGATCTCGGCCTCGTCGATGTGATCCATGCCCAGGGTGTCCTGCTCGGTGTCCATCAGCTTGCCGAGGGCGGCGGTGAGCTTGCTCTCCTCAACCAGCAAGGCTTCCGTGTGCAGGCCGAAGCTGAAGCCGAAATCCTCCAGGGCCGACACATTGGTCGGGTCCGACATGGCGATATAGAGGGTGTGGCCCTGGGTGTAGATGGGCAGCACATGGTGTTTCTCGATAAGCTTCTGATTGAGGTACTTCTGCGGGATCTCGGCCAGGTCGAAGGCGGCAAGATCCAGCAGAGGTACCCCATATTCCAGCTCGCAGAAGTCCGCCAACGCCTTGCTGTCGAGGATGTCGTTTTCAATCAGGAAGGTGACAAAGGGCTTGCGCTGCGCCCTGGCCTGGCTCAGATAGCGCTGTGAGTCCGGCTCACTGAGGAGGGAAGAGGCGGCCAGGCTGGTCGCCAGGCCGCTATTGAGGCTAGAAGTCATTATTGTGCAGGGCAATAGTCTGCAGCAGCTGCTGCGCAGGAGCCGGTCCAAGTTACTGGCGCTGCATTAGAAGGAACGGAACTTGTTAAAATAAACGTGTCGGTAGTAACCAGTGGTGCTAACGTGCCAGCAGCTGCACTTGCTGTTGGTGCAGAAGTGACTGTCCATGCATTCGCCCCGCCACCAGCCACAGTAGTAGTGATGTTCCCTTGAGTTACAGCACCACTTTGTATGTTGGCAAGAACGCAGCTTGTCCCTTTAGTTTGTACGCACACCTCAATGGCCGATTTGTAATTACCTGTCGCAGCGGCAACCTCCGTCATCTTGGCTTTTTTGGTGTAATTCTGGTAAGCCGGCAGTGCGATGGCGGCCAGAATGGCGACGATCGCAACGACTATCATCAATTCGATTAGCGTAAACCCTGACTGTTTTTTCATGTCAAATTTCCTTTTTTCCATGGTTCCTGAAAAGTGCCGGTGGAAATCTATCCACACTCCAGCATCTTATCCGAGCGCTTCGGGTTGGCAACAGAGGCAGGGCCCTTGTTAACCACTTTTCTGTCATTTAGTGAAAATGATAGCAAAATCAAGGATTAATTGGTCTCCAATGACGCTTGTCAAGGTTGGGGAGGGCCCATCTTCACACTCCTTATGTCGTGGGATCCTGCATATAGAAAAGGCGCCGATGGCGCCTTTTGCAAGTTTCGAGCCCCGTAATATTTTGGGGCCAGGTGGACTCGTTCTACTCGCTCAGCTTTCGATGAAGCGCATCGAGAGGTCCAGCGCCCGTACGTGCTTGGTCAGGGCGCCCACCGAGATAAAGTCGACGCCGGTGGCTGCATAGTCGGCCAGCGTCTCCAGAGTGACGTTGCCGGAGACCTCCAGCCTGGCGCGGCCCTGGTTCACCGCAACGGCTTCTTTCATCATGGGCACGTCGAAGTTGTCCAGCATCACTATGTCGGCCCGGGCGCTCAGCGCCTGCTCCAGCTCGGCCAGGGACTCCACCTCCACTTCCACCGGTTTGCCCGGGTTGAGGCGGCGCGCCTCGGTGATTGCTTCAGCGATGCCACCGCAGGCGAGGATGTGGTTCTCCTTGATGAGGTAGGCATCAAACAGACCGATACGGTGGTTTTTGCCGCCGCCGCAGGTGACGGCATACTTCTGTGCACTGCGCAGGCCGGGCAGGGTCTTGCGGGTATCGAGCAGGCGACACTCGGTCCCTTCCAGTTCGGCCACGTAACGGGCGGTCAGGGTGGCGACCCCGGAGAGGGTCTGGACGAAGTTCAGGGCATTGCGCTCGCCGGTCAGCAGCTCCCGGGCCGGGCCATGGAGGCGGAACAGCTCCTGATTGGGAGAGAGGCGCTCGCCATCCTGTACCTTCCACTCCACCTTGACCTCGCCGCCGAGCTGGGCAAACACCTCGTCGACCCAGGGCTGACCGCAGAATACGCCGGCCTCGCGGGTGATGACGCGCGCCGTCGAGATGCGATCCGCCGGGATCAACTGGGCTGTGATATCGGCGCTGGCATCCGGTTGATCCAGTGCGGTGAGGGCATCGCCCAAGTCTTCGAGTAGTGCGGCGCGCACGGCGCGGCTGATGTCCTGTTGTAACATGCCTTATTCCTGCAAGGGTCTGAGAAGCAACTGCCTGTCTTTCTGACGTAATTCCAGCCGGCCCAGGGCATTCATGCCCACCAGGATCTCCTCCCCGTCGGCAGCCGGATTGATAAAGACGGACAAATCGTACAGGGTCAGTGGGCCCATCGCCAGGCTTTCGATCCGGCCTGTCTCGACCTGGATCTGGCCTGCCGCCGTATTGACCCGGCTGCGACCGGTGGCGACGAGGCCGAGGCGTGATGCCACCTGGCTCGGTATGGTCACCCGGGTGGCTCCCGTGTCCAGCAGCAGTTGCACCGGCTGGTCGTTGATGGCACCCTCCAGACGATAGTGACCACTGGCATCGGCCTTGAGCAGCAGCTCGCCGCTGGCGGTCACGCTGGGTTTGGCGCTGGAGTAGAAGTAAAGGGTGAGCAGACCCAGCAGTGAGAGCCAGGCCAGCAGCCAGAGACGGCGTGCCATCGGGTGCATATGGGGTCCAGTGCCTTGCAAGTGATGGCTCAGCCTAACACAGCTTTACCTATGGATTCAGAGGCTTGTTTCCGGTTTCTTGCGGTGGCAGGCAAGGTCCATGGTGTCCCTCTCCCCATTGTTGAGTCGAGTAGACGATGACACAACCGACAACCATTTTTTCCATCGATCGCGCAGGCTGGTGTGAACAGGCCCGCAGGGTGCCTTCGCCCCATCACAATGAACGGAACGGCCCGGACGACATCTCCCTGCTGGTGATACACGGCATCAGCCTGCCGCCGGGAGAATTTGGTGGCCCCTGGATCGACGATCTGTTTCTCGGTCGCCTGGATCCCGACGCTCACCCTTACTTTGCCGGTATTCATCAGCTGCGGGTCTCCGCCCACTGCCTGATCCGCCGCGATGGCGAACTGGTGCAGTATGTGCCGTTCACTGCGCGAGCCTGGCATGCGGGAGTATCGAGCTGGGAGGGGCGGGAGGCGTGCAACGACTTCGCCATCGGCATCGAGCTGGAAGGAACCGACGAGCTGCCGTACAGCGATGCACAGTATGAGGTGCTGGCAGGCCTCAGTCGGGCCATATCCGGTCAGTACCCCGAGGTGACGGCATCACGCATCGTCGGCCATTGCGACATAGCGCCGGGTCGCAAGACGGATCCTGGTGCCAGTTTCGAATGGCTTCGCTATCGTGGAATGCTCAACTTTGAGTAAAAGATCCAAACATTAGTTTGTATTTTTAAAATCAATGGCTTGCCTTTTGGGTGAGCCATTTTTCATGCTGTTGGCCAAATGTTATCTGTGAGCAGGCTCATAAATATTGGTCAGACCATTTTCTATGAGCCATATCATGATTCCGCTTTTTTACCCCTAAAGTGGCAAGCTTCGTTCTTGATGCAGATCATATTTTGGGTGGACTTTTTCCAAGCCCTCTGCTAATTTTCGCCCCAATCATAGAATTGGTAATACCAATTTAACAAAGTAGCCTCATGCCCTATATCAAGATAACTCAGCCCAAGCTGGCCGACGCCATCGTCGCCGAGCTGGAAAGCATGATTCTGGAAGGCAGCTTGCAGCCGGGGCAGAAGCTGCCCCCCGAGCGGGAACTTGCCATCCAGTTTCAGGTGTCGCGGCCTTCCCTGCGCGAAGCCATCCAGCGCTTGGAAGCGAGGGGACTCTTGTATCGCCGTCAGGGCGGCGGCACCTATGTGCAGAATGCCTTGAGCAAGGGGATCGCCGATCCCCTGTTCGAGCTGCTCAGTACCCACCCGGAAGCCCAGTATGACCTGCTGGAGTTTCGTCACGCGCTGGAAGGCATCTGTGCCTACTATGCCGCGCTGCGGGGGACTGAGGCCGACTTCGAGCGGATCCGCCTGGCGCAGTCCGCCATCGAAGAGGCGGGTCAGCAGGGGTCGCTGGTGGTCGAGTCGACCGCCGTCACCCAGTTCTATCTGGCGGTGGCGGAGGCGTCCCACAACGTGGTGCTGCTGCACCTGCTGCGGGCCATGGGCCCCATGCTCGAACAGAACATTTTACGAAATAACGAGATTTTGAATCGCCGTCCGGGAGTGGTAGCCAAGATCCGTCGCCATCGTGCGAGCCTGATCGAGGCTATCCTGTCGGGGGCTCCGGAGCGGGCCAGGGCTGCTTGTCATGAGCACCTGGCCTTTATCGAGGACACCTTGTTGGATATGCAGAGGGAAGACAGCCGGATCCAGCGATCCATGCGTCGGATCCGTCAGCAGGAAAACTAATCCCACAAGGCTTTATTGTCGAATTCTTGCGCATCTTAACCGCCGTGCAATAACAATAGGAACCAGCCATGTCTGATATCCTGAAGAACGATGTGGACCCGATAGAAACGCTGGAGTGGCTTGCCTCTCTGGAATCCCTGCTGCGTGAAGAGGGTCCGCAACGCGCTCAGTTCATCCTTGAACAACTGGCCGAGAAAGCCCGCATCAGCGGTGTGGACGTGGCTGAAAAGGCGAATCGCGACTACATCAACACCATTCCTGCCAGCGACGAACCGGCTTACCCGGGCGACCTGGAGATGGAACGTCGCATCCGCGCCATCATCCGCTGGAATGCCATGATGATAGTGCTGCGTGCCTCCAAGAAAGACCTGGACCTCGGCGGTCACATGTCTTCCTTCGCCTCTTCCGCGACCATCTATGAAGTCTGCTACAACCACTTCTTCCGCGCTCGCAGCGAGAAGGACGGTGGCGATCTGGTCTACTTCCAGGGTCACATCTCCCCGGGCATCTACGCCCGTGCCTTCGCCGAAGGTCGTCTGACCGAAGAGCAGCTGGACAACTTCCGTCAGGAAGTGGATGGCAAGGGCATTCCTTCCTACCCGCACCCGAAACTGATGCCGGACTTCTGGCAGTTCCCGACCGTTTCCATGGGTCTGGGCCCCATCGCCGCCATCTATCAGGCTCGCTTCCTGAAGTACCTGACCGACCGTGGCATCAAGGATTGCTCCGAGCAGACCGTTTACGCCTTCCTGGGTGACGGCGAGATGGACGAGCCGGAAGCCAAGGGCGCCCTGACCGTTGCCGTGCGTGAAAAGCTCGACAACCTGGTGTTCGTGGTCAACTGCAACCTGCAGCGTCTGGACGGTCCTGTTGTCGGCAACGGCAAGGTCATCAACGAGCTGGAAGGCCTGTTTGCAGGCGCCGGCTGGGATGTCACCAAGGTCATCTGGGGTCGCAAGTGGGATGAGCTGCTGAAGAAAGACACTTCCGGCAAGCTGATCCAGCTGATGAACGAAACCGTGGATGGCGACTACCAGACCATGAAGTCCCGCGACGGCGCCTACGTCCGTGAGCAGTTCTTCAACCGTTACCCGGAAACCGCCGCCCTGGTCAAAGACATGACCGACGAGGAGATCTTCGCCCTGAACCGCGGTGGTCACGATCCTCGCAAACTGTTCGCCGCCTTCTCCAAGGCTGCAGCGACCAAGGGCAAGCCGACCGTCATCCTGGCCAAGACCATCAAGGGTTATGGCATGGGCGAAGCGGCCGAAGGCAAGAACATCGCTCACCAGGTCAAGAAGATGGATCTGGGCTCAGTGCGTCACCTGCGCGATCGTTTCAGCCTGCCGGTCACCGACGAGCAGCTGGAAAACCTGCCGTACCTGAAGATCGAAGAGGGTACCGAAGAGCACAAGTACCTGCACGCCCGCCGTGCCGCGCTGAAGGGCTATGTACCGACCCGTCTGCGCGAGAGCACCACCAAGCTGGAAATCCCGGCGCTGGATGCCTTCGGCCCGCTGCTGGGCGAGCAGGCGCGCGAGATCTCCACCACCATGGCGTTCGTGCGTTCCCTGAACGTGCTGCTGAAAGACAAGTCCATCGGCAAGCGCATCGTGCCGATCCTGGCCGACGAAGCCCGTACCTTCGGTATGGAAGGCCTGTTCCGCCAGATCGGCATCTACAGCCCGCACGGTCAGCAGTACACCCCGCAAGACCGTGACATCGTCTCCTACTACAAGGAAGACAAGCAGGGTCAGGTTCTGCAAGACGGCATCAACGAGCTGGGCGCCATGTCCTCCTGGCTGGCTGCTGCGACCTCTTACAGCACCAACGACTGCCCGATGATCCCGTTCTACATCTACTACTCCATGTTCGGCTTCCAGCGGATCGGCGACATGGCGTGGGCAGCCGGTGACCAGCAAGCCCGTGGCTTCCTGCTGGGCGCGACCTCCGGTCGTACCACCCTCAACGGTGAAGGTCTGCAGCACGAAGATGGTCACAGCCACATCCTGGCCGGCACCATCCCGAACTGCATCTCCTATGACCCGTCCTACGCCTATGAAGTGGCGGTGATCGTACAGGACGGCCTGCGTCGCATGTACGGCGAGAAGCCGGAGAACGTCTTCTACTACATCACCACCCTCAACGAAAACTATGCCATGCCGGCCATGCCGGAAGGCGCCGAGGAAGGCATCCGCAAGGGTATCTACAAGCTGGAATCCGTGGCCGGCACCAAGGCCAAGGTACAGCTGCTGGGTTGTGGCTCCATCCTGGGTCACGTCCGCACCGCCGCCCAGATCCTGGCGAGCGAGTACGGCGTGGGTTCCGACGTGTTCAGCGTGACCTCCTTCAACGAGCTGGCTCGTGACGGTCAGGACGCCGATCGCTGGAACATGCTGCACCCGACTGCGGCCGCCCGTGTGCCCTACATCACCTCCGTACTGGGTTCCGAAGCCACCATCGCCGCGACCGACTACATGAAGTCCTTCGCCGAGCAGGTGCGTGCCTTCGTGCCGACCGAGAACTACCGTGTACTGGGTACCGATGGTTATGGCCGTTCCGACAGCCGTGCCAACCTGCGTCGTCACTTCGAAGTGAACGAGTTCTACGTCGTTGTCGCCGCCCTGACCGAACTGGCCAAGCGTGGTGAAGTAGACAAGCAGGTTGTGGCCGACGCCATCGCCAAGTACGGCATCGATGCCGACAAGGTTAACCCGCTGTACGCGTAAGAGGATTGAGCGCCCTGTCCGGACTTGCGTGCCGGACAGGGCCTTGCCCAGGTTAATGCGACATAAGGGTAAGAGGACACACAGGGTCCGGACGGCTACAACGAGCCGGAACCTGCTCTTGCCAAGGTTAACGCGATAAACGTACGCGTAAGAGGATAAAGCACAATGTCCAAACAGATTATGGTGCCGGATATCGGTGCCGATGAAGTGGAAGTGACCGAGATCATGGTCGCCGTGGGTGACAAGGTCGAGCTCGACCAGTCCCTGATCGCCGTGGAAGGTGACAAGGCCTCCATGGAAGTCCCGGCTCCGGCCGCGGGTATCGTCAAAGAGATCCTGATCAAGGTGGGCGACAAGGTTGCCACCGGTTCCCAGATCATGATCTTCGAAGCGGAGGGCGCTGCTGCCGCCGCTCCGGCTCAGGCAGCCGCTCCGGTTGCCGCCGCACCGGCTGCCCCTGTTGCTGCCGCTGCCAAAGACGTGCACGTCCCTGACATAGGTGACGACGAAGTCGAAGTGACCGAGATCATGGTCGCCGTGGGCGACATGGTTGAAGCCGACCAGTCCATCATCGCCGTGGAAGGTGACAAGGCCTCCATGGAAGTGCCGGCGCCGTTCGCGGGCCGCGTGGTCGAGATCAAGGTTGCCGCCGGCGCCAAGGTTTCCACCGGTTCCCTGGTGATGGTATTCGAAGTGGCTGGCGCCGCGCCTGCTGCCGTTGCCGCGCCGGTTCAGGCTGCCGCTCCCGTGGCCGCTGCCCCGGCTGCTGCCGCAGCCAAAGAGGTCAACGTACCTGATATCGGCGGCGACGAAGTGGAAGTCACCGAGATCATGGTGGCCGTGGGTGACAAGGTCGAAGCCGACCAGTCCCTGATCGCCGTGGAAGGTGACAAGGCTTCCATGGAAGTCCCCGCACCGTTCGCCGGTGTGGTCAAGGAGATCAAGGTGAAGGCGGGTGACAAAGTCTCCACCGGTTCCCTGATCATGGTGTTCGAAGTCGCTGGTGCTGCCCCTGCCGCCGCCCCGGTTGCGCAAGCTGCTGCCCCCGTTGCCGCCGCCCCGGTTGCTCAGGCTGCTGCCCCGGTTGCTCAGGCTGCTGCCCCGGCTGCCGCTGCCTCCGATTTCGTGGCCAACGATGCCTATGTTCACGCCTCCCCGGCGGTTCGCCGTCTGGCCCGTGAATTCGGCGTCAACCTGGCCAAGGTGAAAGCCTCAGGTCGCAAGGGCCGCATCGTCAAAGAAGACGTGCAGGCCTACGTGAAGGATGCGGTCAAGCGCGCAGAGTCCGCCCCGGCTGCCGGTACCGGCACTGGTAACGGCATGAGCGTCGTGGCCTGGCCCAAGGTTGATTTCAGCAAGTTCGGCCCGGTCGAAGAGCTGGAACTGACCCGGATCCAGAAGATTTCCGGTCCTGCCCTGCACCGCAACTGGGCCATGATCCCCCACGTCACCCAGTTCGACGAAGCGGATACCACGGATCTGGAAGCGTTCCGCAAAGAGCAGAACATCCTGGCCGAGAAGCAGAAGCTGGACGTGAAGATCACCCCGCTGGTGTTCATCCTGAAGGCGGCCGCCAAGGCCCTGGAAGCGCACCCGCGCTTCTGCAGCGCCCTGTCCGAAGACGGCAGCAAGCTGATCATGAAGAAGTACATCCACATCGGTGTGGCGGTAGACACCCCGGGTGGCCTGGTTGTGCCGGTCGTTCGCGACGTCAACAAGAAGGGCATCCATGAGCTGTCCCGCGACCTGGCCGAGATCTCCAAGAAGGCTCGTGCCGGCAAGCTGACCGCTGCCGACATGCAGGGCGGTTGCTTCACCATCTCCAGCCTGGGTGGCATCGGCGGTACCAGCTTTACCCCGATCGTCAACGCGCCGGAAGTGGCCATCCTGGGCGTCTCCAAGTCCGAGATGAAGCCGAAGTGGAACGGCAAGGAGTTCGTGCCTCGCCTGATGCTGCCGCTGGCCCTGAGCTATGACCACCGCGTCATCGACGGCGCCGACGGGGCTCGCTTCATCACCACCCTGAGTGGCGTGCTGTCCGACATTCGTCGACTGGTTCTGTAAATGTAAATGAGAGGGCGAGCACAGAGCTCGCCCTTTTCACTTCTCATTTCATTAACAAAATTATAAACTTGCCCCGTTTTTTTCACGGCTGCAGCCGCCTTCTTTGGCATAAGACTGTGCTGTCCGGGGATATAGAACGACAAAGAGGTCATGATGAGTAAAGAGATCAAAACCCAGGTCGTAGTACTGGGTGCTGGCCCTGCCGGTTATTCCGCTGCTTTCCGCGCTGCCGATCTGGGTCTGGATACCGTTATCGTCGAGCGTTACTCCACCCTGGGTGGCGTCTGCCTGAACGTGGGCTGCATCCCCTCCAAGGCGCTGCTGCACGTTGCCAAAGTGATCGAAGAAGCCAAGGCGCTGGCCGAGCACGGTATCGTCTTCGGTGCCCCGCAGACCGACATCGACAAGGTGCGTCTGTGGAAAGAGAAGGTCATCAACCAGCTGACCGGCGGTCTGGCCGGCATGGCCAAGATGCGTAAAGTCCAGGTTGTGAACGGCTTCGGCAAGTTCACCGGCCCGAACACCCTCGAAGTGGAAGGTGCCGACGGCAAGACCACAGTGACCTTCGACAACGCCATCATCGCGGCCGGTTCCCGTCCGGTGAAGCTGCCCTTCATTCCCCACGATGACCCCCGCGTCTGGGATTCAACCGATGCGCTGGAACTGACCACAGTACCGGGCAAGCTGCTGGTTATCGGTGGCGGCATCATAGGTCTGGAGATGGGTACCGTTTACTCCTCCCTGGGCTCCGAGATCGACGTGGTGGAATTTGCCGATCAGCTGGTACCGGCTGCCGACAAAGACATTGTCAAGATCTACACCAAGCGCGTTGCCAAGAAATTCAACATCATGCTGGAGACCAAGGTCACCGCAGTTGAAGCCCGTGAAGACGGCCTGTACGTCTCCTACGAAGGCAAGCACGCCCCGGCCGAGCCGGTTCGCTACGACAACGTGCTGGTCGCGGTCGGTCGTGTGCCGAACGGCAAGCTGATGGACGCCGAGAAAGCTGGCGTAGCCGTCAACGAGCGCGGTTTCATCGAAGTGGACAAGCAGCTGCGTACCAACGTTCCGCACATCCACGCCATCGGTGACATCGTCGGTCAGCCGATGCTGGCTCACAAGGGGGTGCATGAAGGCCACGTGGCGGCCGAAGTCATCGCCGGCAAGAAGCACTACTTCGACCCGAAAGTGATCCCGTCCATCGCCTACACAGAGCCAGAGATGGCCTGGGTCGGTCTGACCGAGAAGGAAGCCAAGCAACAGGGCCTGAACTTCGAAGTCGCCACCTTCCCCTGGGCTGCTTCCGGCCGCGCCATCGCCTCCGATTGCGCCGACGGCATGACCAAGCTGATCTTCGACAAGGACAGCAACCGCGTCATCGGTGGTGCCATCGTCGGCACCAACGGTGGTGAGCTGCTGGGCGAGATCGGTCTGGCCATCGAGATGGGTGCCGACGCCGAAGATCTGGCGCTGACCATCCACGCTCACCCGACTCTGCACGAGTCCGTGGGTCTGGCTGCCGAAGTGTTCGAAGGCTCCATCACCGACCTGCCGAACGCCAAGGCCAAGAAGAAGAAGTAAGTCTCTTCTCTCCGCCAAGATAAAAAAGCCGCTCTCAGGAGCGGCTTTTTTGTGGCTGTTGCGCGGGGCTTTCCGGATCCGGTGGGGAAGGCCATGGCTCCATGACGCCTGCGGCCCGCTGCTTGTTTTCAGGGGATGGCCCAGGCAGGCGGCCTGCCGTTGAAGCCACAGGGGCGTCGCGACGCGCCCTGTGGCTGGCTTGATGGGAAGGAGAGGGCTAGAGGCGGAAGTTGCCGACCAGCTTGTCGAGCTCGCCGGAGAGCTGTTGCAGACTGCGGCTGGACGCGGTCAGCTGGTGGGCGATGTCGGCCGTCTCTGTGGTGAGCTGGTTGATGTCTTCCACGTTGCGGTTGATCTCCCCCACCACGCTGGACTGCTCCTCGGTGGCGGTGGCGACCTGGATGTTCATGTCGCTGATCTGGGTGATGTGGGCGGTGATCTGGCCGAGCGCCCCGTTGGCCGCGTCCGCCCGGGTCACCACCTCCAGACTCTGGTTGCGCCCCTGGGCCATGGCGCTGACGGCGCGGGCGCTCTGCTCCTGGAGGCGGTTGATCATGCCCTGGATCTCGGCGGTGGAGGCGGCGGAGCGGCTGGCGAGGTTGCGCACCTCGTCGGCCACCACGGCGAAGCCACGGCCCTGTTCACCGGCGCGGGCGGCCTCGATGGCGGCGTTGAGGGCCAGCAGGTTGGTCTGCTCCGAGATGCTGCGGATGGTGTCGAGTATGCTGCCGATGGAGTCGGTCTGGCTCGCCAGGGATTCGATGACCCCGGCCACCTGTTCGATCTCCCCCGAGAGTCCAACGATGCCGTGGCGGGCCTGGGCTACCACCTGGGCACCCGCATCGGCCTGATCGTTGGCCTGTTTGGCCACGTCGGCGGCGAGCGACGCATTGCCGGCGATCTCGCTGACGGTGGCGCCCATCTCGTGGATAGCGGTGGCGACCTGGACGGTGCGATCCCGCTGGGCGGTACAGTTGTGCTGGGTCAGTTGGGCCTTGGCGGCCACCTCGTTGGCGGTGGCGGCGAGCTGGCGGGAGTTGCTTGCCACCTGCTCGATGGCACCGTGGATGCGGGCCACGAACTGATTGAAGCTGCTGGCTATTTCGGCCAGTTCGTCCTTGCCGGTCAGGCTGGCGCTGCTGTCGAGGGCGAGATGGCGGGCGGCATCCCCGATGTGCAGTTGCAGGAAGGAGACCCGGCGGCGCAACCCGATCAGGATGAGGGTCGAGACCAGCAGCGAGATGGCGATGGCGATCACTATGATGGCGATCATCTGGTTGCGGCCACTGTCATAGCTGCCCTGGCTCAGCTCGTTTCGCTGCTGGGCCTGGCCGATGAGGCCGTCGAGCAAGGCGTTGGCCCCCTTGCGCATCTCCCCATAGGTCTGGCTGTAGCTATCCCGATAAATGGTGCGGGCCACCTCCATCTCATCCTTCTCCAGCGCCTGCAGCATGGGGATCAGCTCCTCGCGCTCCATCTTCTCGAACTGGCCGAGCAGCCGCTCGGCCTCGGCCCGGGCGGCGGGATCGACCTGGGCCGTCACCGCCTGCTGCATGGCCTGGCGCATCTCGGGAATGTCTTCCTCGCGGGTCTCCTTGACCCGGGTCAGCACCCCCTTCTCGTCGCGCAGGGAGGTCTCCTGCAGCAGCATCATGTCGATGCCGACGCGCATGCGAGGGATGCGGGAGGCCACTTCCGCCATGGCCCGCATGGGGGTGGCGGTATTCTGGAACAGCTCATCGGCCTGTTGCTTGATGTTGCCCATGCTGCGCAGGCTGGCGGCGCCGACCAGCAACAGGGCGAGACAGGGCACGGTAACGGCCAGGATGAGTTGGGTTTTGATCGTGATCTTGCCTGCCAGCATGATGACTCCTTGGTGTGTTGCTATGTCGCTACTGTAGCGGCTTGTCATGACGGTTTGCCGTCATTCCCGGGCCGACACTCCCTGCCGACCCGGACGAAAAAGAGCGCCGAAGCGCTCTTTCATCTCATAGCCGGAAGTTGCCGACCAGCTTGTCGAGCTCGCCGGAGAGCTGCTGCAGACTGCGGCTGGACTCCGTCAGCTGATGGGCGATGTCGGCGGTCTCCATGGTGAGCTGGTTGATGTCCTCCACGTTGCGGTTGATCTCCCCCACCACGCTGGACTGCTCCTCGGTGGCGGTGGCGACCTGGATGTTCATGTCGCTGATCTGGGTGATGTGGGCGGTGATCTGGCCGAGCGCCCCGTTGGCGGCGTCCGCCTGGGCCACCACCTCCAGACTCTGGTTTCGCCCCTGGGCCATGGCGCTGACGGCGCGGGCGCTCTGCTCCTGGAGGCGATTGATCATGCTCTGGATCTCGGCGGTGGAGGCGGCGGAGCGGCTGGCGAGGTTGCGCACCTCGTCGGCCACCACGGCGAAGCCGCGGCCCTGTTCACCGGCGCGGGCGGCCTCGATGGCGGCGTTGAGGGCCAGCAGGTTGGTCTGCTCCGAGATGCTGCGGATGGTGTCGAGTATGCTGCCAATGGAGTCGGTCTGGCTGGCCAGGGACTCGATGACCCCGGCCACCTGCTCGATCTCCCCGGAGAGGCCGACGATGCCGTGGCGGGCCTGAGCCACCACGACCGCACCCGCATCGGCCTGATCGTTGGCCTGTTTGGCCACGTCGGCGGCGAGAGACGCATTGCCGGCGATCTCGCTGACGGTGGCGCCCATCTCGTGGATGGCGGTGGCGACCTGGACGGTGCGATCCCGCTGTGCGGTGCAGTTGTGCTGGGTCAGCTGGGCCTTGGCGGCCACCTCGTTGGCGGTGGCGGCGAGCTGGCGGGAGTTGCTCGCCACCTGCTCGATGGAGCCGTGGATCTTGGCGACGAAATTGTTGAAGCCGGTGGCGACCTGGCTCAGTTCGTCCCGTCCTTCCACCTTGAGGCGCTGGGTCAGATCCCCGTCACCACTGCCCAGTTCCCGGAACAGGCGGGCCAGTTCGTTGAGGGGGCGACTGACGGAGCCGGCCAGCAGGACGCCGAGCAGCCCCATGCCGACGGCGATGAGCAGGCTCACCAGCACTATGTGCAGTCGCGCCTTGTCCAGCTCGGCATAGATCTCGGCTTCCGGCACCTGGGCCACCAGATACCAGTCGAGCAGGGGGATATAGCTGGTGGCGAGCACCACTGGCTGGCCATCTATTTCGGCGTGGGTGACGGCGAACGGTTGCTTGGTCAGCAGGCTGCTAGCGCTGGAACCTGCCAACTGGGCCAGGCTGTCTCTGTCGATACGGGCGGCGTCCGGGTGCAGCTTCACCTTGCCGCTGCCATCCGTCATGAAGACGAAGCCGCTGTCGCCGATGCGGAAGTTGGCGAGCATGCTGACCATGCTGTCGAGGGACTTGGCGAGCCCGGCCAGGCCGCGCCCGTCGAGTTGCTGGAAGTTGACGAACAGCTTCACCTCGCCATTGCTCTCGCGAAAGATGCTGAGCATCAGGTCCTGGCCGCTCTTGGTGTAGTCGTAGAACCAGTTGTCCTGCTCGTGGTTCAGGATGCGCAGGAAACCGTCCTGGTTGTAGTAGGCGGCGCTCTGGCGATCGGCGAAGGATGCGGTGACCAGGCCATACTGGCTCGTCATGTCCTTGAGCTGGTCGATGAGGATGGACTCCTGCTCCTTGGGCATGCCGCGGGCCACCCAGTCCAGCACGAAACGGTCATTGGCCAGCTGCCTGGCGGCGCTCGCGACCGAGGTGAGATCCTTCTCGATCTCCTTGCCGATGCGCTGGGTCAGGTTGGGCAGCTCCTGCTCGAACATGCGGGTCTCGATCAGCTGCTGGGCCGAGCGCTGGCTGAAGTAGCCCACCAGCAGGCAGGAGAGAGCCACGGCGAGGATGACGGTGGCCAGAATTTTCTGTTTGAGTGTCAGGCTTGCGAACATAAGGGTGACTCGGGAGTGTGGACCTAAGGTTGAGTACATATTAACGGCTGAGCTGGCGTGCTCTTGAGGTGGTGGCGGCGATTATTGCCGATTAACGTTTGCGCTCACATCAGGCTGGGACTGGATTGGCGCCGGTTATCCCTGGCTCTGGGGCCCCGGGGGTGATGACATCTCGCCAGCGGGGGCGCTTGCAGTTAAAGTTCTGGAACTTATAGTTGGCAGCACTCATGTCGGCGGGCTGCTCGCTCGACTCGCACGGATCAATGGACACTCATATGCGCATCTTTCATCGGGGATGGACCCATCTGCTTATGCTTCTGCTGGCGACCCTGCCATTGGCGGGGATGGCCCTGGCCAGTGACACCGGGCCCAAGGCTCGGGTGCACGGCGGCGAAGGCAAGGCGGAGCGACCCAGGATAGCCCTGGTGCTGAGCGGCGGCGGCGCCAAGGGGGCGGCCCATATCGGGGTGCTCAAGGTGCTGGAAGAGAAGCGCATCCCGGTCGACATCGTCGTCGGCACCAGCATGGGCTCCTATGTGGCGGGCATGTACGCCATGGGGCTCAGTGCCGAGGAGGTGGAGCGGATGACCCTCGCCATCGACTGGAACAAGGGGTATCAGGACAAGGTCGGTCGTGACGAGCTCTCCCTGCGCAAGAAGCAGCAGAGCGAGAAGTACCAGCTGCGCACCGACATCGGGGTCAACGGGGACTCTACCCAGCTGCCGGACGGCTTCTTCCAGGGGCAATCCATGGCCAGCCTGCTGCGCCATGCCACCTCCAACCTGCCGGCCCAGAAGAGCTTCGACGATCTGCCCATTCCCTACCGCGCCGTGGCCACCGACATGGAGACGGTGACCCCCTTCGTGCTGGACAGTGGCAGCCTGGCCAAGGCGATGCAGGCCTCGATGTCCATCCCCGGCGCCCTCAAACCCGTGGAGTGGGAGGGGCACATCCTGGCCGACGGCGGTACCGTCAACAACATGCCGGTGGACGTGGCCAAGGCCATGGGGGCCGACGTGGTGATCGCGGTGGACATAGGCGCCAAGCTGCGCACCAGGGAGTCGCTCAAATCCGGGTTGGCCATGATAGACCAGCTCACCACCTACATGACCCAGGTCGGCACCGAGAAGCAGAAGGCGCTGCTGGGGCCGAAGGACGTGCTGCTCAGCCCCGAGTTCGGTGACATGGGGATCGCCGACTTTGCCCGGATGCCGGAGGGGATCAAGCAGGGGGAGGCGGTGGCCGACCGCGCCGCTGCCCAGCTCGATGCCCTGTCGCTCTCCCCCGACGCCTATGCGGATTACCGCAACAAGAAGCTGAGCCGCCGCGCCGAGCGCAGCGGGCAGCCGGCCTACTACATCGACAAGGTGGAGATCCTCAACAAGTCGCGCCTCTCCGACGAGACGGTGCGGGCCATGCTCAAGGTGCGCCCGGACAAGGTGCAGACCTATGAGAGCCTGGAGGCCGGGATCCGCCGCCTCTACGCCCTGGAGTCGTTCGATCGCATCACCTACGAGGTGGAGGAGCGGGACGGCGAGAACGTGCTGGTGGTGGATGCCAGCGAGAAGAACTGGGGCCCGGGCTATCTCAACTTCCAGCTCGGCTTCTCCGATGACTTCGAGAGCAGCTCCAACTACAACGTCGGCATGTCCTATACCCTGACCAACGTCAACGACTGGGGCGCCGAGTGGCTGACAGAGGCGTCGCTCGGCACCGCCAAGCACCTCAAGACCGACTTCTACACGCCACTCGAGCCCTCCCAGACCTTCTATGGCGAGGCAAGCCTGGCCTATGACAAGACCCAGCGCCGGGTCTTCTTCCCGGAGGAGGATGTCAAATCGTCCGGGGTCCGTTATCTGGACTCCGAGTACAGCTTCACCAGCATGGATCTCGCCGTCGGCTGGAACCGCCAGCCCTGGAGCCGGTTGTCCCTGGGGCTGGAAGGCCAGGTGGGCAGCGTCGATGTCCAGAACCTGTCCGACGCGAGTGCGGATGCCACCGCCTGGGGCCCCTACATTCGCTTCGAGCACGACACCCTCGACAGTCGCTACTTCCCCTATCAGGGTATCTACTGGGACATCAAGGGGGGCTACTCCCACATCAAGATAGAGCCGACCGGCGAGCCGACGGAGAACACCGAGGGGCTCAACTACCACCTGGCGATGATCAAGCCCTGGTCATGGGGACGACACAGCATCAACCTGATGCTGGAAGGGGGCGGCTCCTCTTCGGAGGAAGAGGTGCCGCTGTTCGTGCAGGATCTCGGCGGCCTGTTCCGGCTCTCCGGCTTCCAGCACTACCAGCTGAGCGGCCGCTACAGCCTGTTCAGCGGTCTGCGCTACATCTACCGGGTGGCGGACAACGACTTCGGGGCCATCAAGGCACCCCTGTTCCTCGGGGGCTCCCTCGAGCAGGGTGGGGTCTGGGACAAGGGGGATGACATCAGCCTGGAATCCTCTTATACCGCCGGCTCCGTCTATGTGGGGGTGGAGAGCTTCCTCGGCCCCATCTTCCTCGGCTATGGCATGGCGGAGGGGGGACACGACATGTTCTATCTGCAATTGGGCACTACGTTCCAATAAGGGTGAAATGCTGATTTTTTGTTAACTTGTCTGTGCTGTGTGTCTTGGCAGTTTAAAAAAACCTAACCGGCTTATATGGTTATGCTGGTTTGGTGAATAACTGCACAGGGTTTGGATTTTAATTACTCGTTAAAACTTATATAGTGGGGGGCACCCTACGGGTGTCCCGCAAGGACGATCGCCGCGAGCTTGGGCGAACCCCAAAAAAAAGACCAAAGAGGAATTAGTCGTGCTTGAAACATACCGTAAACACGTCGCAGAACGTGCCGCCGAGGGCGTGGTTGCCAAACCTCTGGACGCAGAGCAGGTCGCCGCCCTGGTTGAACTGCTCAAGAACCCGCCCGCCGGTGAACATGATTTTCTGAAAGAACTGTTGTCCTCCCGCGTTCCCCCGGGTGTCGATGAAGCGGCCTATGTCAAAGCCGGCTTCCTCACCGCCGTCGCCAAGGGCGAGGCCCACTCTCCCATACTGACCGCCGCCGAAGCGGTCGAGCTGCTCGGCACCATGCAGGGTGGCTACAACATCCAGCCGCTGATCGATCTGCTGGACGACGCCTCCCTGGCGCCGCTTGCCGCCAAGGGCCTGTCCCACACCCTGCTGATGTTCGACTCCTTCCACGACGTGGAAGAGAAGACGAAGGCGGGCAATGCCCATGCCCAGCAGGTGCTGCAATCCTGGGCCGATGCCGAGTGGTTCCTCAGCCGCCCCGCCCTGGCCGAGAAGATCACCGTCACCGTGTTCAAGGTGACCGGCGAAACCAACACCGACGATCTGTCTCCGGCGCCGGATGCCTGGTCCCGTCCCGACATCCCGCTGCACGCCCTGGCCATGCTGAAGAACGCCCGTCCCGGCATCACTCCGGACAAGGACGGCGTCATCGGCCCCATCAAGACCATCGACGCCCTGAAAGAGCAAGGCTTCCCGCTGGCCTACGTGGGTGACGTGGTCGGTACCGGCTCCTCCCGCAAATCCGCCACCAACTCCGTGCTCTGGTTCATGGGCGACGACATTCCCTTCGTGCCGAACAAGCGCGCCGGTGGCGTCTGCCTGGGCGGCAAGATTGCCCCCATCTTCTTCAACACCATGGAAGATGCTGGCGCCCTGCCCATCGAGGTGGATGTCTCTTCGCTTGCGATGGGCGATGTGATCGACATCTTCCCCTATGAGGGCAAGATCACCCGTCACGGCACCGACGAGGTGCTGGCCCGCTTTGAACTGAAAACCGAGGTGCTGATCGACGAAGTGCGCGCCGGTGGCCGCATCCCGCTGATCATCGGCCGCGGCCTGACCGACAAGGCCCGCGAGGCCCTGGGTCTGCCGTTCTCCACCGTGTTCCGTCGCCCGCAGCCGGTGGCCGACACCGGCAAGGGTTACACCCTGGCCCAGAAGATGGTGGGCAAGGCGTGCGGCGTGCAGGGCATTCGCCCAGGCACCTACTGCGAGCCGCGCATGACCACGGTCGGCTCCCAGGACACCACGGGCCCCATGACCCGTGACGAGCTGAAAGACCTGGCCTGCCTCGGCTTCTCCGCCGATCTGACCATGCAGTCCTTCTGCCACACCGCGGCCTATCCCAAGCCCATCGACGTACAGACCCACCACACCCTGCCGGACTTCATCATGAACCGCGGCGGTGTCTCTCTGCGCCCCGGTGATGGCGTCATCCACTCCTGGCTGAACCGCATGCTGCTGCCGGATACCGTGGGTACAGGTGGTGACTCCCACACCCGTTTCCCCATCGGGATCTCCTTCCCGGCGGGCTCTGGCCTGGTGGCCTTCGCTGCCGCCACCGGCGTGATGCCGCTGGACATGCCGGAATCCGTGCTGGTGCGCTTCAAGGGCGAGCTGCAACCAGGCATCACCTTGCGTGATCTGGTTCATGCCATCCCCTACGCCGCCATCCAGAAGGGGCTGCTGACCGTCGAGAAAGCGGGCAAGAAGAACATCTTCTCGGGCCGCATCCTCGAGATCGAAGGTCTGCCGACCCTGAAGGTGGAGCAGGCGTTCGAGCTGGCGGACGCCAGCGCCGAGCGCTCCGCCGCCGGTTGCACCATCAAGCTGGATCAGGCCCCGATCATCGAGTACCTGAAGTCCAACATCGTCATGCTGAAATGGATGCTCTCCGAAGGCTACGGCGACGTGCGCACCATCACCCGCCGTATCAAGGGGATGGAAGAGTGGCTGGCCAATCCGGTGCTGATGGAAGCGGACAAGGATGCCGAGTACGCCGAAATCATCGAGATCGATCTGGCCACCATCAAGGAGCCGATCCTGTGTGCGCCGAACGATCCGGACGACGCCCGCCTGCTGAGCGAGGTGGCTGGCAGCCAGATCGACGAGGTGTTCATCGGTTCCTGCATGACCAACATCGGCCACTTCCGTGCCGCCGGCAAACTGCTCGAGAAGTACCAGGGCGAGCTGCCGACCCGCATGTGGATCGCCCCGCCCACCAAGATGGACAAGGATCAGCTGACCGAAGAGGGCTACTACGGCATCTTTGGTCGCGTCGGTGCCCGCATCGAGATCCCGGGCTGTTCCCTGTGCATGGGCAACCAGGCGCGTGTGGCGGAAGGGGCCTCCGTGGTTTCCACCTCTACCCGCAACTTCCCGAACCGTCTGGGCAAGGGTGCCAACGTCTACCTGGCCTCTGCCGAGCTGGCTGCGGTTGCCGCCATCATCGGCAAGATCCCGACAGTGGCGGAGTACCTGCAGTACGCCAAGACCCTGGATGCCACTGCAGCCGACACTTACCGTTACCTCAACTTCAACGAGATCGCCTCCTACACCAGGAAGGCCGATGCGGTGATTTTGCAGCAGGCAGTCTAAGCCTGGCCGGTCTGACCACTGGAAATAACAATGCCGCGTCTCGACGCGGCATTTTCCATTGATGGGGGTTGCGCGATAATAGGCCGCCAATCTCCCGCCACTGCGTCGTCGATTCCTTTTACCAGCGCGCTGCGTTAGGTTGTCTGGCCTGAATGGTCCCATTGTCTTCTGTGTGAAATGGGCGTTATTTCACTGCGGTGCTTGCCAGGGCAAGCCTGCGAATTGCGGCGTGGTTTCTATGTTCCTGTTCCGGATTGATCTTGCCCGTACGAGATGGCGCCTCGGCTGTGCCTTGCTGGTCTTGACCCTGCCACTGCTGGCGGGGGGCTGGATGGTGCACAGCAGCTATGAGCAGGAGTTGAAGAGCGACGCCAGCGCCTCCGCCTACAAGGCGAGAACCTTGCTCGAGCGCATGCTGGATCAGGCCGAGCAGGCCAACCTGGAGGCATTGCCGCTGGTGAACCGGCCCTGTGCCGGCAACCTGCTGCAACTGCGCAAGAGAGTGGCCCTCGAGCCTTTCCTGCGCTCGGTCAATCTGGTGCGCGACGGGGTGATCAACTGCACCTCGCTGTTCGGGCCTGTCCATGAGGTGGATGACAGGTCGGTCTACACCCAGAACAAGTTGCTGCTGATGCGCGGCAACAAGGTGAGTCAGGATCATCCGCTGCTGGTGGTGCGCCATGATCGCGGGCGCGATGCGGTGCTGAGCGCCATCGACAGCACCCAGCTCAGCTTCATGCTCGCCATGAGCAGCGACACCAGCGAGCTCTATCTGCAGGTCGGGTCGGCCTGGATCGATGAGTCCGGCCATCATCAGAACCAGCCCCCCAGGCTGCACAGCAAGACCCGCCTTGCCCTCGCCTCCCACCGCTACCCCTTCGCCATCCAGGCGGGCTATGCCATGCCGCTCTACTGGCACTCCCTGTGGGAGGCCCGCCATCTTGCCCTGCTGTGGCTGGCCGGCACCTCTGTGCTGCTCGCGCTGCTGGTGTGGTGGGTGCTCGGTCGCCCTGGCTCCCCGACGGACGAGCTGAGGCGCGGGCTGCTGGCGGGGGAGTTCGTTCCCTACCTGCAGCCCCTGATGGCCAGCAAGGACGGCCGCATGGTGGGGGCCGAGGTGCTGATGCGCTGGCAGCACCCGAGCTCAGGCCTGATCCGCCCGGATCTCTTCATCCCCCAGGCGGAAGAGTCCGGGCTGATAGTGCCCATGACCACCCACCTCATGAAGGTGGTGGCCCAGCGCCTGAAGCAGGTGCAGAGTCAGCTGCCAGAGGGGTTTCACATCAGCTTCAACATCAGCGCCGCCCACTGCCGGGATCTCTCCCTGCTGGCGGAGTGCCGTGCCTTCCTCGCCCACTTCCAGCGAGGGCGGGTGGCGCTGGTGCTGGAGCTGACCGAGCGGGAGCTGCTGGTGGCCAACCCCCATACCCTCTCCCTGTTCGCACAGCTGGACGAGATGGGGGTCAAGCTCGCCATCGATGACTTTGGCACCGGCCACTCCAGCCTGATCTATCTGCAGCAGTTCCATGTGGACTTTCTCAAGATCGACCGCTCCTTCATCGGACGCATCGGCACCGAGTCCCTCTCCGAGCACATAGTCGACAACGTCATCGATCTCGGTCGCAGGCTGGGCCTGGCCCTGGTCGCCGAAGGGGTGGAGACCGAGCATCAGGCCGCCTACCTCAGGGGCAAGGGGGTCCACTATCTGCAGGGATTCCTGTTCGCGCGGCCCCAGCCGCTGCGCCAGTTCTGTCAGGGATTGACGGCAGGGGAGGCGGGCAGCCAGCCGGTTGCCGCCCGCACTACCTCCGCCTGATCCCTCGGTGAGGCTGCTCGTTATTTGACCGGTTAGGCCAGGGTTCAGCTTGGGTTGCTAACATGGGCCCCCTTTAGAAGGGGACCCGCCATGCGTTTTTGCTCCGCGCCCGACACGGCCAGACCCAGGCCAAGATTGCTGCTCACCATGCTGATGTTCGCGCTGCCCATGTTGCTCGGCAACTGGGCCATGCTCGTTCGCTATCGGGTCGATCTGCAGTGGGAGTCCCATCAGGCGGCGAGCCATACCCTGGCGCTGATGGAAACCATGCTGTCCCATGCCCAGGAGGCCAATCGCCAGGCCTTGCCATTTCTGGGCAAGCCCTGTGCCGATGCGCTGCCGACCCTCAGATCCCTGGTCGCCATGGTGCCCTTCGTGCGTTCGGTCAACCTGGGGGCGGGGAGCCGCATATATTGCACCTCCCAGTTTGGCCTGCGGGAGATCCTCTATGCCGCCGACGCGTATAGCCAGGGTCGCCTGAGGCTGATGGAGGGGAACGAGGTGCGACGGCATCATCCCGTCCTCTCGGTGCGCACCGACACTGCCCAGGGGGCAGTGATGACCCTGATCGATGGGGATTACCTCAACTTCATGCTGAGCCTGAACCAGAGAGCCATGCCCCTGATGCTCAGGGTGGGGGAGTGCTGGCTCGACGAGGAAGGACATTTCTTTGCCGCCGAGCCGCCCCTGGTGAGCCAGGACCATGTGCGGCTCCAGGCTGCCGGCTATCCTCTCTCCATTTATGCTGGCTACTCCTCTGCGCCCACCCTGATGGGGCTGTGGCGCCATCATGGCTTCGGGATCTGGCTGTTGTTTGCCTTCAGCACCTGCTTCGCCGCCATCATGTGGTGGCTGCTGGGTCGCCCCCGCTCCCCGATCAGCGAGCTGGCCCGGGCCCTGCGGGCCAAAGAGTTCGTCCCCTACCTGCAACCCCTGGTGGAGAGCGGCAGCGAACGCATCATGGGGGTCGAGGTGCTGATGCGCTGGCAGCATCCTGACGTGGGCCTGATCCGGCCGGATCTCTTCATTCCCCAGGCGGAGGCCAGCGGCTTGATCGTGCCCATGACCAGCCTCGTCATGGGGGCGGTGGCTGAGCGACTGGCCGCCGAGCAGGCGGGGTTGTCCGATGGCTTCCATGTCGGCTTCAACATCAGCGCGGCCCATTGCCGCGACGACAGCCTGATGGAGGATTGTCGCAGCTTCCTCGCCCGCTTCGCACCGGGCAAGGTGATCCTGGTGCTGGAGCTGACCGAGCGGGAGCTCCTGGTGGCGGATCCCCACACCCTCTCGCTGTTCCAGGCACTGGACGAGATGGGGGTCAAGCTGGCCATGGATGATTTCGGCACCGGCCACTCCAGCCTGGTCTATCTGCAGCAGTTCCATGTGGACTACCTCAAGATCGACCAGTCCTTCATCGCGCGCATAGGGACAGAGTCCCTCTCCGAGCACATAGTCGACAACGTGATCGATCTGGGCCATCGCCTCGGCCTGACGCTGGTGGCCGAAGGGGTCGAGACCCGCGAGCAGGCGGAGTATCTCAAGGGCAAGGTGACCTATCTGCAGGGCTACCTGTTCGGTCGCCCCGCGCCCATCCAGCAATTCTGCGACGAGTGGCTGGCTGAGGGGCAAAATGCCGACCCTGTCATGGAGTTGGTCGGAGTGACCTGAGTCGGTTCTCTCAGTGCGCCAGGCTGTGCAACCAGTTCGCCAGCGTCTCGTGGGGGCTGCCGGGTTCGGGTCTGGCGGGGGCGAGCAGGTGGTAGCCGGTGCCATCCGGGACGAAGCCGAGCGGGGCCGTCAGCAGTCCGGCCTCCAGGTCGTCACACACCAGCCGGTAGGGGCCGATGGCGACGCCAAGGCCCGCCACTGCTGCCTGCAGGCTGAAGTAGAAGTGCTCGAAGCGCAGGCTGGGCGCCTCGTCACTCAGGCTATGCCCTGCATTCTCCAGCCAGCCTGGCCAGGCATCCGGGCGCGTCTTGGTGTGCAGACGGGGGGTCGAGGGGCGCAGGGCGGGCTCTTCCCCTCGCGGCTCGAAAAACTGCTCCATCTTGCCCGGTTGGCAGACAGGCCCGGTCAGCTCCTCGAACAGCAGCTGGCTGTGCAGATCCTCGGGCCAGTGGAAGTCATTGCGGCGGATGGCGAGATCGATGCCGCTGCCAAAGCTGAGGGCGCCGCCCCCCGCCATCAGATGGACGTCCAGCTCGGGGTGCAGGGCCTGAAATGCGGGCCAGCGCGGGATCAGCCAGCGCATCAGCAGGGTGGGCTCGCAGGAGAGCACCAGCGACTGGGGGCGGCTCTGCTGGCGCAGCGCCTGGGCCGTCTCCCGGATCTGGCCCAGCCCCTCCCTGACCGCCTGATAGAGCCGGTCGCCCGCCTCGGTCAGGAAGACCCGACGCTGGCGTCGCTCGAACAGCCTGACGCCCAGATCTTCCTCCAGCAGGCGCACCGCCCGGCTGATGGCGCCATGGGTGAGGTGCAGCTCGTCGGCGGCGCGGCCGAAGTGCTCGGTGCGGGCCGCCACCTCGAAGCAGCGCAGGGCTGTCAGGGAGGGGAGCGAGAGGCTTTTCTGTGAATTTTTCTCACCGTTCATGTCAGAAGTTATCGTTCGTCATTGGGATAATTGCCAAATAAAATAGCCGATATCCCATGTAATCAGGACTATTTTCATGACCGAACTGTTAGCCGTAGTAGCCATTACCTTCTTTGCCGTCATCAGTCCGGGCCCCGATTTTGCCATGGTGTCGCGCAACAGCCTGCTGCTCTCCCGTCGCACCGGCGTGCTGACGGCGCTCGGCATCGCGGCCGGGGTCTGTGTCCACGTGAGCTACACCCTGCTGGGGGTGGGCCTGCTGATCCAGCAGTCCCTCTGGCTGTTCAACCTCATCAAGCTGGCGGGGGCGGCCTACCTCATCTTCCTCGGCATCAAGATGCTGCGGACCCAGCCCGCGACCGGTGAAGAGCTGGCCAGTCAGCCGGCCCTCTCCAGCCTGGGGGCGCTGCGCACCGGTTTTCTGACCAATGTGCTCAACCCCAAGACCACCATCTTCATCGTCAGCCTCTTCATGCAGGTGATGCAGCCGCAGACGCCGCTGGCGGTCCAGCTCGGCTACGGCGCCTTCATAGTGCTGGCCCACGCCCTCTGGTTCAGCGCGGTGGCGCTCTTCTTCTCCAGCGCCTCGGTTCGGGCTCGTCTGCTGGCGGTGCGCCACTGGATCGATCGGATCTTTGGCGGTCTGCTGGTGGGTTTCGGCATGCTGCTGGCACTGACCCAGCCCTCGCGCTGAGGGGAAGGGGGCTGGCTCCCTTATCCACCCTCGACTGTAGGGGCTTGTTTTTCATGCCTTGGCGCTCGCTTTTCGGTAGAATTGCCGCTCATTTAGAAGTCAGATGAGGCGCGGTATGACGGTCAGGTTCCAGGCATTTCACAGCATCAAGGCGATTGGCAATCGGGAGGTGCTGTTCAACTGGTCCAGGACCAATCCCCTCGGCGCCCTGGATCAGGTGTGGCGCCCGAAGAGCCGTGACGAACTGCAGCAACTGCTGCGGGAGTACCCGGATCGCAAGCTGCGGCTCATCGGCTCCGGTCTCTCCTTCGAACCCATCCACAGCGTCTATGCCGAGGGCAGTCAGGCGCTGCTGGTGGATTTGCACCATCTGCGCGGCCGCCTGGCCCAGAGCGCCGATACCGTCACCTACCAGGCGGGCACGCCCCTCGATACCGTCTATGGGGAGCTCATCGCCATGGATCGCATGCTGCCCGCGTCCCCCGGCGTCATCGGCATCCAGACCCTGGGGGGCGCGCTCAGCACCGGCACCCACGGCCAGGGGCTGCACCAGTCCTCCCTGTGCGATGCGGTGGAGGCCCTGACGGTGATGCTGGCCAACGGGGAGATCATTGGCGTGGATCGCGCCGATCCGCGCTTCGGTGCCTTCGTGATGGGCATGGGCATGCTCGGCGTGTTGCTCGACGTCACCCTGCGCACAGTGCCGAACCGCATCATGCGCTGCACCAAGTTCACCACCGACTACCCCTTCCTGCTGGAACACAACGAGCGGCTCAACCGTGAGCACGGCTTCGTGAAGAGCTGGTGGTTCGCCTGGACCGGCGAGAGCCACATCTGGCTGGTGGATCCCGCCTCCGAGGAGGAGGTGGCCCGCTACCACGCCGCGGGCAGCGAGCCGCTGCTGCTGGAGGGGGACGTTGACAGCGCCATGACAGCCGCACTCAATGACACCATAGATGCCACCCTGCAGAAGATGGCGCGGGACACCAAGGACGAGGCGCGGACGGGCGAGCACTTCGAGACGGTGCGCCGCTTCAAGGATGCCTCTGACCTGGTGGGCAACGTCTACCAGATCCTCTGCAAGGGGATACCGGCGCCCCAGATCAACTGCGAGGTGGCGGTGCCCCTCGAGCGCATGCAGGAGGCGCTGGAGATCCTGCAGCACTGGCAGGAGCGCAACCCGGGGGCGCTGCACTACCCCTTTATCCTGCGCTGCACCGGCCCCTCAGAGGCCTGGCTCAGCGCCGCCTATGGCAAGTCGGTGTGCTGGATCGGGTTCCTGGTCTATCTGGCGGCGGACGGTACCTTCGTGGGGGGCTCCATGGAGCAGATGCGCGAGTTGCAGCAACTGCTGGTGCCCCTCGGCGGCACGCCGCATTTTGGCAAGCACCTGGCGATGGATCTCTACGACTTCCCGACCCTGCTGCCGCGCTGGCACGACTTCCTGGCCTTGAAGCGCGAGCTCGACCCCCATGGCCGCTTCGAGAACCGCTGGCTCGGCGAACTGTTCGCCAACCGCTGAGGCCATCCTCTTGGATAGGGGCGATATTTTTTTCTCCCTGCTCCCCGGGTGGGAGAAGGGAGGGGGATGAGGGGAAAAGATAGCCTCTTCAGGCCCCATGACGACAGGCGCTAAGGATGTGACATGACAGACCCGCAAGACACCAGAATCCCAGTAACCCTGCTGACCGGCTTCCTCGGCAGCGGCAAGACCACCTTGCTCAACCACTGGGTCAAGCAGCCGGAGCTCGGCGAGTGCGCCGTGCTCATCAACGAGTTCGGCTCTGTGGGGCTGGATCATCACCTGGTACAGCAGGTGGACGAGCAGGTGGTGCTGCTCGATTCCGGCTGCATCTGCTGCTCGGTGCAGGGCTCCCTGGTGGAGGCGCTGCAGGGGCTCTTTATGAAGGCGATTCAGCGCAAGATAAAACCCTTCAAGCGACTGATTATCGAGACCACTGGCCTGGCTGACCCGGCTCCCGTGCTCTTTACCCTCAAGGAGGAGGGCTTCATCGCCCAGCGCTACCGCTTCGACGGCACAGTGACAGTGGTGGATGCCGGTCATATCGAGCAGCAGCTCGGCCAGCAATACGAGGCGGTCAAGCAGGTGGCCCTGGCGGATCTGCTGGTGGTGAGCAAGGGGGACCTGGTGGAGGAAGAGACGCTTAATCGGGTGGAAGCACAGCTGGCCTCCCTCAACCCGGCGGCCCCCATCCAGCGGGTCAGCAACGGCGTGCTCTCACCCGCCGTGCTGGAGAAGCTCGGCGCCTACAACGAGGCGGCGGGGCGCGACGTGCGCCAGCTGCTGGCCTGGCTGCGCACCGAGTCCCCGAAACAGGGGCTGGCTTCCCCCATGCAACCCAGGATGCAGCCGTTTGCCGCCAAGGTGGGCACGGCCGCACCGACCCATTTCGAGCATGGCAACATAGAGAGCTTCTCCCTGCGCATCGGCGAGCCCCTCAAGCCGTCCCGCCTGCTGGCCGCCATCGATGCGGTGCAGGGGCAGTATGGCGACTCCCTGCTGCGGCTCAAGGGGATCTTGCAGCTGGAGGGCGAGAGCCAGCCCGTGGTGATCCACGGGGTGCATGGCCAGCTCTATCCGTTGCAGGCCCTGGGGGAGTGGCCGGAGGGCAAGGCCCAGTCCCGGCTGGTGTTCATCGTGAAGAGCCAGGACAAGGCGGGGATAGAGCGGTTGTTCCTTGATACGCTCAAGGCGCCCGAGCCCAGCCTGGAAGAGCAGCTCAGAGCCATGCTCGGCCAGCCTGATGCCTGATGTAATGAGATGACCCGCGCTTGTGCGGGTCTTTTTTTGTCTGAAGAGGAGGTGGCTGCAGATGCCCGATAGCACACACATGGTGACCCCTGCCCAACGCAAATGGCTGCCGCCGCTCACGGCGGTCGGTTTCTTCATGCAGACGCTGGATGGCACCATCCTCAACACCGCCCTGCCGAGCATGGCCGAGACCCTGGGCGAGAGCCCACTGCAGATGCAGTCGGTGATCATCGCCTACATGCTGACGGTGGCGCTGCTCATTCCCGCCTCCGGCTGGCTGGCGGACCGCTTCGGCACCCGCCGCATCTATCTGGCCGCCATCCTGCTGTTTACCTTGGGCTCCTTGGCCTGCGCGGCTGCCAACTCCCTGCCGCTGCTGGTGGCGGCGCGAGTGCTGCAGGGGATTGGTGGTGCCCTGCTGATGCCGGTGGGCAGGCTGGCGGTGCTGCGGGTTTACAGCAAGCACGAGCTGCTGCGGGTGATGTCGTTCGTCACCATCCCCGGCCTGGTGGGGCCGCTGATCGGCCCGGCACTGGGGGGCTGGCTGGTGGAGGTAGCGAGCTGGCACTGGGTGTTTCTCATCAACCTGCCGGTGGGGTTGCTCGGCTTCATCGCCAGCTGGTACTTCATGCCGGATCTGCGCCAGAGCACGGCCAAGTTCGACTGGCAGGGGTTCGTGATGTTCAGCGCCGGCATGGTGCTGGTGTCGGTGGGCCTGCAGGGGCTGGGGGAGCACAGCATCTCCACCGGCTGGGCCCTGTTTGCGCTGCTGTTCGGTCTGGCCGCCATGGCGAGCTACTGGCTCTATGCCGCCACAGTGGCGCAGCCGCTCTTCAGCCTGGCGCTGTTCAAGACCACCACCTTCGCCATTGGCATCTGGGGCAACCTGTTCGCCCGCCTCGGCAGCGGCGCCATGCCCTTCCTCACGCCGCTCTTCCTGCAACTGGGGCTGGGCTTCTCGCCGAGCAAGGCGGGCATGACCATGATCCCCACGGTGATCGGCGCCATGCTCACCAAGACGCTGGTGAACAAGTTGATCCCGCGCATCGGCTATCGCCGCATCCTGATCGGCAATACCCTGGCGCTGGGGGTGATGATCGCCAGCTTCTACTTCATTGACAACCAGGTGCCGCACTGGGTGCTGCTGGTCTGGCTGGCGGTCTTCGGTGCCATCAACTCGCTGCAGTTCTCCGCCATGAATACGCTCACGCTGCAGGATCTGAGTGCCGAGCACGCCAGCAGCGGCAACGGCCTGCTCTCTGTGGTGATGCAGCTCTCCATGAGCCTGGGGGTGGCCATCGCCGCCAGCCTGCTCGGGCTCTTCTCCGCCGGGCAGCCGGCACAGGCGAGCGAACGCTGGCTCGGCGGCTTCCACCTCACCTACCTGTGCATAGGTCTGATGTCCATGCTGGCGGCGCTCATCTTCGCCCAGCTGGCCAGAGATGATATCAAGGAGAGACGGCGCCAGGGTCCGGTCTGATGACCACAGGGATGGCGCGGCAAAAAGAGAGGGCGGCCCTGGCCGCCCTCTCTTTTTGGGGTATCAGACCCTGAACTGATCGACAGCCCGGTGGAGCAGGCTCGCCTGTTCGGCCACGTTCCGGCTGGCGCGGCTGTTCTGCTCGGCCTGGGTCAGGGCGTCGTTGGCGATGTCGCGGATCACCACTGCATTGCGATTGATTTCACTCGCCACCGAGCTCTGCTCTTCGACCGCGGTCGCTATCTGGGTGCTCATGTCCATCATCTGGTCCATCTGACGGGTGATGTTGGCGAGCTGGGTGCTTGCCTCTCCGGCGGCCTCGACGCTGCGTTCCCCCTGGGTGCGGCACTCGCCGATCAGGGTGACCACGCTCTGGGTACGAGCCTGCAAGCCGGAGACGATGGCGGCAATCTCGCTGGTGCTCTGCTGGGTACGCATGGCCAGGTTGCGCACCTCATCGGCAACCACGGCGAAACCTCGTCCTTGCTCGCCGGCTCTGGCGGCCTCGATGGCTGCGTTGAGAGCCAGCAGGTTGGTCTGCTCGGCGATGGCCTGGATCACCGCCAGCACATTGCCCACCTGACGGCTCTCCTCGGCCAGGGCGATCACCTCCTGGCCCGAGGCTTCCAGCTTGGCGGAGAGGGAATGGATCACCACCATCGTTGTCTCCACGCTCTCCCGACCCTGCTGGGCGCTCAGGTTGGTGGTGCGAGCACTTTCGGCTGCGCTCTCCGTGTTGCTGGCGATCTCCTGCACAGTGCTCTCCATCTCGGTGGCGGCGGTGGCAACCAGATCGCTCTCCTGCAACTGCTGCTGGGTGCCCTCCTGGGCGGCGTTGGCGTTGCGCTGCAGTTGGGCTGTGAGGCGTTCCAGGTCCGTGACCGAGGAGACGACCTGGCCTATGACCTGGTTGAAGTGCTCCAGCATGGTGTCGAAGTCGCGGCCCATGGCGCCAAATTCGTCCCTGGAGCCGATGCGGGCGCGCAGGGTGAGATCGCTGCTGGCGGTGACCCGACGCATGGTGTCCGCCAGCCGTTGCAGGCCGCTCATGACGTCGCGGCCGATCAGCAGGTTGAGGCCGAGGGCGGCCAGTATGCCGAGGATGCAGAGCAGGACCATGACCCTGAGGGTGCGATCATGGGTGGCGTCGGCCTCCCGGGTCAGGGCCTGGGTCAGGGTCATGCCCGCCTGGCGCATCTGCTCGGCGCTGCGATTGAGCTCGCCCCTCAGCCCCTCGCTGGCACTCAGACCCAGGCGTTGCTCCTCTGTGACCAGGGCAAGGAAGTTCTGGCGGTAGCGTTCCAGCAGAGCGGCGAGGGCCGGTTCACCGGCGAGAGCCAGGGCCAGGGGGGCCAGGTTCTGTTCGAACTTGGCACGATAGCTGATGTCACGGCGCAGCATGAAGTCCTTCTCGTCCCGGCGCAGTTGCAGCATCAGCAGGCTCTCCTGCTGCTGACCCCGGGCCTTGAGCTCCTGCTCCAGGGCATGGATGGCCTGACGCAGGGCGCCGTAATGGCCGCTGGTAGGGGTGAGCCCTATCTTCTCCTGCTGGGCGCGCAGGGTCTCGAACTGGCGGCTGTACTCCTTGAGCTGGCTGGCAAAGGCCAGGATGTCGGCCTGCTGTGTGCCCCCATGGTCTCTTGCCATCTCGGCGAGCAGCTGACTGGCCTGGTCACTCTGGGTAATGAAGGCGGTGGCGGCAGCGGGGTCCCGGCTCAACAGGAACTCCCTCTCCTGCAGGGTGAGGGCGACGAGGTCGGCCTCCACCTGCTTGGCCTGCAGCATTTCAGCGTTGCTGCGCGACTCCTGCCCCGAGAAGTAAAACATGACCCCCATGACGACGGCCTGGATTCCGGCCACCAGGATGGCGGATAACACAAGTTTCTGTTTGACGTTCACGACGACCTCAAGGGGCAAGGGAGATGACTAGCGTATCGGCGCTGAAGATATATCCTGAAGGTGGCTTTAGCGTTTTATTCTGCCGGTTTCGCGATATGGATTCGATGGGTTCTGTCATCCCACTGTCATATAGCGAAATAGTCTGGCGTCGCCCCGAACCGGCGGTGGGGTGTGTCCGGAAGGGGGCGGGCGCGATCAGGCCTGGATATCGGCCAGGACGCCGCTCGGCGTCCAGTGGAAGGGGATGGGGTCGAGGCGCTGGGAGGCCTTGTCATAGCCTTGCCACAGCTCGCCCAGGGGGCGGCCATCGGTGGGATGGCGCAGGCCGGGGGCCAGCTCCGCCAGCGGCCAGAGCACGAAGGCGTTGGTGAGGATCTCGCCACGGGGCAGTACCAGGGGGGCGTCGCAGACCAGATCCCCATAGAGCAGCAGATCGAGATCCAGGGTGCGGGGGGCAAACTTCTTGGCATCGGGCTCGCGGCCGTGGGCGAACTCCATGGCCCGTAGCCGCTGGCACAGAACGGCGAGGGGCAGATCGGTGTCTGCCCCCACCACCAGGTTGTAGAAGGGGCGGCCGTTGAAGCCCACCGCCTCGCTCTCGAATACCCTGGAAACCTGCAACTCGCCAAACTCGGCATGCAGGGCATCGAGGCCGGCCCGGATGTGGCGCTCCCGCTCGATATTGGAACCCAGGCTGATGTAGATACGGGTCATGCAGCGCTCCCTGTTATCTGGTTCGAGCCAAGGCTGATATAGATGCGGGTCATCAGCAGGCACTCGCGGCCGGGGTGCGGTGGCGCAGGATCTCGACCCCGACCCCGGCGGCATTGGGCACGGCACCCGGCTTGGTCAGGGTCACCTTGACCCACTGCACCCGCTGGTCGGCCAGCACTAGGGCGGCCACCTGCTCGGCCATGGTTTCGACCAGCTCGACGACCTTGCTCTGGGCGTGATCACAGATCTTGCGGGAGAGGGTGGCGTAATCCAGTGCCAGATTGATATCGTCGGTTGCGGCGGCGGGTCGGTTGTCGAATCCCATCTCGAGATCGAAACAGAGCTTCTGGCGAATGCCTTTCTCCCACTCATATACCCCTATGGTGGTCAAAACCTCGAGTCCGCGAATAAACACCTTGTCCATGACAGTACTTCTTCTTTACTCTTGATGGGCTGTGAAAACAGCGCAGGGATGCAGGCCTGGCAAGCCGATTGCCGCTGGCGGCCGGTTTGGGCGACAGGCTTTCGGGCAAGCCCAGACCAGAGAATGTGGCCCGCATCATACCCCATTCATATCGTGGTAAAAACGACCAAGATGACGGCCCTGACGATTTTGATGATTATTCTGGCCTATCTGGGCGGCTCGCTGTCCAGCGCCGTGCTGGTTTCCCGCCTCACGGGTCTGCCGGATCCCCGCGACCATGGCTCCCACAACCCGGGGGCGACCAATGTGCTGCGCCTCGGTGGCCGGATGGCCGCGCTGATCGTCCTGTTGCTCGACGTGCTCAAGGGCATGGCTCCCGTCTACCTCGCCTGGTATCTGCAGATCAAGCCCGTCTACCTGGGGTTCATCGGCGTCGCTGCCTGTCTGGGTCACATGTACCCCATCTTCTTCCACTTCCGGGGGGGCAAGGGCGTCGCCACTGCGCTCGGCACCATGCTGCCCATCGGCTTTGCCATGGGGGGCGCGGCGATCGCCACCTGGCTGCTGGTGCTGCTGGTGAGCGGCTACTCGTCGCTGGCCTCCATCATTACAGTGCTGCTGACCCCGCTCTTTACCTACTTGCTCAAGCCGGAATATACCCTGCCGGTCTCCCTGCTCTCCTGTCTCATCCTGGTGCGCCATCACGAGAACATCACCCGCCTGCTCAGGGGCGAGGAATCCCGACTCTGGGGCCGCCGAGGCACGGCTTCCCCCACAGAAGTGATAAAAACGAGTGATGCTGCGCAAAAAAGAGACGAACGAGACGAAAAGTGAAATTTCCCGTTGACCACCCGCCTTAAAATCCGTTTAATAGCGCCCACGCCCAGATAGCTCAGTCGGTAGAGCAGGGGATTGAAAATCCCCGTGTCGGCGGTTCGATTCCGTCTCTGGGCACCATATTTGGTGCCATGAAAGAAAAATTTGTTCATGCACAATAGTTTAAGTGTGCCGGCTTAGCTCAGTAGGTAGAGCAACTGACTTGTAATCAGTAGGTCACCAGTTCGATTCCGGTAGCCGGCACCATTTGCCCAGATAGCTCAGTCGGTAGAGCAGGGGATTGAAAATCCCCGTGTCGGCGGTTCGATTCCGTCTCTGGGCACCACTTACAATTCCTCCTTAGTTCAGTCGGTAGAACGGCGGACTGTTAATCCGTATGTCACTGGTTCAAGTCCAGTAGGAGGAGCCATTTCAAAAAGACCCCTGTCGCAAGACAGGGGTCTTTTTTTATGCGCTCGATAATCCCATGGCTCCTCATGCAGCCGCCAGCACCCGCATTTCGGGGCATGTAAGACCCGCTATTGAGTGAAAACGTTTTTCTGTTGAAAGCACGGGAAGTGCATGAAAAACAAGCAGTAAAATGGATGGTAACTAGTCTGTGCTTAAGGTCCTGTACATGATTTCGCCTATAAAATGGAGACCACATATAACAAGGGCCTAACGCCCGCCATTTCGTATTGATGAGGCTATACATGAACTTAAGACTAACCCCTGTCTGGATTGCACTGGCATTGGCCACCACAGCCGCTCACGCTACCGACGACATCTACTTTGGTGCCGGTGTTGGTGCCGCTCACTTCAACGGCCTGAACAACGCAGCCGTCGAAACCGGCACTGAAGATGCCGCCGCGACCAACCTCTTCATGGGTTACAACTTCAACGAGACGTTCGGTGCCGAACTCGGTTACCAGTACGCTGGTCGCGGTAGTGCCGATGGTGAGCGTTACGAGAACCAGGGTGCGACCCTGTCCGGTATCGCCCGTCTGCCCCTTGGCGAAGATTTCTCCCTGTTCGGTGAAGCGGGTGCCTACTGGGCCCATACCGACGGTCTGGACAACAGCGACACCCGTGTCTCTCCGCTGGCCGGTGTCGGTCTGACCTACAAGCTGAACGATGCCCTGGATCTGCAGGCGCGCTACCGCTACATGTGGGACGTGGCCGATCTGACCACCTACACCGGTGAGCAGTACAAGTCCAACCAGAGCGTGGCGACGCTGGAAGCCGTATATCACCCGTTCCGCACCTCCTACGTTGAGCCTGTTGCAGCTCCTGTCGTGGCAGAGGCGGCTCCTGTGATGGTCGAGAAGAACTTTTCCCTGAACTCAGACGTGCTGTTTGCCTTTGGCAAGGCAGATCTGAAGCCGGAAGGGGTGGAAGCCCTGAGCGGTCTGTACAAGCAGATCGTTGAATTCCAGCCGAAGGATGGCAGCGCCATCGTCGTGGGTTACACCGACCGCATCGGTTCCGATGCCCAGAACCAGCAGCTCTCCGAAGCCCGTGCCCGCACTGTGGCCGACTTCCTGGTGAGCCAGGGCCTGGCCACCAGCAAGATCGCCATCGAAGGCCGCGGTGAAGCCGACCCTGTCACCGGTACCCAGTGTGACGGCGTCAAGGGCAAGAACGAGCTGATCTCCTGCCTGGCACCGGATCGTCGCGTCGAAGTCCGCGTCTCCGGCGTGCAGGAAGTGCAGCAATAAGCTGACGTCAGCTCAGCTGATGTGAAGAGGGGATGCCATGGCATCCCCTCTTGCTTGTCCGGGCTCCCGCTTTTAGGACGGACGAAACCGCCTGGCATGGCGACCCTGGTGCCTTATTCCTCTTCAGCTTCGCGACAATCTGTCGTACCCCGCATCTTATACCTTTCCTGTCAGTGAGTTACAGCCATCCTCTCGGCTAGTATGATGACGTGACCGGCCTGTGCCCCCCGCTTTCTGCGAACTGGCATCTCTCTTTGGGCGTGCAGGCACCTGATCCCCTCCCTTGGCAACCCTGGGCGGGACAAAACCATGATCGAGGTAATCTATGAATGCGACCGAGCTGTGGCAGCTTTCTCCCGAACAATTCAACGAGTGGCGGCGGGAGAATGACTATCCATTGATCTGGGAGTTGTTGGTGGCCTCGCTGCCCCATTTCGACGACTGGATGACAGAGCAGAAAATAGAGAAAAGCGTCATCTTCCAGATCGGCATCGCCCGCTTCATCAGCTCGCGATCCGTGCTCAGCCTCTGCGTCTACATGAGCGACGACAAGATAAGGCTCTATGAGAGCGCCTCTAGCGCGCTGGAGTCCCTGCGCAAGAGCGGCCTTGTCCGCTCCGAGACGTGCTTCGAGCCCTATGCCATGTGGCTGGCCGCCAGGCATGGCAAAGCCGAGGTAAAGCGGGCGCAGAGCCTGCTCTCCGTCTCCGAGAACAACAAGGGGGAGGCCCAGGTGCTGGGCAAGCATCGCCTGCTCAACATCGGCGGCGTCGAGCTCAAGAGCCCCATCATCTCCGGCCGGCTGCTGGACTTTACCTGCCTGGACGAGCTTTCGCTGGACGGCGCCGTCAACAACTCCAAGGTCTATCTGTGGCACTGCTCGGCCAAGGGAGTACGCGTGAACGGCGGGGTGATCGGCCTCGATCTGTTCGATTCCCTGCTGTGGGATCACAGGGCCTGGGCCAAGAAACGGGAGCTGGCGCTGGAGGATGGGGTGTTTCAGGACTTCACCATAGAGTGCGAGGAGATCCGTTTCCACGCCTCCCGGGCCGTGCTGAAAAATTTCAACGTCAGTGCCAAGAACTTCGATGCCACCATGGAGCACACCAATCTGGACAAGGTGCAGGTGGTCTACAACGAGAATGGCCGGATCGATCACAACGAGGCCAGCAAGCTGTACCGCAATGCCAAACGCATCTTCTCCAGCGTGGGAGACACCGTCGATGCCGGCGAGTGCTATTACAAGGAGAAGCTGCACGAGATGAAATCCCTGGCAAGCCCGAGGGAGCTGTTCAGGGAGCGCTGGCTGCGCAGCGGCCTGATGACGAAGGGGTGGCTCTCCCTGCTGTGCTATCTCAAGTGTGCCAGCAAGTTTGTCAGCTTCATTACCTGGGGATTTGGCGAGCGGCCGATAAGAAGCCTGCTGATGTCGATGGGCGTCATACTGCTGGCGACCCTGACCTACTTCCTGGCGCCGGAGTCCGTGACCCATGGTCACCTGGGGCGCTCTCTCTACTTCAGCATAGTGACCTTCGTGACCCTGGGTTACGGCGATATCTCCCAGACCTCCTCTCCCCTCCAGTTGTTGTCGGCCATAGAGGCGTTCTGCGGTATGTTTCTGACCGGCCTCTTCCTCGCCGGCTTTGCTTCAAAGACCAAGCAGTACTGACGATAGCGCTGGCGGCGGTGACACCACTTGTCCTGCCGCCAGGGACTGACCAGCCGCCAGGATCCGCCAGCACGGCGGGGATGGTGTTCTTCCTTGACGCACCGGCAGTGGAGCGACTTTATTTAGAGTCATGGGTCGCGCTTGCGATGGATGGTGCGCCTAGTGTTGCACGAGAAAAAAAGCAGGGGAGCGAGAGCGGTATCGATCAGTCCACAATCGAAGCAGAGAAGGAATAACGCTATGATATTGAATCACTTATGGGGATTGTATGCGCATCCTCACACCGAATGGCATACCATAGACGAGAGGCATGACAGTTTCCGAAACAGTCTGACTCATATCCTGATCGTGGCCCTTATCCCGCCCATCTGTGCCTATTACTCCGCCGTGCACATAGGTTGGAGCATTGGCGTCGGTGAGCCCATCACCCTGACCGCGAACAGCGCCCTCATGCTGTCGATAGCCATGTACGTGACGCTCATCATAGGCGTCCTCGCGCTCTCCTATCTGGTGCACTGGATGGGCCATACCTTCGGTTCGGATCCCAGCTACACGACGTCGCTAGAGCTCGCGGCCTACACCTCCACACCGCTGTTCATGGTCGGTTTTTCCGCCTTCTTCCCGCACCTCTGGTTCATGATGATCATAGGCCTCATCGGGCTCAGCTACTCGGTGTACCTGCTCTATGTGGGGGTGCCTATCCTGATGCACATTCCCAAGGAGCAGGGGTTCATCTATGCCAGCTCGGTGGTCACCGTCGGCCTGGTGCTGCTGGTCTGCGTGCTGGCGGCCACGGCCATTCTGTGGGGATCCGGTTTTGGCCCCGTGTTTACCCATTAGCCGCTGACGAACCGGCAGAAACGACAAGGGCGCCTCTATGGCGCCTTTGTCATGGGGCTCACTCACCCTTTCTGGCCGGGTCCTGGCAACCGGATGGAGTGAAAGCGTCGGTTGCGAGGATCAGCGCGAGTTGCCGCTGCCGATGCCAAAGGGGATGCGGTAGTCGCTGCTCTGATCCCCCAGACTCACTGTCAGGTTGCCCTGGGCGCGGCTCGGGAGTTGCACCTGCTGGGTGCCCATCAGGTTGGCGTGGACGGAGGCCACCAGGTCGCCGGATTCGTCGCGCACCTCCAGCATGGGGTTGCTCTTGCCAGCCATGGCAGCGCTGGCATGCCAGTTCACGAACAGCACACCCGGGGTGGCATTGAAGTCGGCGGGAACGGCAGCCTGGGCAACACCGGCACTCATCAGGCCTGCGACGGCCAGCATCTTGATTACATTTTTCATCTTCATTCACTCTCTTGGTTTTCATGTCATTGGCAAGGCCGGAGAGGCCCGCATCAATGCATCCTTGCAAGAGGTTATTCAAATACTATGTAGTTCTTTTACTGACATCAGACACCCTGTTTCTGGTATCACAGCCTTGAACAACTGGTTATTTGGCCGCTTGGCGATCCTGCCTAAGCGATGAATGAATGGTAAACAGGTCATCGCTCGGTTGTTAGCGAGATTAACTGGTCTAGATATTCAAAAAACATGAACAAGATATGAGGGATCTGCCACTCAGGTCTATCCGCGTCTGAGCCGCTCCCGCCAGCGGCCTGCAGGACCGTTGCCGAAATGAGGCCAGCCATCGTCTCTGTTGGGGGGATCAGGCCGGGTCGGCGCGTCGTCGTCCCCCATGCCAGGTGGTGCCCATCGACGCGGCTATGATGGCGGCTATCCCCAGCCACTGGGACGGGGGCAGTTGCTCCCCCAGCAGCAGCAACCCCATCAGGGCGCCCATGGCGGGCTCGCCGCTGGTCAGGATGCCGTAGCTCTTGAGCGGCAACCGGCGCAGGGCAAACATCTCGAGAGAGTAGGGGATGGCGCTCGAGAGCAGCCCCACCCCGATGATGGTCAGGATCACGGGGAGTGTGAAGCTGGCCTCGCTCGCCCCGCCGAGGCCGAAGGGCAGCACCAGCAGGGTGCCCACCCACATGCCAAGGGCCGGGGCCTGGGCCCCCAGCAAGGCACCTGCCCGCTTGCCGGTCAGCATATAGAGCCCCCAGAACACGCCGGCCCCGAGAGCCAGGGCGGCCCCCAGGGGATCTATGGCCTGCTCGGCCTCCCGCAGGGGCAAGAGCAGCAGCAGTCCGGCTATGGCCAGCGCCAGCCAGATGAAGTCTGCTCGGTGGCGGGAGCTGAGCAGCGCCACCGTCAACGGGCCGATAAACTCGATGGCCAGGGCTACGCCGAGGGGGGTGCGCTCGATGGCCAGATAGAAGAGCAGGTTCATGGCCCCAAGGGAGAGTCCGTAGGGGATGGCCCCCAGCAGGGTGCGCCGGTCGAGGGGGGCACGCCAGATGCGAAACACCAGGGAGAGGAGGAGGGCGGCGCACCCCAGCCGGAACAGGGTCGTGCCTGCGGCTCCCAGCAGGGGAAAAAGAGATTTGGCCAGTGAGGCCCCCAGGGTGATCGACAACATGGCGAGCAGGACGGCCAGCAGGGAGGGGAGGGCGGGGCTGTTTGGCTGCATCTTGTTCAAACCTGAGTTGGGTAGAAGCAAGAAAATATATCTGGAGGCCGTCGTAATTTCGGTCTAATACTGGCCTTACACGATAATTTTTATCTAATGAGCCCCATGACCGACAAATTTGATCTGCTCATCCTCGCCGAGCTGCAGCAGGATGCCCGTCTGCCCATTCCCGAGCTGGCCCACAGGGTCGGCCTCTCGGCGCCCGCCTGTTACCGCCGCGTCCGGGCGCTGCGGGAGGCGGGCCTCATCGAGCGGGAGGTGGCGCTGGTGGCCCCGGCCACCATGGGCTGGCCCATCACCATGCTGGTGCTCGTCACCCTGGAGCGGGATCACGGTCGCATCGTCGATGAGATGATCGCCAGCCTGCAGCGGGAACCCGAGGTGATGGATCTCTGGTACGTGACGGGTGAGCAGGACTTCGTGCTGCAGGTCGCCGCGCGAGACATGCAGAGCTACGAGCAGTTCACCCGGCGGGTGCTCCATGCCAGGGAGCAGGTGCGCAGCTTCAAGACCCTGGTGGTCATGGGGCAGCACAAGCGTTGCGGCGCCTTGCTGCCCGGGTGAGAAAGGGGGAGGGGCCGTTGCCTTTCCCGGAATCAAAGGCGCGCGAAGGGGCCGTCAGGAAAACGAAAAGGGGCAGATACTACCTGCCCCCTGTGTCAGCCGGGCTCCCCGGTCGCCAGCTCCTGCGCCGTCATGGGGCGCAACACCCGGCAGGGGTTGCCGACCGCCACCACCCCTGCCGGAATGTCTCTGGTGACCACTGACCCTGCCCCGATGACGCTGTTGTCCCCTATGGTGACGCCTGGGCAGATGACGGTGCTGCCCCCAATCCAGACGTTGTTGCCGATGCGCACCGGCTTGCCGAACTCGACCCCGGCCACCCGAGGCGCCACCGCCACCGGATGGGCTGCGGTGTAGATCTGCACCCCGGGCGCCAGCAACACGTTGTCGCCTATGTGCACCTCGCACACGTCGAGGATGGTGCAGCCCATGTTGGCGTAGAAGTTCTCGCCGACAAAGATGTTGGCGCCATAGTCGCAGAAGAAGGGGGGCGTGATGGCGCACTGGGCACCGCGCCCGCCGAGCAGTTCATGGAGCAGGGCATCCCGCTCCGGCTTCTCTTGCCAACTGGTGTTGAAGCCGTGATAGAGCCTGCGGCAGCGCTCGCGGGCCGCTTTCAGCTCGGGGTGGCCCGCATCATAGGGTTCCCCCGCCACCATCTTCTGCCATTCGGGGCAACGCTCGGCTGCCCGCTGCGCTGTGATTGTCTCGGCCATCATTGCTCCATCAACCAGATCAGGGATTCATAAGGACGCAGCTCGCAGGATTGCGGGCGGGCCGGGCTGCCTTGGTAGTTGCCAAGCAGCAGGTGGCCCTCTCCATTGGCCAGCTCGGCAGGCAAGGCAAACTCCACCGGCTCGCCGTAGAAGTTGCTCACCACCAGCAGGGTCTGGCCGTTGGCGCGGCGGGTGTAAGCCCAGATCCGGGCGTGCCCCGCCAGCAGCTCCTGATAATCCCCCTGGGTGAAGATGGGATATGCCTTGCGAAGGGCGATGAGATCACGGTAGTGCCAGAACACAGAGTGCTGGTCGGCCAGCGCCGCCTCGGCGTTGATCTCGGGGTAGTTGGCGGCAGGCTTGAGCCAGGGCGAACCCTGGGTGAAGCCCGCGTTGGGGGCGGCGCTCCACTGCATCGGGGTTCGGGAGTTGTCACGGGACTTGGCCCCCAGAATGGCGAGGATCTCGGCCTCACTCATCCCCTCAGCCTGCTTGATGGCGAAGATGTTGCGGCTCTCCACATCCTGATAGTCGTCGATGCGCTGATAGCCGGGGTTGGTCATGCCGATCTCCTCCCCCTGATAGATGTAGGGAGTGCCCTGCAACCCGTGCAAGGTGCTGGCCAGCATCTTGGCGGCGACCACCCTATGTTCGCCCTCGTCGCCGAAGCGGGAGACGATGCGCGGCTGATCGTGGTTGCACCAGAACAGCGCCGACCACCCCTTGCCGTGCATGCCGCTCTGCCAGTGGTTGAAGATGCGCTTGAGCTCGAGGAAATCGAACGGCGCCTTGGTCCACTTGTCGCCGTTGGGGTAATCCACCTTCAGATGGTGGAAGTTGAACACCATGGAGAGTTCCGACCCGTCCAGCGCACCGTAGCGCTGACAGTGCTCCAGCGACGTGGAGGACATCTCCCCCACCGTCATGGCCCCCACCGGGGCGAAGACGTCGCGGCTTATGTCCTGCAGGAATTCGTGGATGCGCGGCCCGTCGGTGTAGAAGCGGCGGCCATCACCTATCTCGTCGTTCGGGAACGCCTGATCCTTGGAGATGAGGTTGATGACGTCGAGACGGAAACCGTCGACCCCCTTCTTCGCCCAGAAGTGGATGATCTTTTTCACCTCGGCGCGAACCAAAGGGTTTTCCCAGTTCAGATCCGCCTGCTCGCGGGCAAACAGGTGCAGGTAGTACTGGCCGGTGGCCGGGTCCAGCTCCCAGGCGCTGCCGCCAAACTTGGATTGCCAGTTGTTGGGCGCACCGCCTTCTACCGGGTCTTTCCAGATGTAGTAGTCGCGATAAGGGCTCTGCTTGTCACCCAGCGCCGACTTGAACCAGGCGTGCTCGGTGGAGGTGTGGTTCACCACTATGTCCATCACGATGCGGATGTCGCGTGCGTGGGCGGCAGCCAGCAGCGCCTCGAAGTCGGCCATGGTGCCGTAGGCCGGATCGACGGCCAGGTAGTCGGCGATGTCGTAGCCGTTGTCCACCTGGGGGGAGACGTAGACAGGGGTCAGCCAGAGGGCATCGACGCCGAGAGTCTTGAGATAATCGAGGCGGGCCATGATCCCCTTGAGATCACCGGTGCCACGGGCGCCGGAGTCCTGAAAGCTCTTGGGGTAGATCTGGTAAATCACGGCGCTTTGCCACCAGGGTGTCTGTGTCATGGTTGGTTCGCTCATAGGTTGGAACTGGTTGGAACAGGGCAACGAAAAAGGGCGGAGCCAGGGCTCCGCCGATGTTGTGTGGATCAGGCGGTCGCCAGATCCAGCTTGCCGGCCGCCTGCTGGCGCTTGTAGACCAGCAGGGTCAGCACCACGGGCACCACTATGGCCACCAGCATGGCGACGGCGTAGATGCCCCAGTATTGCGGCTGGATGGAGAGGATGCCCGGCAGGCCACCCACGCCGATGCCGTTGGCCATCACGCCGCTGAAGCCGCAGATGAGGGCCGCGAGGCTGGAGCCCACCATGGCGCACAGCATGGGGAACTTGTACTTGAGGTTGATGCCGTACATGGCCGGCTCGGTCACCCCGAGGTAGGCGGAGATGGCGGCCGGGACCGAGATCTCCCGCTCGTTCTCCTTGCGGCTGATAAGGATGATACCGACGACCGCCGAGGCCTGGGCGATGTTGGAGAGGGCGATCAGCGGCCAGATGGGGGTGCCCCCCATGCTCTGCATCAGCTGCAGATCCACCGCGTTGGTGGTGTGGTGGATGCCGGTGATGACCAGGGGGGCATAGAGGAAGCCGAACAGGGCGGCGCCTATGGGGGCAAACGAGCCCGTCATGGCGGCCTTGGCGGCAAAGCCGACGCCTTCGCCAATCCAGCGACCGAAGGGGCCGATGAAGGCGTGGGCCACTATCACCGCCAGCAGCAGGGAGATGAAGGGCACTATCACCAGGTAGAGATAGGCCGGAATGATGCGCTTGAGGCTGGTTTCCACCCAGGCGAGGAAGACACCCGCCAGCAGGGCCGGAATGACCTGGGCCTGATAGCCCACCTTCTGGATGACGAAGAGGCCGAAGTCCCACACTTCCGGGGTCTGCTGGCCGATGCCGTAGGCGTTCATCAGTTGCGGCGAGACCAGGGTGATGCCCAGCACAATGCCGAGGATCTCGGATCCCCCCATCTTCTTCACCGCAGACCAGCAGACGCCCACCGGCAGGAAGTGGAAGATGGCCTCACCCAGCAGCCAGAGGAAGGCGTGGACCTGGGCCCAGAACTGGCTGATCTCGGTGAGGGTATGGGTCCCGTCGTCGAACATCTTGATGTCGCCGATGACGTTGCGAAAGCCCAGGATCAGGCCGCCGGTGATGATGGCGGGCAGCAGGGGCACGAAGATCTCCGCCAGGTGGGAGATGCCGCGCTCCAGCGGATTCATGTTGTGGCGGGCCGCCTGCTTGGCGGCATCCTTGCTGGCGCCGCTCACCCCGATCTCCTCGGTGAGCGCCTTGTACCACTGATCCACCTCGTTGCCGATCACCACCTGGAACTGGCCGCCCTGGGTGAAGCTCCCCTTCACCGAGGGGATGGTCTCGATAGCCTTGGGATCGGCCTTGGCCGGATCGGCCAGCACGAACCTGAGCCGGGTCAGGCAGTGGCTGACGGTGGTGATGTTGTCCTTGCCGCCGATCCGTTCGATCAGCTGTGCCAGATGCTGTGTGTTGACTTTTGACATGAGCCTTCCCTCTGTGACTCCATGAATAATGGTCGTTTCTTTGCCGGCTGGCCAATGACCGCCCGCTTATTGGTATCGTTCCCAATCAGCATGAAGCCAGTGGCAGACATCAGCAATGGGAACGTTCCCAATTCGTGGCGGTGGTCACAAAAAGTGCAAAACGCCGGTAATGAGAGGAAAAGATAGACTACAGGGGCTGACAGGGGGCTATGGTGGCTCTGGGGGGCTGCCCCTCTTCAATCTGATCGAGCAGCTGTCTGGCGGCCAGAATGCCGGCATCCTTGTAGCCGAAATCCAGGCTGAGGGTGTTGGCAAACAGGAAGGTGAGCATGGGATTGCTGCCAAGGCCGCTCACCAGGATGTCGGTGCGCCCCTGCTCCTGCAGGTACTTGGCGGCGCCTATGGCCAGGGTGTCGCTGGCGCAGACCATGGCCTGGGTGCCGGGGGTGACCAGCTCGGCCGCCAGTCGGTAGCCGCTTTGCAGGCCGAGATCCCCGAGGGCGCTACGGGGCGTGAGCCCCTGCTCCCGGCAGTAGTCGAGGTAAGCCTGATGGCGGCGCAGCCCCGTGGTGAGGTCGCTGCGTTCGACCCCGAGATAGGCGACCTCTGTCAGGCCGCGCTCCCCTAGGTGTGCGAGCACCGCGCGCACCGCGCCGTCATCGTCGAAGCAGACCGACGAGAAGCCGGGACGCTCGCGCGCCATCAACACCAGCTTCTCCCTGAGCGGCGCCATGGCGGCGTAGTCCAGATCGTTGAAGGCAAACAGGATTATGCCGTCCACCCCGCGCCGCTCCAGCACGGCCAGGTGCTCGCTCACCTTGGCGGGGGAGAACTTGCTCTCCATCAGCACGGCGTCGTAGCCACGCTGGTAGAGGGTCTCCAGCATGCCGCGCACCGCCTGGTTCTCGGAGCTGGAGTCGAGGCGCGACACCACTATGCCGACCACCTGCTGGCTCTGGCTGCGCATGGCCCGCGCCGACTTGCTCGGCACGAAGCCGTGCTCGGCGATCACCGCCTCGACCCTGGTCCTGGTCTGGGCATTGACCCTGGGATCCTGATTGAGCACCCGGGAGACGGTCGACTTGCCGACCCCGCTGAGGCGAGCGATATCGAGGATGGTCAGTTTCTTTTCCATGTGGGATCCGTGACAGGGGAGGGCGGCAACCGGGATGCAGACATTGTTGTGATTAAGTCCTGTGAATACAAGCCCATGGCGTTAGAATGCCCTTTTGCCCAGGCGGAGCCTCCGCCACTGCACAGGACGCGCATCATGGATCTGTTGGCAAGTCTGCACTTCTCCCTCTCCATCACTGGCCCCATCTGTCTGGTGCTGGTACTCGGCATCTGGCTCAAGCGGCTGGGTCTCTTGCCCGACAGCTTCGTCGAGTCCGCCTCCCGCCTGGTGTTCCAAGTCACCCTGCCAGCCCTCTTGTTTCTCAGCATGGTGCGCACCGATTTTTCCACCATGCCGAGCCCCTGGCTCATTCTCTACGGCCTGCTCGGCACCCTGGCCGGTTTTCTGGTGCTGGAGCTGCTGGCGGCCCGCTTCATCAGCGAGCAGAAACTGCGGGGCATCTTCGTGCAGGGCAGCTTTCGCGGCAACATGGGGATCATGGGGCTGGCCTATGTGCAGAACGCCTATGGCCCCGAGGGCATAGGTGCCGCCGCCCTGCTGGTGGGCTCCATCACAGTGCTCTACAACATCCTCGCCGTGATCACCCTGACCCGCAGCCTGGGGGGCGGAAAAGGGATCAAGCCCATCCTCAAGGGGATCGTCAGAAACCCCCTCATCATCGCCATACTGGCGGCCCTGCCGTTCGGCCTGCTCGGCATAGAACTTCCCCAGCTGGTGATCACTACCGGCAACTACTTCGCCAGCATGACACTGCCGCTGGCGCTGCTCTGTACCGGCGCCAGCCTCAACCTCAAGGCCCTGCGCGGCGGCGCCATGCTGACCGGCTGGGCCACCGCCAACCGCCTGTTCTGCATTCCCGTGCTGCTGGTGCTGGGTGCCTGGGCGCTCGGCTTCACTCCCCAGGCCCTCGGCATCCTGTTCCTCATCAGCTCCACCCCGACCGCCGCCGCCAGCTATGTGATGACCCGCGCCATGGGGGGGGACAGCGCCCTGGCGGCGAACATCATCGCCACCACTACCCTGGGTTCGCTCGTCACCACCAGCCTGGGAGCCGCCCTGATGAACTACCTGGGGTTGATGGGTTAGCCGCCCACCCTGACACCCCGGGCCTTGGTTGGAAACCCGTCTTCATCACCTTTTCGCACTGCGGTCAGACGTCAGCCCAGACGTTCACGCTCCTGCTCCAGCACCATTTTTTCATGGGCCAGGAAGAAGGGGCGGTAGAGCACATAGCTGTTGAGGATGCAGACCAGGCTCATCAGGCCATTGCTCCAACTGCCGTTGGCCGCCCAGGCGGCACCGAGAGGAGAGGGCATGGACCAGGGCAGCAGGGCGATGAACTTGTCGAGAAATCCCCACTGGGTCAGTTGCCAGGCGAGCACGGCGTTGATCAGGGGGACGCTGATGAAGGGAAGGAAGAACAGCGGATTCATGATGATGGGGAAACCGAACAGCAGCGGCTCGTTGATGTTGAACATCGAGGGTATGAAGCCCAGCTTGCCCACCGACTGGATGGAGTGGCAACGGCTGCGCATGGCCATGAATACCAGCGGCAGCGTGGTGCCTATGCCCCCGATCAACAGGTAGTAGTCCCAGAACCCTTGCAGGAAGATATGGGGCAGGGGCTCTCCCGCCATCAGCGCGTCCTGGTTGGCGCTCACTCCGGCCATCCAGAAGGGCGACAGCAAACCGGTCACGATCAGGGCACCGTGGATCCCCATGAACCAGAGCAGATGGGCGATCAACAGGGTGATCAGCAGGGCGGGCAGGGTGTCGGCCCCTACGATCAATGGTCTGAACAGGGCGGCCATGAAGTCCGGCAGACTGATCCCGAACTGCTGCTGCAACCAGAGCCGCAGCAGGCTCAGCGAAAGCATGATGAACAACAGCGGCACGATCAGCTGAAAGCCCCGGCGGGTCATCACCGGCACCTCCTCCGGCATCTGGATGTACCAGCCCCGGCGATAGAAGAGCCTAGTCACCTCCACCGAATAGAACGCCATCAGCAGGGCCGTGAAGATCCCGGCGCCCCCCAGATAGCCAAATACCCCGGGTTGCAGCGAGCGAAAATCGATCAGCATCAGGAAGGCCATGCAACCTCCCAGGCCGCACAGGCGTTCCGGCATTTCGTACGCCTTGGCAAGGCTGGATGCCGCACCGAAGGCGATGATCAGCGCCACCAGCCCCAGGGTGTGTGAGTAGACGGGAAACAGGAAAGGATGCAGCGCCCGCGCCAACCAGTGCAGCCACTGCCCGAATGCGTGCGGCGTGTCAGGGGCGATGGGAGGATACAGGATGGGAACCAGCAAGCTGCCGACGATGACGAAGGGCATGGCCAGCTGAAAACCATCGCGCAAGGAGAGCACATGGCGACTGCGGGTCAGCCAGTTGGCAAACGGTACCATGCGCTGCTCTATCATGCCGACCAGCATTGCCATCCATTGCAGATTCATCACGTTATTCGGTTCCTTGTCATCCTGATACCCCTTGTCATCATGGGGTTTGGACGCCATTTTGACGGCTTTGTGGTTTTGTTTCCGTAATATCCGAAACCATTTTGCCATTTCATTACCTCGCTCACACTTCCTGCCCCCTCGAACCGGAAAATCCCGATCCCGCTCACACATCGACGGATTGTTATTGGAAACCGGTTTCCAAAATAAATCCATTCGATCCAGAATGCGCCATCCGTTATGAACGTCTGGAGAATCGGGAAATGAAAAAAATCATGTTGTGCTGCTCTTCCGGCATGTCCACCAGCCTGCTGGTCAAGAAGATGAAAGAGGAGGCGGACAAGCGGGGATTGGACGCCGAGATACAGGCCTTCGGTGCGGCAGAGTTCGATCTGCAGATGCCCCACTACCAGGTGGTGCTGCTGGGGCCGCAGGTCAAATACATGCAGGCCGAGCTACAGCAGCGAGCGGCGGCTCATGGCGTGCCTGTCGACACCATCAACATGATGGACTACGGCATGCAACGGGGTGACAAGGTCCTCGACCATGCCCTTACCCTGATCGGCTGATGCGCAGACCCCAACCAGTGAATGTCACAAGGAAACCTTCATGAACACCCTTTACGAGCGCTTTGTCAGTACCATTGAGAACCGGGTCAGCCCGCTGGCCGGCCGGATCGGCCAGCAGAAATACGTGCAGGCGATCCGTGACGGCTTCATTGCCGCCTTGCCCTTCATGATCGTCGGCAGCTTCATGCTGGTGTTCATTTTCCCTCCCTTCTCTCCCCAGACCCAATGGGGATTTGCCCGTGCCTGGCTCGACTTCTCTGCCACCTATCAACCGCAGCTGCTGCTCCCGTTCCAGCTGAGCATGGGGCTGATGACCCTGTTTATCTCGGTGGGAATAGGCGCGAGCCTGGCGCGGCAGAACGGTCTGGACCCCGTCACTACCGGCCTGCTCTGCCTGATGTCCTTTATGCTGGTAGCCGCCCCCGTCAAGGAGGGGGCCATCTCCATGCAGTATTTCTCCGGTCAGGGGATCTTCACGGCCCTGATCACCGCCATCTATGCGGCTGAGGTCTATGCCTTCCTCAAGCGCAACAACATCACCATCAAGCTGCCGCCCCAGGTGCCGACGGGGGTCGCCCGCTCCTTCGAGGTGCTGATCCCGGTGCTGGTGATCATCCTGACCCTGCACCCGCTCAACCTGATCCTGGAGAGCACCACCGGCATGATACTGCCGGAGGCCATCATGTCTCTGGTCAAGCCGCTGGTGGCGGCCTCCGATTCCCTGCCAGCCATGTTGCTGGCGGTGCTGGTGTGCCAGGTGCTCTGGTTCGCGGGGATCCACGGTGCCCTGATCGTCACCGGCATCATGAATCCGTTCTGGATGGCCAATCTGGCCAACAACCAGGCCGCCATGGCCGCGGGTGAAGCCCTGCCCCATATCTTCCTGCAGGGCTTCTGGGATCACTACCTGCTGATCGGTGGCGTCGGATCGACCCTGCCGCTGGCCTTCCTGCTGCTGCGCAGCAAGGCGGCCCACCTGAGATCCATCGGCAAGATGGGCGTGGTGCCCGGCCTGTTCAACATCAACGAGCCCATCCTGTTCGGTGCCCCCATAGTGATGAACCCGGTGTTCTTCCTGCCTTTCATTCTGGTGCCCATGATCAACGCCACTCTGGCCTGGTTTGCCCTGGACTTCGGCCTGGTCGAGCGGGTTGTCTCTCTCACTCCCTGGACCACACCTGGTCCCATCGGCGCCTCCTGGGCCGCCAACTGGGCCATCAGCCCCATGGTGCTGAGCCTGCTCTGCATGTGCTCCGCCGCGGCCATGTATTACCCCTTCCTGAAAGCCTATGAGCGCACCCTGCTCAAACAGGAAGAGCAGGAAGAGAGTCCGAAAACGCCGGAGCTGGCCGCCGCCACCCGTTGATTGCCTGCCGGGGCTGCCTGGCGGCCTCTTTTTTCAAGCTTGGAGTAACACGAGATGCAATACCGTTTTCCTGAACAGTTCTGGTGGGGCAGCGCCTCTTCCGCCGCTCAGGCCGAAGGCGCCAGCCTCCAGGGCGGCAAGGCGCCAACCATCTGGGATCACTGGTTCGAGCAGTCCCCCAACCGTTTCCATCAGCAGATTGGGCCGGCGCAGACCTCCGGTTTCTATGAGCATTTTCGCGATGACATCCGTCTGCTGAAACAGCTTGGTCACAACAGTTTTCGCACCTCCATCGCCTGGTCCAGGCTGATCCCGGCTGGCCGGGGGGAGCCCAACCCGGAGGCTGTCGCCTTCTACGACGCCATGATCGACGAGCTCAAGGCCGAGGGGATCGAGCCCTTTATCTGCCTGTTCCACTTCGACATGCCCATGAGCATGCAGGCCCTGGGGGGCTGGGAGAGTCGGGAGGTGATCGCCGCCTACGCCGAGTTTGCCGAGACCTGCTTCAGGCTGTTCGGCGGCAAGGTCAAGCACTGGTTCACCTTCAACGAACCCATAGTGCCGGTGGAGGGGGGCTACCTCTACGACTTCCACTATCCGAACGTGGTGGACTTTCGCCGCGCCGCCACTGTGGCCTATCACACCATGCTGGCTCACGCCACGGCGGTGCAGCGTTACCGGGAGCTAGGTCAGGATGGCCAGATCGGCATCATCCTGAATCTGACCCCTTCCTATCCTCGCTCGCAACACCCGGCGGATCTGAAGGCGGCCAACATTGCGGATCTGATGTTCAACCGCAGCTTCCTGGATCCGGCGGTCAAGGGGGAGTACCCCGCCGAGCTGGTCGAGCTGCTGCGGGAATACGATCAGCTGCCGGCTTGCGAGCCGGGGGACAAGGCCCTGCTGGCGGCCGGCAAGATCGACCTGCTGGGGGTCAACTACTACCAGCCGCGCCGAGTCAAGGCCCGCAGCCACGCGGTCAATCCTGCCAGCCCCTTCATGCCGGAGTGGTTCTTCGACTACTACGAGATGCCGGGGCGCAAGATGAACCCGCACCGGGGCTGGGAGATCTACGAGCAGGGGATCTACGACATCTTGGTCAACCTGCGCGACCACTACGGCAACATCCCGAGCTATATCTCCGAGAACGGCATGGGGGTGGAGGGTGAGGCCAGGTTCAAGGGAGAGGACGGCCAGATCCAGGATGACTACCGCATCGGCTTCATCCGGGATCACCTCATCTGGCTGCACAAGGGACTGTCGGAGGGCTGCCAGTGCCGGGGCTATCACCTCTGGACCTTCATCGACAACTGGTCGTGGAGCAATGCCTACAAGAACCGTTACGGCTTCATCGAGCTGGAGCTGGAGAGCCAGACCCGACGCATCAAGAAGAGCGGCCAGTGGTTTGCCACCGCCGCCCGTGAGAATGGCTTCGACTGATTATTCCGTCACCTGACCCCTATTAAAGAGCGCCTGCCCCAAGGCCGGCGCCCATCACCAAGGAGTGTGTATGTTCGATCTGGAAGAGACCGTCATGGGTCTTATCATCAATGCCGGCATGAGCCGCAGCCTCTGCTTTGAGGCGCTGCGTCAGGCCAGGGCCGGCCAGTTTTCGGAGGCCGATGACCTGCTGCGTCAGGCTGCCGAGGCAGCCAATGCGGCCCACGGGGTACAGACCAGGCTGATCGAGGCGGATGAAGGGGAGGGCAAGATCCCGGTGACGCTGATCCTGGTCCACGCCCAGGACCACCTGATGACCGCCATGTTGGCCCGGGAGCTGGTCACTGAGCTCATCGAGCTGCATCGCAAGCTGGCTGCCTGAGGAAGACGATCATGTTGCGACTCGGACTCGACATCGGGGGAACCAAGATCGAGGCTCAACTGCTCGATGGCCAGGGCGTCAGCCTGCTGCGCAGACGGATCGCGACCCCGACCACGGGGTACGGCGATTTCCTGGTGGCCATCACCTCTCTGGTGAGGGAGATACGGCAGGCGATGGACAGCGCCTTCACCATAGGCATAGGGCTGCCCGGGGCGATCGACCCGCAGACGGGTCGCATCAAGAATGCCAACTGTCTGTTTCTCAACGGACAGGACCTCAAGCAAGACTTGACCCGGGCGCTGGGCCAGCCGGTCTGGCTCGCCAATGACGCCGACTGTTTCGCCCTCTCGGAGGCCGTCGACGGGGCGGGAGAGGCGGGCAGGGTGGTGTTTGGCATCATCCTCGGCACCGGCTGTGGTGGCGGCTTGGTGGTCAATCGCCAGCTCATCGTCGGTCCCAACGCCATCACCGGGGAGTGGGGTCACAACCCGCTGCCCGGTTATGACCCGGCCCGTGATGGCCCAACCCAGCCCTGTTACTGCGGGCGCAGCAATTGCATCGAGCGCTTCGTCTCCGGGACGGGGTTTGCCGGCCGTTTCGTGGAGCGCCATGGCCGCGGGCTGTCGCCGCTCGGGATCATCACGGCCGCCGCCGAGGGGGATGTGGAGGCCCAGGTCCACTATGACCATTTCATCCAGGCCCTGGCCCGCAGCGTCGCCAGCCTGATCAATGTGCTGGATCCGGATGTCATCGTACTGGGGGGCGGCCTCTCCAACATCGCCTCCCTCTATCGTGATCTGCCCGCGGCAGTGGTTCCCTACCTCTTCTCGGAGTGGTGCCTCACCCCCATAGTGCCTGCCCGCTACGGGGACAGCAGCGGGGTACGCGGCGCCGCCTGGCTGCCAAGCTGCGTCGAAGGAGCCACCACATGGGCCATCTGAGCCGTGGCCGAGGAGAGAGCGCCGACTCGCCTCCCCCGGCGGGCGATGCCTGCCAGGGGCTGAGACACTTCCTCGGGCCCTAGTCCCCCACCCGATTTGATCCATGCCCTTTGCCTTACATTGCGTTGCGATGGGGGAAAGGCATGCCTGAATTTGTCCTCCCTTCGGGGAGGCAGATAAATAAATGCTTGTATATCAAAAACATAAAACTCAAGGAATGATAATAATGAAACTGACAAACCTGTCCGCCCAGCTCCTTGCCATCCTGGCCCTGAGCACCCCTTTCATGGCCAGCGCCGTGGTGGAAACCAACACGGACTTCGGGCGCCTGAGCCTGGGGGGCGATGCGGAGATCAACCTGAACGCGTCCAACACCACCCGTGGCAACGTGCTGGGTCAAACCAGCGAGACTCGCACCGATCGCTGGGACGAGGATGGTCGCCTGCTGCTGAACTTCCTCGGGGTACGGGAGCTGGAAGATGGTCGCTATGGCCAGATCCAGATCCAGCCCACCATAGGCACCAACGGCGGTGCCGGTGCCGACGATGCGTACCTGGGGTTCGGCCAGCGCAGCAACTGGGGGATGAAGGTCGGCCGCTTCGAGGCCTACGACATGTTCCCGCTGGGGCAGGACATCTTTGTCGAGCACTCGGGTGACAGTGCCAACGACCTCTACTCCGATGGCAATGGCTATGTCTACATGCTGAAGGAGGGTCGTGGCCGGGCTGGCAAGGGGGGTCAGCTGCTGCTCAACAAGGAGACGGGCAACTGGTATCTGGAGCTCTCCACCCTGATCGGGGACCGCACCAATCTGTTTGCAGGCCAGCAATACCACGGCTATGCGCTGACCAAGGCCAAGGACTCCATCATCGTGCGTCCCGTCATCGCCTGGAAGGGGGAAAACCTCAAGGTCGCCCTGGGGGCCGAGGGCAACGTGATCAGCGACGCCATCGTCACCAGCGACGACGTCTCAGTGTCTGATCGCATGGGTTATGGCCTCACCACCAGCTGGAGCCAGGATGCCCTGGTCATCAATGCCAACCTGGCCCGCATGGATGCCGAGGCTGAAACCGATACCACCCTGGGCGCCAACCTGCTCTGGCACAATGCCGGCCTGGGTTACATCTACGCCATCAACGACATCAGCAGCGCCAATCTGAACAACACCAGCGCCGATTTCGGCAATATGGTGGGCAAGCACACCATCAACACCGTATACGCCTCCTACAAGATCCCGAGCGTGCTGGATCTGAACAACTTCGATATCTATCTGGGAGCCTACTGGTCCCAGCTGAATGTCGACAGCAGCGAGGTGGACAACATCGATCGCTACGGTGGCCGGGTGCGTTTCAAATATTACTTCTGATGGAAGCCAGATTGGCAGAGGGGGGCAAGGGCCCCCCTTTTCCATTGACCAGAGTGCCGGCCCTTACCGGAGGTCGCTGGCCTGTGCTAGGATGGAGGCCTGTTAACCGGTTACCGTTGATGAAGCCATGGCCAATATTACCGATGTGTCGCGCCTCGCGAATGTGTCTAAAGCCACCGTTTCCCGCGTCCTGAGCGGCTCGCGCGGTGTGCGTGAAGAGAGCCGGTTGGCCGTGTTGCAAGCCGCCGAGCAGCTGAATTTCCGACCCAATGCCACGGCTCGCTCCCTGGCGACCCAGGCGACGGATTGTGTGGGCATCATACTTCCCTCCCAGCTTGGCAATCGTCTGGCCAGCATGCTGCCGCTGCTGGAAGGCGCGCTGGCCAAGACGGGCAAGAGCATGCTGGTGCGCTTTGCCGACGAGACGCAACAGCAGCAGCAAGCGGTCGATGAGTTGCTGGGAGGGCGTTGTGATGGCGTCTTGGTCCTCGGCTCCAAACAGCCTCTGAACCCAGACCCACGCCTCATTCAGCTGGATGGGGTGAGCGACACCGGCAACCTCAATCTCAGCTATGACCTGACCTTTGCCACGGAGAGCGCCTGTCGTTTCCTGCTCGGCAAGGGCCATCGCCAGCTGGTGCTGATGCTGGATGACAAGGTCTCGCCTGCGGGAAAGAGCGCCATTCAGGGCTACCAGCAGGCACTACAGCAGCAATCCCTGCCCTATAACAGCCAGTTGGTGATCGACGGTACCGACAACCAGCAGGCGCTGCTCGGCTTGCTCAATCGCTACCTGCCCTTCACCGCGCTGGTGGTGCAGCAAGATGCCCAGGCTGCCGACGCCATGCGGCTGCTGCGCGAGTTCAACCTCCATATTCCTCAGGATGTCTCCGTCATCAGCCTGGAAGGCTCCGCCCTCGCGAGCCAGTTGACCCCACCGCTGACCTGCATCGAATACCCGAGTGAGCGGCTGGCCCAGGAGAGCGTGCGGGTGTTGCAAGCACAGCTGGCGCAGAGTCTGCGACCGGCCGATGAACAGCAGAAATTCCAGGGACGCCTGGTGGTGCGTGAATCCGTGGTGGCCCGCTAGGGCTTGACCTTGCTGCGGGCGTCAGCTTTAGGCTGGGGACATATCCACAGAGGAGATATCCCATGACCATAGAACTCACCGTCTCCGGCATGTCCTGCGGTGGCTGCGCCGCCAGCCTGCAGAAGGCGCTGCTGGCTCAAAGTGCCGTCAGCCAGGCTCGGGTCGATTTTGGCAGCCGCAAGGCCGTCATCGAGAGCGAGCTGAGCAGGGACGAGTTGATCGCGCTGATCGAAGCCAAGGGATTTAGTGCGGAGTGATTTATCCCTATATGGGTAAAAATCAGACCAATATTCTGTTTACTTGTTTTTATTGTTGAGAGTGATCACTTAAAAACGAGCCTAGTTGGATGAAAATGCTGCCGTCAACTAACCCAAAAGGATTGCAGCATGACTCACCCTATCCGCAAGACCCTGCTCGCCGTCGTCCTCGGCATGACCCTCTCCCCCCTGGCCATGGCCCTGCCGCAGGTTCATATCCTGGCGACCGGTGGCACCATAGCCGGTGCGGGACAGTCAGCCACCCAGTCCAACTATGAAGCGGGCAAGGTGGCTATCGAGACCCTGATCGCCGCCGTGCCCGAGATGAAGAACGTGGCCGACGTGCAGGGGGAGCAGGTGGTCAAGATCGGCTCCCAGGACATGAACGACGAGGTGTGGCTCAAGCTGGCCAAGCGGGTCAACGAGCTGCTGGCCAAGGATGACGTGGACGGCATCGTCATCACCCACGGCACCGACACCATGGAAGAGACCGCCTACTTCCTCAACCTCACCGTCAAGAGCGACAAGCCCGTGGTGCTGGTCGGCGCCATGCGCCCCTCCACCGCCATGAGCGCCGACGGCCCGCTGAATCTGTATAACGCCGTGGTCACCGCCTCCGACCCCAGCTCCAAGGGCCGTGGCGTCATGGTCGCCATGAACGATACCGTGCTGGATGCCCGCGACGTCACCAAGACCAATACCACAGGGGTGCAGACCTTTGCCGCCCCCAACTTCGGCCCGCTGGGTTACATCCACAACGGCAAGATCGACTACCAGCGCAGCCCGGCCCGCCTGCACACCAGCAAGACCCCGTTCGACGTGAGCAAGCTCGACAAGCTGCCGCAAGTGGGCATCGTCTACAACTATGCCAACGCCACCGATCTGCCGGCCAAAGCCATGGTGGATGCCAAGTTTGACGGCATCGTCAGCGCCGGGGTGGGCAACGGCAACCTCTACCACAGCCTGTTCGACACCCTGGCCAAGGCGAGCAAGGATGGCATCCGGGTGGTGCGCTCCGCCCGCGTGCCGACCGGCGCCACCACTCTGGATGCCGAGATCGATGACGCCAAGTACGGCTTCGTGGCCGCCGGCACCCTGAACCCGCAGAAGGCGCGTATCCTGCTGATGCTCTCCCTGACCCAGAGCAAGGATCCGGCCCAGATCCAGCGCTGGTTCCAGCAGTTCTGATCCCGGGGCTCAACCCGCTAACCTAAATCCATGAAAAAAGGGCAGGATCCGATCCTGCCCTTGCTTATGGCGCCATGTTCAGATGCCAGGTGCCTTCAGCTCACCATCAGCCAGCCGCAGAACCCCAGATACACCAGCCCCACGCAGGCCAGCCTGCCCGCCGTCATCCGCCCGTAGCTGAAGCCCCACCACAGCAGTGCCACCGCCAGCAGGGTCACCAGGGAGGAGACCAGCATGGTGCTGTCGAGCAACCAGGGGGTGAACAGCAGGCAGAACGCCTTGGGAATGGTGCCCTGGATCATCATGGCGCCGGAGATGTTGGCCAGCGCCAGCCGATGCTTGCCCTGCCGCACCCAGATCAGCACGTTCATCAGCTCGGGCATCTCGGTCGCCACCGGGCTCAGCAGCAGGGCCGCCAGCACGGGGGAGAGGCCGAACAGCTCACCCATGCTCTCCAGCTGATGGACGAACAGCTGCGCCGCCAGAGCGACAACCACCAGGGCTCCCAGGGTCTGCAGCAGCACCTTGCGAAGGACCGGGGTGCCGGCCTTGGGATCCAGCTTTAGGGGGGAGGGCAACTGGGTCTCGTGGCTGTCGGTCTGTTTCAGCTCGCGCCGCACATAGAGGAGGTACGCCAGCACGAACAGCGGGGCCAGCCAGGTCTTGCCGGTGAAGGCCACCATGCCGAGGGCCACCGCCACCAGGAAGATGCCGACAAACCAGGCCTGATCCCGACCTATCTCGCGCTGCACCTCGCCATCTATGGCCCTGTGCTCAGGGCTCATGCACAGCAGCAGGGTCAGGCCGACGGCGGCATAGCCTATGGTGGAGAGCACCAGGGGACCGCCGAGGGCGGCCCCTATCCCTATCTGTTGCTGGGCGGGGGCATCCCCCATCAGCAGCGCGCTCAGGGTGACTATGCATTCGGGCAAGGCAGTGCCGAGGGCCGCCAGCAGCGAGCCGGTGGCGCTCTGGGAGAACTTGAGGTGATGGCCGGTCCATTCGATACCGTTGACGAAATATTCGCAGGCGAGGTAGATGGTGGCGGCAGAGAGCAGAAATAACAGCAGGGTGATCAGCATAATGGGCAACCGCCAGGCGAGCAGAACAACCGATGGACCCGATACGGCTCGCCCGGCTGGCTTGCGTATCGAGGCCAAAGGTCTTGCAGGACGATAGATGCTATCGCCGCCCATGCCATGGATCGGCAGATCCAAGAATGTTGACATGAGCCCGGCCCGGATCACGGGCGGGTTGCTACTCCCCAATGACAGTGCGGGGTTTTTACCAAGAGACGGGTCACCCCACAAGGAAAATGGCGGCTCATCCCCCCGGCAACTTGTAAGGGGATGTAACCTGGCCAGCGACCAATCCCACCAGTCTGCTCGCCAGGATCCGGATCCCGCCCACAGGATCCTCGCCTTGGCACAGGGATTGCTATGAGTTGACTACTGTCCACATTGACTTGGGAAGGGTGAACGATGAAACGGTGGATCCAACATTTTTATCAGCTGAATCGCCTCAACTGGCTGATGGTCTGGCTGCTGCTCTGCTGCAGCATCATATTGCTGTTCCCGGCCGGGCTGATGAAAGGCGCCGTCAGTCAGTGGGCCACGGCTCACGCCGCCTGGCTGGGGGTCGGCATGCTGATCGCCATCTCCTACTTCTGCAGCCAGGGTTTCCTGATCGCCTGGGAGTGGGCCTGTGACGAGTGGCAGTCCCGCCGCCAGCAGGATCAACTGGCCCAGATGATTGGTTTCCTCGACTTCAACGAGAAGGCAGTGCTGCGCGAGTTCGTGCTGCAACGGAAAAGCGTCATAAACTTGCCGATCACCGAGCCTGCCGTCAAAAACCTGATGGATGCCGGGGTGCTGACCTATGCCTATGGCAAGCCGGTGCGAGAGAAAGAGGACGAAAACCAGATCCGCGCCCTGATGATTGCGCTGCCGGCCCGGCCGCTGCTGACCTACAAGGTGCTGGGGCTGTCGCGCGGCAAGATGAGCGACGAGCAGGTGGAGCAGATCATGAATGCCAGACCCAAGTTCGCCCAGAAGAGCTTCCAGCGCTGAGCCGCCACCATCCTTCAAACGAAAGAGCCGGACACTGTCCGGCTCTTTGCTATCTGGTTGGGGCTACTCGGTTCTTGCCTTGAGATAACCGGCGTAGTCGGGCACCTGGACGCTGAATGCCTGCTGCATGTGCGGGCTGTCCATGATGAAGTCCGCCGTCGCTTCGTTGGTGGCGACCGGGATGTTCCAGACCGCCGCGAGGCGCAGCAGTGCCTTGACATCCGGATCGTGCGCCGCGGGATTGAGGGGATCCCAGAAGAAGATCATCACGTCGATCTTCCCTTCGGCGATGAGGGCGCCGAGCTGCTGATCGCCCCCCATGGGTCCGGAAAAGAGGCAGGTGATGGGCAGTTGCGCCTTCTTGCCGAGCAGGGTGCCGGTGGTGCCGGTCGCATAGAGGTGGTGGAGCTTGAGCTCCTCCTTGCGGCGCAGCACCCAGTTCAGCAATGGGGTCTTCATGTTGTCGTGAGCCACCAGGGCTACCCGCTTGTGGGGCGCCATCTCACGTGCAATCAGTTCCATGGAAATCATCCGTAGCAAAGTGATGGGAATAGGGCCGTATCCTAATCGAAAGCGGCGTGTGCTGCTCTGCCCTGCATCGTAACTGTGATCACTGCAATGGTTCAATCCGGCTTGGAGCCGTGCCTCGTTCACCGAGCCCGGCGGTGCGCCCCGTGCCGTGAAGGGGTTTGCTGACTTGGGAAAACCACCCGGTTGGCCACCTGCCTGGCAGACAGTAATGCCCGTATGTTTCAGATTCATGCCTGGGTTTTAAGCTGGCGGCCCAGAAAAAACCCGCCTTGGCGGGTTGGGGGCAGATCTTGATGACATCCGCACTCAGGATGATGCGGTATGAAGCTGGGATTGCTGATAATTTTCCAGGCCGATGCGAGCGATGAGGTCCAGCTGGGTTTCCAGCCAATCGACGTGCTCCTCCTCGTCTTCCAGGATCTCCTGGAACAGGTCACGGCTGACGTAATCATGGACGGACTCGGCATAGGTGATGGCCACTTTCAGGTCGGGGATGGCATCCATTTCCAGTGACAGGTCGCAGCGCAACATCTCTTCGACGGTCTCACCGATGCGCAGCTTGCCCAGATCCTGCAAGTTGGGTAGTCCTTCCAGAAACAGCACTCGCTTGACCAGCTCGTCGGCATGCTTCATCTCATCGATGGACTCATGATATTCCTTGTGCCCGAGCCCCTTGAGGCCCCAGTCATCGTAGATGCGGGCGTGCAGGAAATATTGGTTGATGGCAACCAGCTCATTGGCCAGCACCTTGTTGAGGTGGGCAATGATTTTGGGATCTCCTTTCATCGACATTACTCCTCGTGTTCGAGCCTAGGGCACCGATCACTAGAGCGTAGTCGAGAAAAATGACCATAAGAAGATGGCGAATCGGCTCCCCTGCAAGGGAGAGCATCCGCTCGATGAAGTGAAGGGGTCAGGAAGAGGCGCTTCAGGCCACTTCGTAATAAAGGGGCGCCTGCTCCGACTCCAGCTTGTCGATCTCGGTGGCGATGATCTCCATCGCCATGCGCACGCACTTGCCACATTGGGCACCGACTTCCAGCGACTGTTTCAGCTGTCTGAACTCGGTCTTGCCTGCCTGTACCGCCTTGCGGATCTGGTTATCTGTGATGCCGCGGCACAAACACACGTACATATTAATGGACCTCATGCTGGAATGAGATGAAATCTAAATGAGAATGGTTCGTAATGCAAAGAACGAATGGTAATAAGATCCCCTGCTTGCCAGTGATTCCCCCCTTGAGGAGAATGCAACCATCAGAGAGGAGACCAAGATGCTCAAGAAACTATTCAGTGCCCTGTTCAAGGGGCAAGCTGCCCAGATAGTTGATGTCACGCCCACCGAATACGCCGGCTATCTCATCTATCCCGAACCCATGGCGGAAGGGGGGCAGTACAGGCTGGCCGGTCGCATCACCAGGGAGATCGACGGGCAATTACAGACTCATCGCTTCATCCGCTCCGATCTGTTCGCCAACCCAGCCGACGCCGAGCGCTTCATGGTGCAAAAAGCCCATACCTTCATCGATCAGATGGGGGAGCGCATGTTTGAGCTGCGGGTGAAGCCTGGCGACAGTTCAGCCTCATGATCCCTGCCGAGGTGGATCTGTTGCGCCAGGCTCTCGCTCACGCCGGTGAGCGTCGCCTGATCTGGCTGGAAGGGCTCGAAGCCGATTGCATCACCCGCGCCGAACCCTTGCTGGGGGAGGCTGTCTTCTGGCTGGGGGATGGCCCCGAGCACCATGGGCCGTTGCCCGCTGCAAAGGCGCTACAACGGCTCGGTCAGGAGTGCGATACCCTGGTGTTCAACGCCTTCAGCGGTTTTCATCCCGATGCCTTCGGCGCCCTGGCGGGCACGCTGCGCGCCGGTGGGCTGCTGCTGTTGCTGACGCCTCCCAGAGATGAGTGGCCAGCCTACCCGGATCCGGACAGGTTGCGACTGGTCGCCCAGCCTGAGGATGCCAAGCTGGCGAGCCATGGTTTTATCGCCCGCCTGGTGCGGCTGCTGACAGGGGATCCCGCCCTCTCCTTGAGTCCTCCTGCCGGCGGCGAGCCCTGGCGTCCTCTTGACGCAAGCCGGCCACTTAGTACCGATCAAGCCCGTGCGCTGCCGGCCATTCGCAAGGTGTTGCATGGTCATCGCCGTCGTCCGCTGGTGCTGAGCGCGGATCGTGGCCGCGGCAAGAGTGCGCTGCTGGGTCTGGCCAGCGCCGATCTGCTGCGTCAGGATCCCGGCCTGCAGATAGTGGTGACGGCACCCGCCCAGGCGACCGTCGCCACGCTCTTTGCCCATGCCTCGGCGGCGCTGGCAGAGACGCCTGAGCGGCTGGCGGGCCTGACCTATGTGTCGCCAGACCGAGTCGCTCAAGGGGATGTGCAAGCGGATCTGCTGCTGGTGGATGAGGCCGCCGCCATTCCAACCCCGCTGCTGGAGGCCATCCTGGCCCATCACAGCCGCATAGTGTTCGCCACCACCGAGCACGGCTATGAGGGGACGGGGCGTGGCTTTCATCTGCGTTTCAAGCGGGTGCTCGATAGGCAGACCCCGGATTGGCAGGAGCTGCATCTGGCGGAACCCATCCGCTGGAGCCGACATGATCCGCTGGAGCCGCTGATCTTCCGGCTGCTCGGCCTCAATGCCGACATAGTGGCACCTCAACCTCCGAAGACACCGAGCTGGCGACGGCTGGCGCAGGAGGCGCTGGCCGGGGATGAGGCGCTGCTCAATCGGGTGTTCGGCCTGCTCGTCCTGGCCCATTATCAGACCAGCCCCAGCGATCTGCGATATTTGCTGGAGAGCCCGGACCTCGACATCCACCTGCTGGAGCAGGAGAGGGAGCTGCTCGGTGTTGCCCTGGTGGCCCGGGAAGGGAACATAGCGCCTGCGCTGGCTCATGACATCTGGGCTGGGCGAAGACGCCCCCGTGGTCATCTGCTGCCCCAGTCGCTGCTGGCACACGCCGGCTTCATCACGGCTGGGGAGCGCACCTATGCCAGGGTGATGCGCATCGCCATTCATCCCGCCCTGCATCGCCTGGGACTGGGTTATTTGCTGCTGGCGCAGCTGGAAACACACTACCGCGCGCAGGGATACGACTATCTGGGGTCAGCCTTTTCTGCGAGTCCCGATCTGCTGCCATTCTGGCTCAAGGGGGGCTTGACGGTATTGCGCATCGGCCTGCAGCGGGATGCAGCCAGCGGCAGCCATGCGGCCTTGTTGCTCAAACCGCTGAAAGAGGAGCTCGATCCGGAGCTGATTCAATGGCGACGGCGCTTCGTGAGCCAGTTGCCCACCCTGCTGGCAGGAGAGCTCAAGGGGCTGGAGCCCGAACTGGTCTGGCTATGTCTGAGAGGCGACGTGGCCGCAGAGGCACCCGAACTGGATGAGTTCGAGTATCAGGAGCTCGACTGCTTTGCCCATCATCACAAGCCGTTCGAGCTGTGCCAAGCCAGCCTGCAACGCTGGCTGGCCAGTCGGTTGGCTGTGCTGGATGAACTGCTTCCCGACGAGCGTCGGCTGCTGATCGCCCCCATCTGGCAGTATGTGCCCTGGGCCGAGCTGGCAAAGACGTTGGGGGTTGCCGGCAAGCCTGCAGTGATCAAGCGGCTGCGCAGCCTGCTGGCCCGGCTGTTGGACAAACAGGCACCCATGACCTGACGACGGACGACAGGGCCGCGGCGGTGCGAGATGACACCTGCGGTCGCCATAAACAAGGGGCCGGTGTGGCCCCTTCTCTTTTGTCGCGCGGCCCTGGCCGCTCGCTACCGGATATGTCCTGTGATTGCGCCGTTCAGGGCTATGTCATGGGGCAATGGCCGCCACCACCCCCCTCCTCGTTTACCCCGGATAGGATGCCAACTGCTCTGATGAGTCCCTCGTCGGCCGGCACCACTTTGGTTTTTTCAGAATATGGACTAATACTTGAGTGTGACTGAACGTTTAATAAATGCATTATTTTCAGATGGTTAGCGTTTAAGCTGTCAATGCTTGCCATCTTTTCTAACGTGCACAGGGAGTGCAATGTGGGAAAAAATGCAATCAACCATGGCGCATGGATGGTGTGGCTCGCCAGCAGCAGTGTTTCCGCCAACGACATCACATTCAACATGACACGCGGGGCGACCGCCATCAGCCAGCAGGTGTATGACCTGCATATGACGATCTTCTATATCTGCTGTGCCATTGGCCTTATCGTCTTCGGGGCCATGCTCTGGTCCATCGTCCACCACAGAAAGTCTCGTGGCGCCAAGGCCGCCCAATTTCACGAGAGCACCCGCATCGAGCTGTTATGGACGGCCATCCCGGTGCTGATCCTGGTCGCGATGGCGGCACCGGCGACCTCGACACTGCTGAAGATGGAGGATACCTCCAAAGCCGATCTCACCGTGCTCATCACGGGCTCGCAATGGAAATGGCATTACAAATACCTCGAGCATCCGGTGGAGTTTTACTCCTTGCTGGCGACCAGCAAGAAGCAGATCTCGGGCGACGAACCCAAGAGCGGCACCTATTTGCTGGAAGTGGATCAGCCTCTGGTGTTGCCCGTCGGCAAGAAGATCCGATTCCTGATGACCTCGGACGATGTAATTCATTCCTGGTGGGTGCCCGCCTTCGCGGTGAAGAAAGATGCCAATCCCGGTTACATCAACGAATCCTGGACCCGCATCGACAAGGCCGGCACCTACCGGGGGCAGTGTGCCGAGCTGTGCGGCAAAGACCACGGCTTCATGCCCATAGTGGTGGTGGCCAAGCCGACCGGGGAGTTCGATGGCTGGATCGCAAAGACAGCGGCAGATCAGGCGGCAGCCAAGGCCCAGCAGCAAGACCTGGCCAGCCAGACCATGACGCTGCCGCAGGCCATGGAGCTGGGTGAGAAGGTGTTCCTGGGACATTGCGCCGCCTGCCATCAGCCCGCGGGTACGGGTTTGCCCGGTATCTTCCCGGCCCTCAAGGGCAGCAAGGTGGCGACGCTGCCAGAACACAGGGCCCAGCACCTGGACATAGTCCTGCATGGCAAGAGCGGGACTGCGATGCAGCCCTTCGGCAAGCAGCTGACGGCGCAGGAGCTCGCCGCCGTCGTGACATACGAGCGCAATGCCTGGGACAACAAGACCGGTGATGTCATTCAGGCTGCAGAGGTGCAGTCCCTTCTGAACCCAGTCGAACCAAACAAGGACAAGTGAGGCGCCAGCATGAGTGATGGAATCACGGATACCCTGCACAGCGAGCACGCCCACCAACCTGCATCGGGCCTGAAACGCTGGCTATACACCACGAATCACAAAGATATCGGCACTCTCTACCTGCTGTTCGCCCTGACCATGTTCTTCACCGGTGGCGCCATGGCCATGGTCATTCGGGCCGAGCTGTTCCAGCCCGGTCTGCAACTGGTCGAGCCCCTGTTCTTCAACCAGATGACCACGGTACATGGCCTCATCATGGTCTTTGGCGCCGTGATGCCCGCCTTCACCGGTCTCGCCAACTGGCTGATCCCCATCATGATCGGGGCCCCGGACATGGCACTGCCCCGGATGAACAACTGGAGCTTCTGGATCCTGCCGTTTGCGTTTCTGATCCTGCTGTCGAGCCTGTTCATGGAGGGCGGCGGCCCCAGCTCGGGCTGGACCTTCTATGCCCCCCTGTCCACCAAATACAGCGGCAACAGTACGGCGCTGTTCGTCTTCGCCATCCACATCATGGGTATCTCCTCCATCATGGGTGCCATCAACGTCATCGTCACCATCTTCAACCTGCGGGCGCCGGGCATGGGCTGGATGAAGATGCCGCTGTTTGTCTGGACCTGGCTTATCACGGCCTTCCTGCTCATCGCGGTCATGCCGGTCCTGGCGGCGGCGGTGACCATGGTGCTGACGGACAAGTATTTCGGGACCAGCTTCTTCGATGCGGCCGGGGGCGGGGATCCTGTGCTGTTCCAGCACATCTTCTGGTTCTTTGGCCACCCTGAGGTGTACATCATGATACTGCCGGCCTTTGGCATCGTCTCCAGCATCATTCCCACCTTCTCCCGCAAGAAACTGTTTGGCTATCGATCCATGGTCTATGCCACCAGCAGCATCGCCTTGCTCTCCTTCATGGTCTGGGCTCACCACATGTTTACCACTGGGTTGCCGGTGGTCGCCGAGCTGTTCTTCATGTACGCCACCATGCTGATCGCGGTGCCGACCGGGGTGAAGGTATTCAACTGGGTTGCCACCATGTGGCGGGGCTCCCTGACGTTCGAGACCCCCATGCTGTTCGCCATCGCCTTCATCACCCTGTTCACCATAGGTGGCTTCTCGGGGTTGATGCTGGCGATGATCCCGGCCGATTTCCAATATCACGATACCTATTTTGTCGTGGCCCATTTCCATTATGTGCTGGTCACCGGCGCCGTCTTCTCGATCCTGGCCGCCGCCTATTACTGGCTGCCCAAATGGACGGGGCACATGTATGACGAGCGACTCGGCCAATGGCATTTCTGGTGCTCGCTCATTTCGGTCAATGTGCTCTTCTTCCCCATGCATTTCGTCGGTCTGGCGGGCATGCCCCGTCGCATTCCGGATTACGCGCTGCAGTTTGCCGACTTCAACATGCTGATCAGTCTCGGCGGCTTCGCCTTCGGGTTGTCGCAGTTGCTGTTCGTCTGGGGGGTGATCAAGTGCATCAGGGGGGGGCAGCAGGCGAGCAATCAGGTGTGGGAAGGGGCAGAGGGGCTGGAGTGGACGCTCTCATCCCCCCCTCCCTACCACAGCTTCAAGACCCCGCCAGAGGTGCGGTAAGGAGGTCATATGGCTCAGGTCAATCACGGTCCCCTGCTCAGAAAGCTGGCTTTGGTGGTGCTTGTCATGTTCGGGTTCGCCTTTGCGCTGGTGCCGCTGTATGACGTCTTCTGCAGGATCACCGGTCTCAACGGCAAGACCGCCGTACAGCCGGCAACGACCGAGCGGGCGGTGATCGACAGCAAACGGACCATCCAGATCGAGTTCCTTGCCCATGCGGACACCCGGATGCCGTGGCAGTTCAGCGGCGAAACGGCGCGGTTGTCGGTGCGCCCGGGCGAAATGAAGCTGGTCAATTATCGGGTGTTCAATCCCACAGATCGCACCATGATTGGTCAGGCAGTGCCGTCAGTCTCGCCCGGTCCCGCCGCCGCCTATTTGAAGAAAGTGGAGTGCTTTTGCTTCAACCGTCAGGAGTTGCAGGCGGGGGAGAGCAAGCTGATGCCGCTCAAGTTTTATGTCGACCCTGATTTGCCCGACAACATAAACACCATCACGCTCTCCTATTCACTCTATGAGATCACTCAGTCCACCCCAGCCCCGACGCTGGCGCAGAGGAAATAATCATGGCCAAAGTGAACCAGACGTATTACGTCCCTGACCAGAGCCGCTGGCCCATCATAGGGGCCGTTGCCCTGTTTTTCCTGGCTTTCGGGGCGGGGCATCTGGTCAATGAGGTGGCGAGCAAGCAGGCCGGGGTCGGCCGGTATTTGATGATGGCTGGCGTTGCCTTGCTGGTCTTCATGCTGTTTGGCTGGTTTCGTCACATCATCCAGGAGTCCATGACCGGGCTCTACAGCGCCCAGATGGACAGATCCTTCCGGCAAGGCATGGTCTGGTTCATCTTCTCCGAGGTGATGTTCTTCCTGGCCTTCTTCGGAGTGCTGTTCTATGCCCGCCAGCTTGCCATGCCCTGGCTGGACGGCGCGGGCAACAAGGCGATGACGGCCCAGTTGCTGTGGCCGGATTTCTCGGCGCACTGGCCCATGGTCAAGACCCCGGGAGGGACCACGACCCAGGCCATGCCCTGGCACGGTATCCCCCTCATCAATACCCTGATCCTGCTCGGATCCTCCGTCACCCTGCTGTTTGCTCATACCGGGCTGGAGAATGGAAAGCGCAGTCGTCTCAAGGGGATGCTGCTTGTGACCGTGCTGCTCGGGTTGGCGTTCCTCTGGCTGCAAGGCTATGAATACCTGCATGCGTACCGGGATCTGGGGCTGCGACTGGACTCCGGCATCTACGGCAATACCTTCTTCATCCTGACCGGATTCCATGGCTTGCATGTCACCCTGGGGACGGTGTTCCTGCTGATCATATGGCTGCGGATAGTGCTGAAGGATCACTTCACCGCCGAGCGCCACTTCGCCTTCCAGGCCGCGGCCTGGTACTGGCACTTCGTCGACGTGGTCTGGCTCTGCCTCTTCGTGTTCGTCTACCTGCTCTGAGGTCGGGATCAGTAAGGGCGCGGGTTGTGCTCCAGCCAGCCCATCATCAGGGAGAGCAGCAGGATGACGACCACCAGCAGGGAAAAGAACACCCGACGCCCCAGCGGGGCGGACATCTTCTGGGGATGACCCGTGGTCATCATCAACCAGAGGGCATGAAACAGCTGCCCAATGATGAGCAGCAGCATCAGTACCAGCACTATCTTGATCAACATGTTGGAGCCCTCCGTTATATGCGTGACATGGCTACATGGGATAAGCGGCGACCATGGCATCACAGGCGCTGGATCGTACTGATGTTCACTCTGGTTGTGACGGCGGGTTTGTGCAAGCTGTCGCTCTGGCAGTGGCAGCGGGGGATGGAGAAAGAGGCCTGGCTGGGACGGATGGCGGTGGCGCAGCAGGTGGCGCCAATGGCGCTTGCCCGGCTCGACTGGCGCAACCTTGAGTCACTGGACGGCCTGTCACTGGGAGGGGAGGTCGAATGGGTGTCCCCTCATGTCTGGTTGCTGGACAACCAGGCGGTGGCGGGCGAGATCGGTTACGACGTCATCATACCGGTACGCGCCGGTGATGCCCGTCCCCTGCTGCTGGTCAATCTGGGCTGGGTGCCTGCACCCGCCAGCCGGCAGCAACTGCCAAGTCCCGTCATCCCGACAACTCTGGAGCTCGACGGTCTGCTGCGCACGGCCCCCGGTGGCGTCTTGCTGGGTCAGAACATCGAGTACGGCCCCTATCCTAACCGGCTGCAGTCCATCAGGGTGGATGCCCTGAGCGAGATCCTCGGCTCGCCCCTCGCTGATGCCGTGTTTTATCAAAGGCAGACTCCCTTCCTCCACCACTACCAGCCGAATGTCATGCCGCCCGAGAAGCACAGGGCGTATGCAGTGCAATGGCTTGGGCTGGCGCTGGTGATGCTGGTGGGGGGCCTGGTGCTGACAAGGAGGTTGTCTCCATGAACTCATGGTCAAGATGGAAGGTGCCTGTCCTCTTTGGGCTGGTGATACTGCTGCCTGTGGTACTGGCTGCGCTGACCCTGAGGCAGGGCTGGTATGAACCCGGTACTCGCAACAAGGGGGCCTGGTTGGATCAGGAGGTCTATCTGTTGCAGCCGCTCCCGCCCCATCAGAACCAATGGCGACTGGTCTATCTGGCCGCCCGGCGTTGTGAGGCGCAATGCCAGCAGGTGCCCGAGTTGATGTCGCGGATCCAAAGCGCCCTTGGCCGCAATCTGGACAAGCTGGATCTGGTACAACTGGCCGATGCGCCGCCGCGCGGGGCGAACGGAGCCGTGCGGGCGGGCGATATGATGCTGGTGGACTCGCAAGGGCTGGCCATCCTGCGCTACGAGGTGCCGGCCAGCACGGCGGCGTGGCCGCTGCTTGGCAAGGCCGTGCTGTCGGATCTGCAGCAACTGCTCAAGTATCAGCGAGGTGTGCAATGAACACGCACCTGAGGCCAGTGTCGTGTGTCCTGTTGTCATCATCCGGGTACAAGCGTCAGCGGGGGGGCGTATGAATATACAGAAGAGGCTGGCATCGATCGCCATCGCACTGGCGGTACTGGTCATCGTGCTCGGTGCCTATACCCGGCTGACGGATGCCGGGCTGGCCTGCCCCGATTGGCCCGGTTGTTACGGCTCCATGGCCGTCCCCCAACCCGTGCATATGGAGCGGGCGGCCCAGCTCTACCCGGATACGCCGCTGGAGCCTCACAAGGCGCGCAGCGAGATGGTGCACCGCTACTTCGCCGGTGTGCTGGGTTGTGTGATTGCGTTGCTGTTCGTGCTGAGCTGGCGCGCTGGCGGTCGTCTGCGTCACCTCTCGGGGGCCTTGCTGGTGCTGGTGGTTGGGCAGGCGGCGCTGGGCATGTGGACGGTAACGCTGGCGCTGCACCCTCTGGTGGTGACCACCCATCTGCTGGGTGGGTTCGCCATCCTGACCCTGCTCTGGCTCTATTGGGCCGAGCTTGTGCGCTCTCCCGCGAACGCGCCCGTCTGCCGCGGTCAGGGCTTGCCCTGGCTGGGCAATGCGGCCTGCGGCGTGCTGCTGCTGCAGATAGCGCTGGGGGGCTGGACGTCGGCGAACTATGCGGCCATGGCCTGCGTCGAGCTGCCTCTCTGCCAGGGGAGCTGGCAGGCGCAGTTGAACTGGGAGGAGGCCTTTCATCTGCCGCTCGGCCACGCCAGCTATGAGTTCGGGGTGCTGAGCAAGGAGGCGCGCCAGACCATCCATATCGCCCATCGTCTGGGAGCCCTTGCCACCGCCCTGCTGGTGGGGGGCTTTGCCTTCGCCCTGATCCGTCAGGGGGCCTCGTTGCGCTTCCTGGGGGGGCTCTTGCTGGCCCTGCTGCTCGTGCAAATTGCCTTGGGGCTGGCGAACGTCCATCTGGCCCTGCCGTTGGCCAACGCCCTCGCGCACAACCTGGTGGCGGCGCACTTGCTGGTGTGTTGTGTGCTGGCCCGTGGACGGCTCTCCCGCCCCCGGCTTTCCCCTTCGCTGTCGCCTGAGGCGATCAGGAGTCAGACATGAACAGCAAGCCCTTGGCCCGCGTCATCGACACCCGGCTGCTGCGGGACTACTACCAGCTGACCAAGCCCAAGGTGGTGGCCTTGCTGCTGCTGACCGCCTGGGTCGGCATGCTGCTGGCCGAGCCGACCCAGGCCTCCCTGGACGAGATGGTGCTGGGGCTGGCGGGAATAGGACTGCTGGCTGCCGGTGCCGCGGCCATGAATCACTCTCTGGATCACGGCATCGATGCCCAGATGCGCAGAACGCGCTGGCGACCGGTCGCCATGGGGCGGATCGGGCCTAAGTCTGCGATGGCGTTTGCGCTGTGGCTGGCGTTGACGGGCTTTGTCCTGCTCTATCGGGGCGTGAATCCCCTGACCGCCTGGCTGACTTTGGCCAGCCTGTTCGGCTATGCGGTCGTCTATACCCTGCTGCTGAAACGGGCCACGCCACAGAACATCGTCATCGGCGGGCTGGCGGGCGCCATGCCGCCGCTGCTGGGCTGGACCAGCATCACGGGACAGCTCTCGGCCGAGCCCTGGTTGCTGGTGATGATCGTCTTCACCTGGACGCCGCCCCACTTCTGGTCCCTGGCCATCCACAGACGGGATGACTATGCCGGCGCGAACATTCCCATGCTGCCCGTCACCCACGGCATAGCGTTCACCAAGACGGCCATCCTGCTCTATCTGCTGATCCTGACCCTGGTCTGCCTGCTGCCCTACCTGATCGGCATGTCCGGGCTGCTCTATCTTATCGGCAGCCTGTTGCTGAACCTCGGGTTCTGCTGGCATGGCTGGTTGCTGAAGTATTCGGAGCGCCCCGGCCAGGCGATGCGCACCTTCCGCTTCTCCATCTATCACCTGATGTTGCTGTTTGGTCTGCTTGTTCTGGACCACCACTGGCTGTGGCGGCTGTCATAGGGGGGGTATCTGGCAGGGGATTTGGGTAGTGGTTTGCACATTCAGGCTGGCCCCGGGGCCAGCCTGAATCATGTTCAGAGCTTGACCATGATGTGGCGCGGCACTGTGTAATCCTCCAGCGCATAGAGGGAGAGATCCTTGCCGTAGCCGGACATCTTCATGCCGCCGTGGGGCATCTCCGAGGTGAGCATGAAGTGGGTGTTGATCCAGGTGCAGCCATATTGCAGGTGGCTGGCCACCTTGCTGGCGAGGCTCAGATCCCGGGTCCAGACCGAGCTGGCGAGGCCGTAGTCCGAGTCGTTGGCCCATTGCACCACCTGTTCGGCGTCGCCAAAGCGGGTCACCGACACCACGGGGCCGAACACCTCGCGGCGCACGATCTCATCCTCCTGGCGGGCATGGGCTATCAGGGTCGGCTCGAAGAAGAAGCCGTTGCCGGGGCGGATCTTGCCGCCTGTGGTCACCTCCACGTGGCCGCTGCTCTGGGCCCGCTCCACGAAGCTGGCGACCCGGTTGCGCTGGCGGTCCGAGATGAGCGGCCCCATCTCCACCCCCTCCTCGCGCTGGCTCCCCACCTTGATGGAGGCCACCGCCTCCGTCATGGCGGCGACGAACTTGTCGTAGATCTTGCCCTGGGCATAGATGCGGCAGGCGGCGGTGCAGTCCTGTCCGGCGTTGTAGAAGCCGAAGGTGCGAATGCCCGCCACCACGGCCTCCAGGTCCGCATCGTCGAAGATGATCACCGGCGCCTTGCCCCCCAGCTCAAGGTGGGTGCGCTTCATGGTGCGGGCGGCGCTCTGCAGTATTTTCTGGCCGGTGGCGATGTCACCGGTGAGCGACACCATGCGCACCAGCGGATGCTCCACCAACGGCGCCCCCACGCTCTCGCCCCGGCCGCAGACGATGTTGATGACGCCGCGCGGGAAGAGCTCGCTGGCGAGCTCGGCGAGGCGCAGGGCGGTGAGCGGGGTCTGCTCGGAGGGTTTGAGCACCACCGTATTGCCGGCGGCGAGCACGGGGGCCATCTTCCAGGCCGCCATCATCAGGGGGTAGTTCCAGGGGGCTATGCTGCCCACCACCCCTATGGGGTCGCGGCGGATCATGCTGGTGTGCCCCTCGATATACTCCCCCGCCAGCGGTCCCTGCAGGCAGCGGGCGGCTCCGGCAAAGAAGCGGAAGCAGTCCACCACGGCGGGCAGCTCGTCATTGAGCACCGCCAGATAGGGTTTGCCGCAGTTGAGGGATTCGAGCGCCGCGAACTCCTCGGCGTGGCGCTCGATGGCATCGGCCAGGCGCAGCAGCAGGGTGCTGCGGCTTGCCGGGGTGGTGCGGCTCCACTGGGCGAAGGCGCGCTGGGCGCCGTTCACCGCCCTGTTCACCTGCTCGAACGACGCCTCGGGGACAGAGGCGAGCAGCTCCCCGGTTGCCGGGTTGAGAATAGGTTCGGCCTGGCCGTCACCGGTCACGAACTGGCCGTCGATCAAGAGTTGGGTAGAGAATTTCATGGTTGCATCCTTGCGCAGGCGTTGAGTCGTTATTTGCCACTGCCGGCGACGTCCTGGCCGTCGCGGGTGAGGTAGTAGGCAAGCAGAATGGGAATGGTGGTCACGGCCACTATGATGAGGGCCACCACGTTGGTGACGGGTCTGTCACGGGGGCGGATCAGCTCCTGATACATCCAGATGGGCAGCGTGGTCTGCTGGCCCGCGGTGAAGGTGGTGACTATCACCTCGTCAAAGCTCAGGGCAAAGGCCAGCATGCCCCCCGCCAGCAGTGCGGTGGCCAGATTGGGCAGGATCACGTAGCGCAGGGTCTGGAAGCCATCGGCCCCGAGATCCATGGATGCCTCTATGAGGGATTGGTGGGTGCGGCGAAAGCGCGCCAGGGCATTGTTGTAGACCACCACCACGCAGAAGGTGGCGTGGCCTATGACGATGGTCCAGAAGCTGAACGGGATCTCCATCAGGCCGTAGGCGGAGCGCAGCGCTATGCCGGTGACTATGCCGGGCAGGGCGATGGGCAGCACCAGCAAGAGCGACACCACCTCCTGGCCGAAGAAACGGCTGCGGGCGATGGCCCCTGCCGCCAGGGTGCCGAGCACCATGGCCGCCAGGGTCGCCAGCCCCGCCACCTCCAGCGACAGCTGGATGGCGCGCCACACGTCGGGGCGGTTCAGGGTCACCTCGAACCACTTGAGGGTGAGCCCGGGGGGCGGGAACTGGTAACTCTTGCTCTCGCTGGTGAAGGCGTAGAGGAAGATAAACAGGATCGGGAAGTGCAGAAACAGCAGCCCGCCGATGGCCGCGTACTTGAGCAGGCCGGAAGGTTGCTGACTTTGGCGCATGGATCGATTAGAGCGCATCGAAGGCCCCCAGGCGTTTTGCTATCGCCAGATAGACGGCGATGATAAGGATGGGCACCAGGGAGAAGGCGGCGGCGAAGGGCAGGTTGCCCGCCGTGCCCTGCTGCATGTAGACCACCTGACCTATGTACATGGTCGAGTTGCCTATGATGCCGGGGATGATGTAGTCCCCGAGCGTCAGGGAGAAGGTGAAGATGGAGCCCGCCACCACGCCGGGCAGCGCCAGCGGCAGTATCAGGGTGCGGAAGGTCTGGGCCGGGGTCGCCCCCAGATCGCTGCTCGCCTCCAGCAGGGAGCGCGGGATCCGCTCCACCGCCGCCTGGATGGGCAGGATCATGAAGGGCAGCCAGACGTAGACGAAGACGATGAAGGTGCCGAGCCGCGAAAACGACAGCGAAGGGCCGCCGATCACCGGGAGGGAGAGGATTCCGTCCAGCAGCCACTCCAGCCCCAGGCTGTCCGCCAGCCAGCTCACCACCCCCTCCTTGGCCAAGATCAGCTTCCAGGCATAGACCCGCACCAGATAGCTGGACCAGAGCGGCAGCATGATGCCCACATAGAACAGCGCCCGGGTCTTGCCGCTGGTGTAGCGCGCCATGTAGTAGGCGATGGGGAAGCCGAGCAGGGCGCAGGCCAGGGTCACCAGCAGCGACATGCCGACGGTACGGCCGATGACGTCCAGGTTTTCCGGCCGCAGCAGGGCGATGAAATTTTGCAGTCCCAGCTCGTGGCGCACCTGACCGCTGAACTCGTCCAGCCCGAAGAAGGCGTTGGAGAGCAGCATCAGCAGGGAGCCGACATAGATGATGCCGAGCCACAGCAGGGGCGGTCCCAGCAGTATCCCCAGCAGCAGGCCGGGACGGCCGTAGAGCAGGGTGGAGAGGCGCCGCAGCGGCCGCAAGCGTGCAGGTTCGATGGCGTGGCTCATGGCTAGACTCGCACTGTGGGGGAGGCTCATGGCTGAGCCCCCGATCCTGAGGCGCTCAGGCGGTGGATGGCCTGCTCAGGCCAGCTGAGGCTGACCCGGGCACCACGGGCCAGGCGGGCCTGCCCCTCGTTGGGATGGTTGACGATAAGCTCGAGCTGCTCACCGAGATCGACCCGGTAGCGCACGAAGGGGCCGAGGTACTCCACCTCGCGGATCTCGCCGGACCAGCCCGGCATGCCGGCCTCGGTGAGCCGGATCCGCTCCGGGCGCACCATCATCTGGCGTGCATCGCCGCACAGGCGTTTGGCCTGCTCACCCTCGAACAGGTTGACGGTGCCGACGAAGCGGGCCACAAACGGCGTCGCAGGGGCATCGTAGATGGTATCCGGCGCGGCTATCTGCTCTATCTTGCCCTGACTGAAGATGCAGATCCGGTCGCTCATGGAGAGCGCCTCCTGCTGATCGTGGGTGACGAAGATGAAGGTGATGCCGAGCTGGCGCTGCAGCGCCTTGAGTTCGAGCTGCATCTGCTCGCGCAGCTTGAGGTCCAGCGCACCCAGGGGTTCGTCCAGCAGCAGGATGCGCGGCTGGTTGATAAGGGCCCGGGCGATGGCGATGCGCTGGCGCTGGCCGCCGGAGAGCTGCCCTGGCTTGCGGTTGCCGACACCGGGCAGGCGCACCAGCTCCAGCATCTCGTCCACCTTGCGGTGACGCTCCGCCCTGGGCACTCCCCTGATCATCAGGCCGTAGCCGATGTTGTCCCGCACATCCATGTTGGGAAACAGGGCGTAGTCCTGAAACACGGTATTGAGGTTGCGATCATAGGGCGGCACCCGGGAGCAGGGCTCGCCAAACAGCCGGATCTCTCCCTCGCTCGGGTACTCGAAGCCCGCGATCATCCGCAGGCAGGTGGTCTTGCCGGAACCGCTCGGCCCCAGCAGGGTGAAGAATTCTCCGGACGGGATCTGGAAGGAGATGTCGTCGACCGCCTTCACCTCGCCATAGTGGCGGCTGACCCGGTCAAATTGTACGGCTGTCATGGTACGTCCTTGTCACTAGAGGTGCGGGCCGGACTCCTGTCCGGCCCAATATCGGCCTTGATTCAAGCAGCCTCAGCGGCCACCCAGGATAGCGATATGGTCCGAGACCCAGCGGTAGTGCAGAGGACACGCGGGTCCTCCGCTGGCTGCCGTGCTGAACTACCCGCCTCAGCGGCCACCCAGGATGGCGATATAGTCGGACACCCAGCGATAGTAGGGCACGCAGGTTCCCTGGCTCTTGCACTGGGAGACGGGGGTGCGCCAGAAGTGCACCTTGTCGAAGTTGTCTATGCCATTGGTCTTGCAGCCCTCTTTGCCCAGCAGGGCATTGCCCTCGCAGGCGGCGGGCACCACGGGCACGGAGCCGAACCAGGAGGCGAGATCCCCCTGCAGCTTGTTGTTGAGGGAGTGCTCCAGCCACTGGTAGGCGCAGGTGAGGTGCTTGGCTTCGCTGTGCACCATGCTGGTGTCGGCCCAGCCGGTGACGCCCTCCCTGGGCACAGTGGTGGCGATGGGCTGCTTGTCGGCGATCAGGGCATTGGCCTGGAACGGCCAGGAGCCGGAGGCCACCACTCCCTCGTTCTTGAAGTCATCTATCTGGACGAAGGCATCGTGCCAGTAGCGCCCCACCAGCTGGCGCTGCTTGCGCAGCAGATCGAGGGAGGCCTTGTACTGCTCCTCGTTCAGCTCGTAAGGATCCTTGATGCCGAGCGCCGGCTGGTGGGTCATCAGATAGAGGGCGGCATCGGCGATGTGGATGGGGCCGTCGAACGCCTGCACCCGCCCCTTGTTGGACTTGCCGTCCGGCAGGGTCTGCTCCTCGAACACCACGCCCCAGGAGTCGGGCGTCTTGGGGAACACCTTGGTGTTGTACATCAGGATGTTGCCGCCCCACTGGTAGGGGACGCCGTAGTGCTTGCCCTCCACAGTGTGCCAGGGCGCATTCTGCAGGCGGGGGTCTATCTTGCTGTAGCTCGGGATGAGCGCCAGATTGAGCGGTTGCACCTTGCCCCCCGCGATGAGGCGCAGGCTGGCGTCGCCGGAGGCGGTCACCAGATCGAAGCCCCCCTCGTTCATCAGCGCCACCATCTCGTCCGAGGTGGCGGCCGTCTTGACGCTGACCTTGCAGCCGGTCTCCTTCTCGAAGCCGGTCACCCAGTCGTAGTTCTTATCGGTCTCGCCACGCTCCACGTAGCCTGCCCAGGCCACTATATTGAGCTGGCCTTCACCCTTGCCGAGTTCGGTCGGGGCGGCCTGGGTCTGGCCTGCCAGCAGGGCGGGGATCAGGGCCAGGGTCAGGGGGGTCAGTTTCATCTTGCTCTCCTTGCATGATCTGGAGCCATGCGATACCGCAATGGCGTATAACATCCTGTTAACCAGCCATGAGCGTAGGAGAAGGCAGTGGTAATGAGAATTTCAATTTTTAACGCCAGAGGTATCTGCCAAATCTATATCGAGTGCAGATGAATCTTATTTTTGATGGCGGCGCGACGATCACCCTGAGGGCGCTGACTAGCGGGAGGCCGGCTGGCGGGCCCGCAGCCGGCTCTGATCCCGCGCTATGTCGATGAACTCGCGGGCGGTCCAGTCGAGCCGCGAGCCGCGACGCCACACCAGGCCGATGTCGATGGCAGGGATGGGTTCCTTGATGGGGCGGGCCTCCACCCGCTCCTGCTCCAGCGACCAGGGGCGATAGGCAAAGTCCGGCAGCAGGGCGACCCCGAGCTGGCTCGCCACCAGGCTGCGCACCGCCTCCACCGAGGCGGTGCGCAGCACAGTGCGGGGGGAGATGCCGTAGCGGCGCAGGCCGGCCCCGATGATCTGATCCAGCTGATCGGCAGTCAGCGAGATCATGGGTTCGTCACCCAACGCCTTGAGGGAGAGGGTCGATTCCGCGCAGAGGGGGTGGTTGGCGGCGAGCCAGAGCCGCAGGGGGGATCGGGTTAGCAGCTCGGTATCGAACGCCTCCTGGCGTATGGTGCGGTTGGTCATCAGTATCCCCACGTCCACCTCGCCGTTGACGATCTGATGCTCCAGAAACGGCTGCTCGTCCTCCTTCACCTCGATGCGCACCGCCGGAAAGGCGCGGCGAAAACGGCCTATGGCCTCCGACAGGTAGTAGCCGGCCACCAGCGTCGTCACCCCTATGGTGAGCTGCCCCTGATCCTGCTGGGCCACCGCCTTGAGGGACTGGCCGGCTTCGGTCATGGCGCCGAGAATGCGCCTGGCATGGAGCAGGAACTGGTGGCCCTGGGCGGTCAGGGTGACGCCGCGCGGGTTGCGCTCGAACAGGGCGGCGCCGAGCTCGGTCTCCAGCTCGCGGATGGCGCTGGTGACTGCCGACTGGGAGATGTGCAGTTCGGCGGCGGCGCGGCTCACGGAGAAGCTGTCGGCCACGGCCACGAAGTAACGGATCTGGCGAAAGGTAAAATTCATCTGGGCATCCTGCCACGGGCGACGAGGTTGGCTGCCAGCTTAACCCCGAACTTCCCCCAAGCAAAAGGCGCCGTGATGGCGCCTTTATCATTATTTTCCCTGCTGTTAGCGGGAGCTGGCCGCCTCTATCACCGGCACTCGGTTCACCGCCTTGCCCAGATAGGCGAGGGTGATGGTCACTATGATGCAGGTGAAGCTGAGCCACATGTAAGGCAGGTAGTCGAGTGTGGCCACCCCCAGTACCCCGGCCATGAAGATGCCGTTGTCGCTCCAGGGCACCATGCCGCAGGTGAGGGTGCCGCCGAACTCGGCGTTGCGGGAGAGGTTCTTGCGCGCCAGTCCCAGCCGATCGTAGTTCTTGGCCATGATCTTGGGGGTCAGGATCAGGGACACATACATGGCGGAGCCGAACACGTTGGCCAGGAAGGCGGTGCCTATGGTGTGGCTGGTCAGGCTGCCGACGCTGTTGATGCGCTTCTCGAAGGCGCTGGCGATCACCGCCAGTATGCCGACTTTCTCCAGCAGGCCGCCAAAGCCTAAGCCGAAGATGATGACGGCCACCGAGCCCAGCATGGACTCCATGCCGCCGCGACCCAGGATGTTGTCGATGAAGTCGACGCCTGAGGTGATGGCGAACGGGCTGTAGGCGGAGTGCATCGCCTTGACCGGGTCCATGTCCTGGAAGGCGATGGCCCAGACAAGGCCGAGCAGGGCGCCGAAGCTGATCACCGGGAAGGCGGGTTTGCGGTTCGCCAGCAGGCCCAGCACCAGGATCACCGGCACTATGGCCAGCGGCGTGATGTTGAACTGCTTGTCGAGGGCCTCCATCACCAGATTGACCTGCTCCAGGCTGACGTTGCCGGAGTATTGCATGCCGACCACGGTGAACAGGGCCGCCGTGATGACGTAGGAGAAGAGGCTGATGGGCAGCATCCCCTTGATGTGCTCCACCACGTCGACGTTGGACATGGTCGACGCCAGCACCACTGAGTCGGAGAGGGGGGAGAGCTTGTCACCGAAGTAGACGCCGGAGAGCACGGCACCGGCCACCAGGGGGGCAGGGACGCCCAGGCTGTGGCCTATGCCCATCATGGCGATCCCCGCCGTGGCGGCAGAGCCCCAGGAGGTGCCGGTAGCCAGCGAGGTGAGGGAGCAGATGATCAGGGTCGCCAGCAGGAAGATGGAGGGGTGTATCACCTTGAGGCCGAAGTAGATGATGCTGGGGACTATGCCGCCGGCGATCCAGGTGCCCACCAGGGCACCGACGGAGACCAGTATCAATATGGCTCCCATCCCCTTGGCGACGCCGTCGACGGCCGCCTGCTCCAGGGACTTGTAATCATGGCCTAGCCGGATGCCGAGCCCCATGATGACGAACCAGGCGATGAACAGTGCCAGCTGGATCGGCAGATCGAGCACGCTGGTGAACGAAAAGGCCAGGGCCAGGAAAATGGCCAGACAGGCAAAGACCTGCGCCATGCCAGGCAATCGGATGTGGTTTTGTTGGTTTTGCATAGATACTTCCTAAACTCTTGCTCGCCAAGGTCGGTCCCTCTCGTCCTGTGGATACACGTATCCCGAGGGGCCGGCCCAAAAAGAGGCCGCAATCTACCACAAACCCGGGGCGCAAAATCCCAACTTATTTAGCAAAAATGCATTAATGTTTGATAAATCTACTCATTAGTTGATCTCATCGGCACTTTTTTTGAATATCAGGCCGAGGCAGGGCAAATAGCCAAAACCCATAGAGAAGTCCGATTGCACTCTCCATAATCACAAACGATAATCGTTATCGTTTGATTCTATGGGTAGCATCATCATGATCTGGATAGTGCGGTGTCTCTTGCTGGCAGCCTTGCTGGCGGTGTTGGGCTGGGGTCAGGACAAGGCGTACGGCCTGTGGAGTCTGGGCTTCTTGCTGGCCGCCTGGGTCATGCTGGAACCCAGGCTGAGGCCGGCGCTGATCCTGCTGCCGGTCGCGGGCATGACGGGGGTCGTCACCCAGCTCTGGCAGCAAAGCTGGCTATAGGAGCCGTTCAGCGGGAAGGGACGGCCTGGATCTTGTCGTAGGCCAGGCGCAGTGAGGTCATGACCTTCTGCTCCATCTCGGTGCGTTCGACATCCGTGGTGAAGTAGATCATGTCGACGTTGTGGCGTATGTAGTGAGAGGGGAGCTGGTTCAGGGTCAGGCAGCAGAGATCGGCCAGCTGGTAGGGGGTCAGTGTCTGGTTAAGCCCTTGTTTTTCTATCTCTTTGAGCACCAGATGCTCATAGAAGTTGTGAATGTCGGTATCCAGGATCATGGGAAAGCCCCTGTGGTGGCGTGGCATCCTCAACAGCATAGCCATGGCAGGGGCAAAAACAAAAGGCCCATCACTTTCGTGATGGGCCTTTTTGCATGATGAATGGTGCGAAGAGAGGGACTCGAACCCTCACATCCGTGGGACACTAACACCTGAAGCTAGCGCGTCTACCAATTCCGCCACCTTCGCACACTGATTTTCTCCAGCTGGTTTTTAAATGCGGTTGGAGCGCATTTTCTGTGTTTTACATGCCACAAGCATGGTGCGAAGAGAGGGACTCGAACCCTCACACCCGGGGGGCACTAACACCTGAAGCTAGCGCGTCTACCAATTCCGCCACCTTCGCACATCGGGTTATCAGTCTGGATTTACATGCTGTCTGACAAAAGCATGGTGCGAAGAGAGGGACTCGAACCCTCACACCCGGGGGGCACTAACACCTGAAGCTAGCGCGTCTACCAATTCCGCCACCTTCGCACATCGGGTTATCAGTCTGGATTTACATGCTGTCTGACAAAAGCATGGTGCGAAGAGAGGGACTCGAACCCTCACACCCGGGGGGCACTAACACCTGAAGCTAGCGCGTCTACCAATTCCGCCACCTTCGCACATCGGGTTATCAGTCTGAATTTACATGCCGTCTGATAAGAGCATGTTGCAATATGGTGCGAAGAGAGGGACTCGAACCCTCACATCCGTGGGACACTAACACCTGAAGCTAGCGCGTCTACCAATTCCGCCACCTTCGCATCACTGCGGTGGGGGATTCTATAGAGTTTTGGGGGGGCGTCAACAGCCAAAGGGGACTTTTTTCGCTGTTGACGGATAAAGGCGTGCCAAGGGCACAAAACTTCAGCAATCGGCGTCAGACGGTGGCCAGCGCATCCTGATACATCTGTTCGTACAGGATGACGGAGTCTGCCCAGTCGAAGCGGGTGTTCATGGCGTGGTGTTGCACACGGGCAAAACGTGCCGGCTCCTGCAGATAATGGAGCAGGCTGCGGCGCATGGCATCGAGCAAGGTGCTGGCAGTGGGATCGTTGAAGCAGAAACCGGTCGCGTGCGCCGGGTCAGCATCCCAGTCCACGACGGTATCTTTCAATCCGCCGACGGCCCGCACCAGGGGCAGGGTACCATAGGCCAGACTGTACATCTGGTTGAGCCCGCATGGCTCGAACAGAGAAGGCATCAGGAAGAAGTCGGCGCCAGCCTCCACCAGGTGGGCCAGGCGGTCGTCATAGGCATTGATGAAGGCAAACTTGTCGGGATGCTGCTGGGCAATGCTCTGCAACTGGGCGGCGAGAGAGGGATCACCGGAGCCCACAATTACCACCTGGACCTGATGCTGCAAGAACTTGTCTAGCGCCGGGATGAGCAGGTGTACTCCTTTCTGCTCGGTCAGTCGACACACCATGCCATAGATGGGGAGGTTGCCGACGGGGAGCCCCGTCTCCTGCTGCAGGATGCGCTTGCAGGTGTGTTTGCCATCCAGGTTGTCGGCATCATAGGTGGCGGGCAACAGAGGATCGAAGGCGGGATCCCAGTCCTGATAGTCACAGCCGTTGAGGATGCCACGCAGGTCAGCAGCCCGCTGCTGGAATACGCTGGCCATGCCGTGAGCGCCCAGGTGCGTCAGCAGCTCGCTGGCGTAGTTGGGGCTGACCGCATTGATCTTGTCTGCGTAGAGCACACCGCACTTGAGCAGATTGATGTGACCATAGTCGTAGTTGATGCGCTGCTCGTAGTCGTGGATTTCCGGCACGGCCCAGAACTGCTGGCGATCGAATACCCCCTGAAAGGCCGCGTTGTGAATGCTGATGACCGACCGGGTGCGCTGGAAGAAGGGGTTGTGGGCATGACGGGTTTTCAGCAGCAGCGGCAGCAGACCGGTGTGCCAGTCGTTGCAGTGGGCGATGTCGGGAGCGAAACCCAGCTGTTCGCACGCATGCAGGGCCGCCGCGGCCAGAAAGGCAAAGCGTTCACCGTTGTCGGGATAGGCCTGGTTGTTCTCGGCATAGAGCTGGGGGCGGTCGAAATAGTGCGGGCAATCGAGCAGATAGACGCAGATCCCGTCCAGTTCCAGCTGATGGATGCGATAGCTGATATCACTGCGATCCTGGGGGGTGGGGAGCCAGCGCGAGGCGAGGAGGGTGGCCTCGTCCCGACGCTTGATGGTCTTGTAGAAGGGCATAATGATGCGCACATCGTGCCCCTGACGGGCGAGATGCTGCGGCAGGGCCTTGGCCACATCCGCCAGGCCCCCGGTCTTCACCAGCCCCTCAACCTCCGAGGCTACAAACAGGATTTTCAGTGGGTTAATAGCCAACTCTTGCTCCCTTAGGTACCACGACGATACCGCCTTCGGATACGGTAAACCGCTCTCTGTCATGGTCCAGATTCTCACCGATCACGGTGCCGGGTGCAATTTCAACGTTCTTGTCGATGATGGCGCGGCGAATGGAGCAACCTTCGCCGATTTTCACATCCCCCAGCAGCACGGATTCACTGATGTGGCTGCAGGGGCCTATGTTGCAGCGAAATCCCAGTATGGATCGCTGGATCTGGCTGCCCTGAATGAAGCAGCCACCGGAGATCAGGGAGTTGGCGATCTTGACCTTGCAGTCGTCGGTATCGATGAAGGTGGCGGGGGGCAGGGGCGGGTAATGGGTGTGCAGCGGCCACTTGCGATTGTAGAGAGAGAAGGGGGCATCGTCGGCCACCAGGTCCATGTGCGCCTGCCAGTAAGAGTCGAGCGTTCCCACATCGCGCCAGTAGACATTGGGCTTCTCGCCCGGGATCACGTTGGTGCTGTAGTCGTAGACATAGACGGGGGCACGGGGGAACAGGCTGGGAATGATGTCCTTGCCGAAATCGTGACTGGAGTTCTCCTCGGCGGCATCCCGCTTGAGCTCCCGATAGAGGGCCTCGGTCTCGAAGATGTAGTTGCCCATGGAGACCAGGGCCTGGGTGGGGTCGCCGGGGATGTGTTTCGGGTGACGGGGCTTTTCTTCAAAGCCAATCATGCGCCCTTCCTGATCCACCTCGATCACCCCGAAGGCGCTTGCTTCCTCGATGGGCATGCGCAGTGCCGCGACGGTCAGGGCGGCCGCTTTCTGCTTGTGGAAGCTCACCATCTGGCTCACGTCCATCTTGTAGATGTGATCGGAGCCGAAGATGCAGACGTGCTCGGGGTCGGAGATCTCGATGAAGCGCAGGTTCTGGTAAATGGCGTCTGCGGTGCCGTCATACCAGCGTTTGCCCATTCGCATCTGGGCCGGAATGGGGTCGATGAAGCGATCCGTGATGCCGACGATGTTCCAGCCCTTCTTCATGTGCAGGTAAAGAGACTGGGACTTGAACTGGGTGAGTACATAGATGCGCAGGAAGTCGGCGTTGACGAAGTTGTTGAGCACGAAGTCGATCAACCGGTAACTGCCGCCAAAGGGTACGGAGGGTTTGCTGCGGGTGGTGGTCAGCGGTTGCAGTCGGGTACCTTCACCGCCTGCCAGTATCATGGTGAGTATGCCTGCCATCGTCGTTCTCTCCCTGAGATCATGATGTTGAAAAGGTTTTCATGTTGCTGCGAAAAAAACACCCCTAAAGGGGTGGTAAACGTTTTCTTGGTACCTTAACAGATCCCGTCTGGCACTCTCTACTTGTTTTATTACAACCGTTGCACTTCTTTAAGCTTTGCTCAGATACACCTTGAATTTGGCATCGCCCGCGATCACCTCGGTCTGTTTGAAGTGCGCATCCAGTATAGGCTGGTATCGCAGGAAGGCATTGGCGACTATGGTCAGGGCGCCATTTGCGGTCAGGTACTCAGGTGCCTTTGCCAGGAAGGTTTCGGTGGCGGCGTAGAAGGTTTTGAGCCCGGCATGGAAGGGGGGATTCGAGACAATCTGTTGGAATGTTTCGGCAATGTCGGAATAGACATCGGAGGCATGAACACGCCCGCTCAGACCGTTGACCGCCAGGGTTCGGCGGCTGGACTCCAGTGCCAGGGCATTGATATCCACCATGGTGACGGCCAGGGCCGGGTTGCGCTTGGCCAGCACGGAACCGATGACGCCGGCGCCGCAGCCAAAGTCGAGCAGCTTGCCCGTCACGGGGGGGAGGCTCGCCAGCAGCATCTGGGTGCCGAGATCCAGGCCGTCTGCACTGAAGACCCCGGGCAGGGCCATGACGGTCAGGGTGGTGTCGCCCGCCTGGCACTCATAGCGGCTGAACCAGGCATCCAGCTCGAAGGGGGCAACCGGCTTGCCGAGCTCGCCATGATAGAGAGAGCAGCGGCGGGCGGAGTCGCGCTTTATCGGCTTCTCGCCATAGGGGGCCAGCAGCTTGTCGGCCCCGTTGATGCCGCCCCGGTTCTCGCCGGCGAGTAACAGATCGGCACCGCTTTCGAGCAGCGGCGCCATCATGGCCAGCAGATATTGCGCCTCGGCCTTGGCCTTGGGCATCAGCAGCAGCAGGGCATCGAAACGAGGGGCACCGCCGAGCTGGTGATCGAACAGGATGCGCTCACCCAGGGCTGCCTGCTGGCTCAGGAAATAGCAGTAGTCTGTGGTGAAGACCGTCAGGGAGTCGGCCAGCTCGGCCAGCTGACGAGGATAATCATCTTCCAGGGCGCCACACACCAATAGCCGTTTGCCGACAAAGAGGGCTTGATTACGTTCCAGCATCTGGCTGACGGCACTGACAGGACGGCTCATTGGGACTCTCCACGCTTTTTTGGGCGGCCATTATACATGGCCGCTTTCGCCTTGACATTTATGCTGTGTTCCCGAAATATGCCCAGACACCTTATTTATCCAGAGATGATGCAATGCGGTCATGCGTATCGAAACGAAAGCATAAACACAGCCTGACATTCGGGCCTGCTGGCGTGCGCGCGTAACCTCTCATCTCTGAGACGATTCAAGCCCCGGTAGCGACCCCCGTACCGGGGCTTTTTATTGACCAATCCATCTGTTTAGGAGAAGGAAATCCCATGTTTCAAGGTTCGATAGTTGCCCTGATCACCCCATTTCGACAGGGCCAGCTGGACGAGGCCGCACTGGCTCGCCTGGTGGAGTGGCACATAGAGCAGGGGACCCATGGCATAGTGCCGGTCGGTACCACGGGGGAGAGCCCGACCCTGACCCACGACGAGCATTGCCGGGTGGTGGAGCTGGTGGTCAAGCAGGTGGCGGGACGGATCCCTGTCATCGCCGGCGCGGGGTCCAACAACCCGGTCGAAGCCATCGAATACACCCGTTTCGCCGAGCAGATGGGGGCGGACGCTACCCTGCATGTGGCCGGTTACTACAACCGCCCGAATCAGGAAGGCCTGTTCCACCACTTCAAGGCGGTCCATGACGCCACCACCAAGCCCATCATCGTCTACAACATTCCGCCCCGCGCCATCGTCGATGTGCAGCCGGCGACCCTGGCCCGCCTCGCCGAGTTGCCGCGCATCGCCGGCGTGAAGGATGCCACCGGCGATCTGGCCCGCCCCTGGACCGAGCGCCAGCTCATCAAGAAGCCCTTCGCCTGGCTCTCCGGTGAAGATGCCACCGCCGTCGCCTACAACATCGGCGGTGGTCAGGGCTGCATCTCGGTGACCGCCAACGTGGCCCCCAAGCTGGTGGCCGAGGTCCAGAACCTGACCCTGGCCGGCGAGTGGCAGGCCGCCCGCGAGCTGCAGGACAAGCTGATCCCGCTGCATCAGGCCATGTTCGCCGAGCCGAGCCCGGCGGGAGCCAAATACGCTGTCTCCCTGCTGGGACTGTGCAGCGAGGAGTGCCGTCTGCCGGTGATGCCGCTGTCTGACGCCACCCGCGAGCGGATCCGCGCCGCCATGCAGGCATTGAATCTGTTGTAAAAACTGGGCTCTGGATCTCGCTTTTGACTGCCAGGTCAATTAATGGCCAGGCTTTGCCGATATACTCGCTTGGATACAACCAAGGATGATTTGGCATGCAAGAATGGGATCCGGAGCACTTCACCAGTTTTGAACATCTCTGTGAAGTGACCTTGGCCGCGGTCAGAGAAAAGACCGAGGCCGAGCAGATCTATCTGTGGCTGCGGGCGCCGACGCCCCAGCTCTATCACTACAGGCCCGAGCAGGGCTTGCTCTGTCTGAACGCCGACCTGCTCAGCTCCCTCGACCTGCCCCTCCTCTTCATAGAGCGCTCCCTCGATCTCGGCCAGCTGCTGGTGGAGCCCATCGCGCCGACCAGCGCCATCTGGGAGAGCGTCGAGCCAGAGGTCCCGCGCCTGCGTGCCTGCTTCCCGCTCAAACGCCACAAGGGGCTGGAGGCCGTGGTCTATCTGGAAACCCGGCGTCGCCTCGATCGTCTGCCAAGGCGCCAGCAGCAGAGCATACAACTGCTCATGCACTACCTCGCCGCCGAGCTGGAGAGCCGGCGGCTCGCCGGTCAGGTCGATCTGGAGCGGGATCAGCGGATCCATACCCAGGCCGACCTTGTCCGCAGCCAGGCCCTGCAGGACTCCTTCCTCAGCATGCTGCAGGCGCTGCACCAGGTGGGGGTCAAGCTGTCGCGCTGTGACAGCGAGGATCGCCTGCTGCACGATGCCGTGGTGCTGGCGCGCCAGGAGCTGCAGTTCGATCGCATCGCCATCTTCCTGACGGACAGTGAATTCAAGACCATGCACGGGACCTGGGGCACCAACGAGGCGGGCGAGCTCATCGACGAGCGCCATTTCATCAGCGCCATTCCGGATCACCCCACGGTGCAGGAGGCGCTGCGCCGCAAGGACTATGTGCTGGTGCTGGAAGATACTCCGCTCTATTACGAGAAGCAGGAGGTGGGGCGGGGCTGGAATGCCATGGTGTCGCTCTGGGACGGGGGCACCCCCATCGGCTGGATCGCCGCCGACAACCTGCTCTGGCGGCGCCCGCTCAAGGCGTATCAGAGCGAGATCTTCAAGCAGTATGCCGCCGTGCTCTCCCAACTGCTGATCCGCCAGCGCACCCAGGCGGCGCTCGAGCGCTTCAACCGTGACCTGGAGCTGCGGGTGCAGGAGCGGACCCGGCAGCTGGCCGACACCAACCGGGCGCTGGAGGAGGCCAACCGGCGTCTCTCCCTGCTGTCGCTGGAGGATCCCCTGACCGGGATCGCCAACCGCCGTCAATGGGACATCACCATGGAGCGGGAGTGGGAGCGGGCGCGTCGCCATCAGGGAGTCTTGGCGGTGCTGATGATAGATGTGGACGAGTTCAAGTCCTACAACGACCACTTCGGTCACGGCAAGGGGGATCAGTGCCTGCAACGGGTCGCGGCCCTGCTGCAGGAGACGGAGCGGCGGCGCACCAATCTGGTGGCCCGCTATGGTGGCGAGGAGTTCGTGATCCTGCTGTGCGCCCCGCAACCCGGGGAGGCGGAGCGACTGGCAGAGCAGATCCACCAGGGACTGGAAGCCCTGCAGATCTCCCATCCGGCCTCCCGGGTGGCGACCATGCTCACCGTCAGCATCGGCTTCAGCTATCTCATCCCCTCCTCGGACAAGGGGTGGCAGACCCTGACCGAACAGGCGGATCAGGCGCTCTATCACGCCAAGTCGCAGGGGCGGGCCTGTACCCTGGCCTATCGCTGACCCGGGCCTGCTTCTCTCACCTTGACCGCTGCCTCAGGGCGGCGGCCCTCTTGCCCGGCATAAATGTGGTCGCAAGCGTTTCTCGCCCCTTGATGCGTGGCGATGATCCCCGGGTCTGGCTAGAATGGGGGCCCATTTTTCACAGACAGATCCTGCACCATGACCCTATCCGGATTTCAAGGCCTGGTCTTCGACCTCGACGGCACCCTGGTGGACTCCATGCCCCTGCACCTGGCCGCCTGGGAGCATACCGCCCGCGAGTTTGGCTTTCAGTTCGATGCCGACTGGTTTTATGAGCTGGGTGGCATGCCCAGTCGCAAGATAGCCTTGCTGGTGGCCGAGGTGCAGCAGATCGCGCTGGATCCCCTGGTGGTGACGCGCTGCAAGACGGAGCACTACGTGGCCAACCTGCACAAGGCGACCCCCTTCCCGGCCATGCTGGATCTGGTCAGGCGTCATCACGGCCTCATCCCCATGGGGATAGGCACGGGCTCACCCCGCATCAATGCCGAGGCAGTGCTGCGCAATACCGGGCTGGATCGCTACTTCTCCGTGGTGGTGACCGCCGACGATGTGGAGCTGCACAAACCCCACCCGGATACCTTCCTGCTGGTGGCACGGCGACTCGGGGTCGAGCCTGAGGGCTGTCTGGTGTTCGAGGACACTGGCATAGGGGCGCAGGCCGGTGAGGCCGCGGGCATGCAGGTGTGCATGGTCAAGGAAGGGAAGCCGGTCGGATTGACCTGCTGAGCAAAGGGGCTGGCCGCCGAGGCTGGCTGGGGGAGAAGACCCACTCTCATACGGGACAGGCATGACATGAGAGTGGGGATGCGCGTCGTCACCGATTGACGCAGCGGCAAGCTCAGAGTCAGGAGGAGGCGAGCATCACTGCTCGCTGCTACCGCCCTGGTTGTCGTCATAACGGCTCGGGCCGCCGTGGGGGCGCGGGGTCATGGAGACCCGTGGCTTGCGGGCGCGCTGGATGCTGACCTGGGGGCGGCCGGAGTGCATGGCGATGGTGGAGATCTTGGCCTTGTAGACCAGTTGCTGATTGCCATGGGCATCGGTCAACAGCACGCTGTACTGGTCGAAGCCACTGATGGTCCCCTCCAGCTTGATGCCGCTCACTAGGAAGATGGCGACCTGACTGCGGTTCTTGCGCAACCAGTTGAGGGCAGAATCTTGCCCGTTCCCAAGGGAGAAAGCCTGCTCGATGGTGGAGTAGCTTGGGGATTCAGTTGTCATAAATTATTGTCCCGCGGAAAAAAAGTGGCGTTTGATTGTGCTAAATGGTCACAGGCTTGTCAAAGTCATTCTCACCCCGTCGCCAAAGCATCGGTGAACGGGGGCTGCGGTGCGGGAGCTTGCGCAAATCTGCAGATAAATATGCCCCTCTTCCCTTGATGCGGGGTCGGGCTATGTCACAAGCCCCCTTTCCAGGCCATGGGCTATGCCCATCTATCTCCCGTCCCTTAAGGCTCTGTACATGAACAGGGCTGGTGGTTAGCGGCGGTGGCTGCAATAATTGGCGCCTCTGGCCGTTCGCGGCCTCATGCTGGGGTCCTATCTTGCATCCGGTTTCACACCAACACCCAATTACCTATACCCATGACGCGACCGCGTGCGAAGAGTGTGACCTGCTGGTGCCGGCCACCGAGCTGGCCGTGGGGGAGACGAGCAGTTGTCCCCGTTGTGGTCATACCCTGAGTGCGCACCTTCCGCAGCAGGAGCGCAGGCCCATCGCCTACGGCTTTGCGGCGCTCATCATGTTCGTGCTCTCCAACGCCTTCACCTTCATGTCGTTCTCGGCCAAGGGGGTGGGGCAGGAGATGACCTTCCTGCAGTGCATTACCACCCTGGTGGATCAGGGCTATCTGTTTCTGGGGGCCGTGCTGAGCCTGACCCTGATCGGCCTGCCGCTGGTCTATATCGGCTCCATCATGCTGGTGCTGTGGCGGCTCGACAAGGATCTGCACAGCAATGCCCTGCGCTCCCTCGGCCGACTGCTGTGCCGGATCAAGCCCTGGCTGATGGTGGATGTCTTCCTCATCGGGGTGCTCATCTCCCTGGTCAAGCTGATGGGCATGGCGGACGTCAAGATGGGGCTGTCGTTCTGGGCCTTCGTGGGCTACACGGTGCTGCTGATCAAGATGATCTCGTCTCTGGACCGGATGTGGCTGTGGCAGCGGCTGTTCGGCCCGACCGAGGCGAGGGAGCTGGATCCCGAGGCCAGCGCCCTGGCGTGCGGGCTGGTGGGTTGCCACATCTGCGGCGCGCTCAATGACGGCGATGCCCACAGTTGTTCCCGTTGCGGCGATCGTCTGCATCACCGCAAGCCGGGCGGCCTGAACCGCACCTGGGCACTGCTCATCACCTCGGTGATCCTCTATATTCCTGCCAACCTCTATCCCATCATGGACACCGTCTTTCTGGGGGACGACAGCCCCTCGACCATCATGGGTGGTGTGGTGTTGCTCTGGGCCATGGGGTCATACCCCATAGCTGCGGTGATCTTCTTCGCCAGCGTGGTGGTGCCTCTGGTGAAGATACTGGCACTGCTGTGGCTCTGCTACATGGTGCAGCGTGGCCGGGTCGGCTCTCCCCTTGGCAAGCTCAAGCTCTATCGCATGACCGAATTTGTGGGGCGTTGGTCGATGATCGACGTCTTCGTGGTGGCCATATTGGCTGGCCTCATCCGGCTCGATAATCTGATGACCATCTACCCGGGCCCCGCGGCCATTGCTTTTGCCGGGGTCGTTTTGATCACCATGGTGGCCGCCATGAGTTTCGATTCCCGCCTGATCTGGGATTTACAACAAGGAGAGCGCGAACGTGAGTGAGCGTAAGACGAGGTGGAAACCGGGCTCTGACTTTATGAGCTCGGCCGCCGCTATCTGGATGGTGCCGCTGCTGGCGCTGTTCATCGGAGTCTGGATGCTGTTCCAGCACTGGTATTCACAAGGCCCCAGTTTCACCCTGACGGTCGCCACCGCCGAGGGCATAGTGGCGGGCAAGACGGTGATCCGTTCCCGCGAGGTGGAAGTGGGTCGCATCGAGGCGGTGGAGCTCAGCGATGACTATAGCCATGCGGTGCTCAAGGCCCGTCTGACCAATGCCGCCGCCGGCATGCTCAAGAAGGACAGCCAGTTCTGGGTGGTCAAACCCAGGGTCGGGCGGGAAGGGGTGTCGGGTCTTGGCACCCTGCTCTCCGGGGCCTACATCGAACTCGCGCCGGGCAAGAAGGGCAAGGCGCGCGGTGAATACGCCATGCTGGACAAGCCCCCGCTCGCCTCGGTGGACGCCAAGGGGCTGAGGCTCTCCCTCAGCAGCCGAGATGCGCGTGCCCTGGGGATCGGCTCCCCCATCAGCTATCAGGGCTTCACCATAGGCCAGATAGAGGAGGCCAAGTTCCTGCCGGAGAAGAGCGAGATGCAGTACCAGCTCTTCATCAATGCCCCCTACGATATCCTGGTGAGCAGCAACTCCCGCTTCTGGCTGACCCCGGGCTTCGAGGTCTCCATGAGCAGCGAGGGGATGAAGGTGAAGATGGATTCGCTCGAGAGCCTGCTGGACGGCGGCATCACCATGGGGCTGCCACCGGGCTGGACACCCGGTGAGCCGGTCAAGCAGATGGACAGCTTCACCCTGTTCCAGGACGAGGCGAGCGTGCTGGCCGGTAGCCTGGATCAGTTCATCGACTATGTCTTCCTGTTCGAGGACAACGTGGGTGGCCTGCACCCCGGGGCGGCGGTGCAGTATCGCGGCATCCGGGTCGGCACCGTCATCTCTGCCCCCTACCTCATCGACGACAAGGGGGTGCAGATCTTCAAGAGCCGGCAGATCCCCGTGCTGGCCCGCATCGAGGTACAGCGCCTCTCCCATCGCTACGCCAATGCGGAGCGGGAGCAGTGGCGTGCCCTGTTCAGCAAGCAGTTCAAGGAAGGGTTGCGGGCCAGCCTCAAGACGTCCAGTCTGCTGACCGGCGGCAAGGTGGTGGATCTCAACTTCTATCCGGATGCTCCCGCCTATGAGCCCATCAAGCTGGCAGGCTATCAGGTGTTCCCGACCGTGCAGGCCGGGCTGGATCAGATAGAGCGCAAGGTGAACCTCATCCTCGACAAGTTCGTCGACATGGACATGGCCACCACGCTGACGCAGGTGAATACCACCCTGGCGACCCTGGACAAGACCCTCAAGCACATCAAGGCCGTGAGTGCCAATCTGGAGCAGTTCACCGGTCAGCGTTCGACCCAGCAGTTGCCAGAGTCCCTCAACCAGAGTCTCAAGCAACTGCAGGAGACGTTGCAGACCTATGATGCCGGTTCCCAGACCAACCAGGAGCTGCGTCAGTCGGTGCAGTCTCTCAATCAGCTGATGGGGGAGTTGCAACCCCTGGTCCATTCCCTGAACGAGCAGCCTAGTTCGCTGATCTTCGACCGCTCCCGTCCCCAGGATCCTGAGCCCAAGCGAGGAAAATGATGAAAAAACGGATGATGACCCTGGCCTTGCTGGGCCTGCTGGCAGGATGCAGCGCCGCCCCGACGGCACTGCACTACTACTCGCTGGATGCGGAGATCCCGCAGTCGAACGGCATCACGGCGCAGCCCCGGCACCAGCTGGTGCTGCGTCCCGTCGTCCTCTCTGGCCAGCTGGATCGGATGAGTCTGGTCTATCAGCTGGAGGGCAAGGAGCTGCACTTTGCCGAGTACCATCGCTGGGCGGGTTCACTGGATGCCCAGTTGAACCAGCTCACCCTGAATGGCCTCTCCAGCAGGTTGCCGGGCTGGGTGATACGGCAGGACGGGGCCCGCAAGGGGCCCGTGCTGACCATCTCGGTCGAACGCTTCCAGGGGCGGCATGATGGTCGCGCCCTGCTGAGCGGCCGCTGGCGCTTGCTGACGGAGGAGGGGGTGGTGCTGCGGGACGTGCCCTTCCAGCAGGAGCGGGTCTTGCCGGCCGATGGTTATGGTGTCCTGGTCGACGAACTGGGACAGGGCTGGCAGCAACTGCTCGATCAGATAGCGGCGGATGTGCGTACCCGCGGCTGAACGGGACAATGAAAAACGGGAGGCCCAGGCCTCCCGTTTTGTTGTCTGGCTCTGGGGTTATTGCTGAACTTCCGATACCCCTTGTACCTTGACCTCTACCCGGCGATCCGGGGCCAGGCAGACGATCAGCTCGCGCTTGGACTTGCTGGTGCAGCTGTCGCCGGTGACCGGTGAGCTCTCGCCGTGGCCTTCCACGTTGACCTTGCCGGCAGGCAGCCCCTTGCCAACCAGATAGTCGGCGACCGTCTGGGCGCGCTGTTCGGAGAGCTTCTGGTTATAGGCATCGGAGCCGATGCGGTCGGTATAGCCGATGACGGTGGCCGAGCCATCCTTGGGTCTGGCTTCCTCAATCTGGGTGTAGAGGGTGTCCAGTGCCTGGCCGGCTTCCGGCTTGAGGGTGGCCTTGTTGAAGTCAAACAGCACGTCCGAGCTCAGGGTGAACTGCTTGTCGACCATCACCGGCTCGGGAGCCGGGGCCGGCGCTGCGACCGGCATGGCCGGCGGAACCTGGCCGAAGCGGTAGACGGCGGCCAGGGAGAGCAGGCCGTTGTCCATGCGCAATCCGGTGTCTTCACGACTGCCGTAAGGGGTGCTGTATTGGTACTCGAGGCGGGCTGCCCAGTCCAGGTTGAGGGCGTATTCGGCGCCGAGTGCACCGACGAAGACGGCGCGGCCATCATCGTCCAGCTTGTCGCTGCTGGTCCAGCCATAACCGCCACCGAGGCGACCGTAGAGATCCAGATTGTCCGCCACAGGGAAACCGAGCTTCAGGGTCAGCTGTGCCAGCTGCGCCTCGACATCGTCGTTGAAGACGGCACCATTGCGGGTGCCGTTGTATTTGAGCTTGCCAAGGTAGTCGTAACCGAGCTCGATCCCCAGGTTCTGGTTTATCTGGTAACCGGCGAAGGCACCGACCCCCACCTCATCGTCATCCTTGTCTTCGGTGGTGATGGTGTTGCTCTCGTCGACGCCATAGAAGTTGGACCAACCCAGTTTGGCACCGCCATACCAGGTATTGTCTTGTCCGGCTGCCTGAGCGTTGGCCGCAAGCAAGCCTGAAACCAGCAAGGTAATCAGTGTTTTGTTCATATGAAGCCTCTGCAATTTGTCTGTGGGAGAGATCGATTCTGTGTCGTCTCGCCTCATGGGTTGGGCCTGTGTCCAGCCACAACATGTTTAAACGTAGCTCGCTTTTTAAAATCCACAAGCAACTGATATAAAACATATTGTGATAACCATCTGCATCATAGAGGAGTCGGCTGATGACTGTTGGGGACATGACCCGATTCTGTGATGAGTGTCATACGAGTTTCACCCGTTCGTTGCGGGAAGCAACTGACTCCAATAAAGAGGCCGACGTGAAGTCGGCCTCTTGCATCAGTCTGCTCATCACTGGGGGATGAACTCGTACTCCCGTTCGATGAAGGTGGCGGCGCGCTCGCTCAGGGCGGCGTGCACGGCCGTGGTCGGGTGGACCTGATCCCAGAACATCTTGCCTTCACAGTCGAGTTCGCTGGCGCTGCGGCGAGCCATCGGGCTGGCAACGGTCTGAGCCAGCAAGGGGTTGCCGGCGATGGCGAGGCGCTCCTGCGCATTGAAGGGGGCAAGCTGGCTGTCGGTGGCGGCGCTGCGAGAGGAGAACGGCTTCCACACATAGCCCCCGCCGTAGCAGGCGTTCTCGGTGTCGCTCAGGCCGAAGTTCTGCGGATCCCGCAGCATCTCGGCGAACTGCTTGTCGATCTCGAACAGCTTCACCATGCCGGTAGGGGCCAGCTGGCGTGCCAGGTTCAGCAACAGCTCGTTGTGATAGCGGGAGACATGGCTGGCCGCCTCCACCACCTTCTGGCTGCGGGCCGAGGGGTTCTGGCCCAGATCCGGCAGGTTGAACAGCAGGATCTGCTTTGCCCCATGGAGCACCATGCGGTTGGCCGAGTCGCTGATGACGTCGCGCACCCGCCTGGCGTCCAGCTCGGTATTCCAGCCATAGGCCAGATAGTCGTTGGCGCCGACCCAGAGGATCACCAGATCGTCCTCCTTGAAGCTGTCCTTCTCCAGGAACTGGGTGATCTCGTAGTCCAGGTTGTTGATGACCTGGTACTTGGGGTTCCATGAGATCTTGTTGTAGGCCACCGCGGTGGCCCCCCCTTCCGCCTCGTTGACGATTTTCAGCCCCGGGAACGGCTGGGTCAGCCGCTCCAGCCAGACCGGGCCGTTGGAGAAGCGACCCTGATAGTAGGGCGGGCTGGAGGGGAGATAACCGCGCATCTTGCCGTACATCTTGCCGGTGTCGGAGAGACTGTCGCCGAACATCACTATGCGGGAGAAGGGGGGACGCGTCTCGGCGGCATGGGCCGTCAGGGCGAAGAGTCCCAATAAACACAGAAGCCATTTGTTCATCTTGCTGTTCTCATGGAGTGGATGCAAGCGCTGCCTGCGGGCTGTTCCTCGAAGGCAAGGGGCTGGGGACCCTGTTGCCAGGCTGCACGGTATCCACTCGAATACAATCTTGCAGCAAGCCATGGGCATTAAATCGATTGCGGTCACACCGGACTCCCCTGGATGGGGGAGGCTTCACGTTTGTTTCACGCCGGCCCGGGCAAGATGCCTGCATACCCCAATGACAGGAGCGTGAAAATGAACAAAGCAAAGGTAATCGGCCTGGTGGCCCTGATGTCCGTCTCTTCTTTCGCCATGGCGGCCTACACAGGCCCCCAGGAGCAGAACAAGGTCTCGGTCGCGCAGTTGAAAGACGTGGCAGATGATCAGTGGGTGACCCTAGAAGGCAAGCTGGTCAAGCACCTTGGCGGCGAGAACTACAGCTTCCGCGATGAGAGCGGTGAAGTGGAAGTGGAAGTGGACGGGGACGTGTGGCGCGGCGTCGAAGTGGGCCCGAACGACCTGATCCGCATCCGCGGCGAGGTTGACCACAGCTGGAACAAGACAGAGGTCGAGGTCGAGCATCTGGAAAAGGTAGGTGCCGCGCCCCAGAGCAAGGGCGGCTTCATCGCCAAGTAAGTTTGCAGACCATGCTGATGGGAAGGGCGCCAGATAAGCGCCCTTCCTGTTTTTGTGGCTGCCGTCAGCCGGCCCGGACGGCGACGGTGCGCTTGAACCCTTTCTCGGCCTGGTTGACCTTGTAGAGGTAGCGACGGGCCTCCGCCTTGGGGTGCTGCTCGGTCAGTACCTGATAGACAGCCTCGGGGGAGAGCCGGTTGATCATGTCAGGGGCCGCCTTGCGGTTGCTGGAGAAGGTGTTGAGCACCCCGCCCGCACCGCCGTTGTAGGCGGAGATCACCGCATAGCGACGGGATTGGGGATCCTGGATATCCGCCAGATAGACGGTCTGCAGCAGGTGCAGATAGGCAGTTCCCACGTCTATGTTGTAGGCCGGATTGAACAGATCTTCCCGGGTTGGCTGACCGTTCTTGCCCTTGACCCGCACATAGACGTCCCGTCCGGCGGTGGCCGGGATCACCTGCATCAGGCCATAGGCATTGGCATGGCTGACCGCATAGGGGTTGAAGCTGCTCTCTGTCTTGATCACCGCATAGATCAGGCTCTCGGCGACCCCGTACTTGCGGGAGGCCTCGCGGATGATGCTGGCGTACTTGTAGCCGCGCTTGTCCTCATGGTTGGCCACCATGGGGATGTCGACGAAGAAGATGGTGCGGATGCCGAGGGTGCGCTTCTTCATCGCGCTGGCCAGCAGGTAGTCGGCATAGCGCTCCGCGCGCCAGCTGGAACGGATGGCCTGACCCTGGGTGTCTAGCACCTGGCCATAGAGGAAGGGCTCGCCACCTGGCATGATCTCTCTATCCGAATAGAGATCCACTTCCGCCGGATCGTCCGGGGTCAGCAGCGTCTCTATGATGGCACGGCGCAGGTGGGCGCGGGGATCGATGCCCGAGACAGTCTCCACCATGATGTGGCCGCTGGAGAAGTCGACGTGGGCCCGGCTCTTGTATTGATCCGTGTATTTGACGTAGTCAAACTTGCCCGCAAACAGTGCCTCGCGTCCCCATATCTCGTTCACGTTATGGGAGAGCGCACTGATCATGTGTTCGAAGCCGCGGATGTCCTTGCCGTTGACCAGATCCTCGTCTTCTGCCCCGGGTTTGGGAGAAGAGGAGCAGGCAGAGAGAAACAGCAGGGCGCACAGCAGCCAAAAAATTCGACCCATAAGATCCTCAAACTGGGCGGTGAGGCCGCCCGTCACTCATTTGCCTTGAACCAGAAGAGGGCCAGCCGTCGAGGGCCACTCAGCCTGGATCACAGGGACAACTCATTGGCACCGGGGCGGGAGCCGCATGGCCGCAGATGCCGGGCTTCGGCACTCTGCGCCCTGCTCGCCGACCCGGTTTACTGGCTGGGAGGGGTGTAACCGTCGATGGCCACTTCACCCGCTTCAAACAGGTAGCTCACCATCTCCTTTTCCAGCAGCTGGCGATGCTCGAGATTCATCATGTTCAGCTTCTTCTCGTTGATCAGCATCACCTGTTTCTTCTGCCATTCGGTCCAGGCTTCCTTGCTGATGTTGTCGAAGATCCGCTTGCCGAGTTCACCGGGATAGAGTTGGAAATCCAGGCCAGGAGCCTCTTTTTTCAGACGCTGGCAAAATACGGTACGGCTCATGTTGACCTCTGTGGTTGTAAGTCCGGGTAGGCGAGCAGGCGGGCCGTGGCGGCCGCCAATCCCACCTCGGCAGGATGGCGTAAGTTATACCAGAGTCGGGAATCCGCTTCCATGAGCAAGGGGGGGGGCGGGGCAGCCATTTCGATCAGCAAGGGCCGAATATCGAGGTGGAAGTGACTGAAAGTGTGGCGAAATCCAGCGAGCTCCCGGTAGTCGGTCTCATCGAGTCCCAGCCCCTGCAGGCGCCCTTCGATCTCGGCCAGGGACTCCACTTGGGGGAAGCAGTAGAGGCCGCCCCAGATCCCCTGGGGGGGGCGCTTCTCCAGCAGCAGCTGGTCACCGTGACGAATGATCAGCATGATGCCGTTGCGGGCCGGAATGCTCTTCTTCGGTTTGCTGTTGGGGTAGGCGGTGGGGTTGCCCTGCGACAGCCCCTGGCAATCGGCCTGCACCGGGCAGCGATCGCAGGCGGGCTTGCTGCGGGTGCAGACGGTGGCCCCCATGTCCATCATGGCCTGGTTGTAGTGGGCCACGCCTAGCCTTGGGGTGAGGCGGGTCGCCAGCTCCCAGAGATCGTTCTCCACCAGCTTCTGCCCTGGCCAGCCCGGCAGCGCCAGCCAGCGGGTGAGCACCCGCTTGACGTTGCCGTCCAGAATGGCGTGGGGCTGACCGAGGGAGAGGGAGAGCACGGCGCCAGCGGTGGAGCGCCCTATCCCAGGCAGGGCCATCACCTCGTCCAGTCGCTCCGGAAACAGACCGCCGTGCAGATCGCGGATCTGCTGGACCGCCTTGTGCAGGTTGCGGGCACGGGCGTAGTAGCCAAGCCCGGTCCAGTGGTGCAGCACCTCGTCGATGGGGGCATCGGCCAGCGCCAGCACATCGGGGAAGCGGGCCATGAACCGCTGATAGTAGGGGATGACGGTGGCGACCTGGGTCTGCTGCAGCATGATCTCGGAGATCCAGACCCGGTAGGGGGTCTTGTCCTCCTGCCAGGGCAGGGTCTTGCGGCCGTGGATCTGGTACCAGTCCAGGATCCGGGTCGCGAAAGTGCTGTTATCTGAATTGCTCACATTATTCTCATGCTATTGATTTAAAACTAAATTGACCAACGTGTAGCAGTCTTGGCGCTGATACCAGTACAACGCCCGGGTGGCGAAAGTGCTGTTATCTGAATTGCTCACGGGGTTCTCATGTCTTGATTAAAAAGGGGAGCTCTCGGGCTCCCTCTTGAACTGCCGGCCAGGCCCGCAGGCCCGGCTTGCCATTGTGGTTCGCTCAGCCGCGCCAGTCCTGCAGCGCCTTGAGGCTGACATGCTGACCGCCGACCTGCAGGATGATGTAATCCTGGGCGATGGCGACCAGCAGCACCCCGGGGGCGACCTCGCTGCCCTCGTGCAACTCCCGCCCGTTGAGCACCACGGCGCGTTTGGCCGGGTCGGAGGAGAAATTGTGGGCGCCATAGGTCAGGGGAGGCACCTGCTGTTTCAGCGCGGGATCCAGGGCGCTGATCGGCATGGCGCCGGACTGGGGCTGGGCCTGGGGCGCCGTCTCTTCCACCAGCGGGGTGTTGTTGAGGGCCATCATGATGCGCTCTGCCAGGCTCTGGGTGCCGTTGCCGGCGGTCGCCGTTGCGGGAGCCGCAGCAGCGGGTTTGGGCTGCACCACGGGTTCTGGCAGGGGCGGAGGCAGCGGGCGGGTGATCATGGGTCTGGGCTCGACCCGCACGAAGGGGGGCGTCACCACCTCCTTCACCTCGATCTGCTGTTCTATGGGCTTGAGATGATAGAGGTGCCAGCCATAGTTGGCGGCCGCCCCCATGATCAGGGCAAGGGGGGCCAGCAGCCACCAGATCCAGCGGCGGTTCGGCTCCTCCTCCTGGCTCACGGGCAGGCCCATGAGGGGCATGTGGGGCGTGAACTGGGGCTGATCGGCGCGGCGCAGAGCCTTGAGCAGGGTAGACATCAGGAGGCCTCCTCCACCAGGGGATCCATGGCGTCATCCGCCACGGCATCCAGATCGACAGGGGTGCTGGCACGCAGGGATTCATCCTCCAGCCTCGGCATGGGTTCACCGGCCACCACATTCAGGCGCAGCAGGGTATTGCTGCCGGCGATGCCGTCCGGGGTCAGCCCCTGCTCGCGCTGGAACTGTTGCAGCTTGTTCTTGAGGGTGGCATCGAAGCGGCTCACCTTGCGATCCGGTTGCTGCATGGCGCGGCTCAGCGCATTGTCCAGCCACTGCACCTGGGTCGCACCGGCATTGCTGCCGATCAGGGTCACCCCGCCCTTGGGCATGCGCCACAGCAGGGTATAGCTGCCTCCCCAGGCGTCGGCGAGCCACTGTCTGTCCACCTGCCAGCTCTGATTGCCGATGAGCAGGGACGCCTTGTCCGGCCCCAGGCTGACCAGGGTGGCATAGTAGAGACCGCCGGTCTCGTCGGTCAGGCTGATGAGGGCCGGGTGTTGCAGGGCCTGAAGCTCGGCCAGGGTGGCTTCCCCTTCCTGGCAGCGCAGCCCGGCGCGGGGGGCGTCGTCACAGGTCGACTCCTCCAGCTCGGTCTGGTAGCCCCACACCTTGTAGAGATTCTGCATGGCCACTCCGGGGTCCAGCGCCTGATTGATGGCGCGGGTCAGCTGCTCCTGCTGCTCCGGTGTCTCATCCACCTTGACCGGCACCTCCACCTTGACCAGGGGACGGGTCGGGAAGACGCCGAGCCACTGCCAGCCCCACCAGCCGGTGGCGACCAGCAGGGCACCGGCCAGCGCGACCAGCAGACCGGACTGCCAGGTGCCCTCGTCGCGAATGCCGCTCACTTCATAGGCCGACTGGCTGATGTCGCCGTGCACTATCTTGTGGCTGCCGCGGGCGAAGGCGGCGATCAGGGCGCGATCGCAGATGAGGTTGATGAGGCGCGGGATGCCGCCGGAGAGGCGATGCAGGGTCTGGATCGCCTTTGGGGTGAAGATGGGCTGGACGCAGCCCGCCACCTGCAGCCGGAAGCGCACATAGGCATCCACGTCCTGGCGGGAGAGCGGCAGCAGGTGATAGCGGGCCGTGATGCGCTGGGCCAGCTGGCGCAGCAGGGGCTGGCGCAGCATCTGTTGCAGCTCCGGCTGGCCGATGAGCACCACCTGCAGCAGCTTCTTCTCGTCCGTCTCCAGGTTGGTGAGCAGTCGCAACTGCTCCAGCACGCCGGGCAGCAGATGCTGGGCCTCATCCACCAGTACCACGCTGCGCTTGCCCGCCGCCAGGTTGGCCAGCAGATGATCGCGAATGAGATCGAACAGCTGCTTGAGGCTGGCCTCCTCGCCGTAGGGCAACTGGAACTCGTCACAGATGGCCGCCAGCAGATCCCGCTCGGTCAGGGAAGGATTGAGGATGTAGGCGATCTCGGTCTCGGCGGGCAATTGCTGGAGCAGACAGCGGGAGACCGTGGTCTTGCCCGTACCTACTTCCCCCGTCAGCAGCACGAAGCCGCCACCGTCCTGCAACCCGTAGTTGAGGTGGGCGAGGGCCTCCCCGTGACGTTCGCTCATATAGAGGTATCTGGGGTTGGGCGAGATGGAGAACGGGGGCTCCGACAGACCGAAGAACTGTGTGTACATAAGGATCCATTCCATTGTTATGGGCGGCAGGTTAAAGCCTCCCCAGAGGGATGTCAAAGACCCGGACACCATAAGAGGGGCATCATAGCCGGTGCCTCAAATAGCGGGGGTGATCGCGCCCGGATAATGGCAAGAAGCGGCCATCTTACTGCGCTTTCTCCCTGGGCGGCGGGCGCGTCTCTCGCGGGCGCATCGTCTATGACGGCCAAAAGCGGTATCATCGAGGCAGGTTTATCGAGGGAGAGTGCGCGTGCAGATTTATCTGGTTGGGGGGGCGGTCCGGGATCGCCTGTTGGGCTTGCCCCAGGGGGACAGGGATCACCTGGTGGTCGGTGCCACTGTGGAACAGATGCTGAACCTGGGGTTCACTCAGGTCGGCCGCGACTTTCCGGTGTTTCTCCACCCCAGCACCCAGCAGGAGTACGCCCTGGCGCGCACCGAGCGCAAGCAGGGGCAGGGCTATACCGGTTTCGTCTGCCACGCAGCCCCCGAGGTGACGCTGGAGCAAGATCTGCTGCGCCGGGATCTCACCATCAACGCCATCGCCGAAGACGAGAGCGGGCAACTGCACGATCCCTACGGCGGTCTCCGGGATCTGGAGGCGCGGCTGCTGCGCCACGTCTCCCCGGCCTTCGCCGAGGATCCCCTGCGCATCCTGCGGGTGGCCCGCTTCGCCGCCCGTTTCCATGAGCAGGGCTTCGTGGTGGCCCCCGACACCCTGGCCCTGATGCGGGAGATGACCGACGCCGGCGAACTCGCCCACCTGACCCCGGAGCGGGTCTGGAAGGAGCTGGAGAAGGTGCTGCTGGGACGGACCCCCAGGGTCTTCTTCGAGGTATTGCGCGACTGCGGTGCCCTCAAGGCGCTCTTCCCCGAGCTGGACGCCCTGTTCGGGGTGCCGGCCCCCGCCAAGTGGCACCCTGAGATAGACACCGGCATTCACACCCTGATGGTGCTGGATCAGGCCTGCCAGCGCTCCCCGGATCTACCGGTCCGCTTCGCCGCCCTCTGCCACGACTTTGGCAAGGGCCTGACCCCCCCTGCGTTCTGGCCGAGCCACCACGGCCACGGCCAGAAAGGGTTGCCCCTCATCCGGGATTTCTGCGAGCGGTTCAGGGTGCCGAACGACTGCCGCGATCTGGCCCTGCTGGTGAGCGATCTGCACACCCACATCCACATCGCCTTCGATCTCAAGCCGCCGACCCTGCTCAAGGTGTTCGACAAGGCGGATGCCTGGCGCAGGCCGGAGCGCTTCGCCCAGCTGCTGGATGCCTGCCGCGCCGACTTCCACGGTCGTACCGGTTTCGAAGAGAAGGTCTACAGTCAGCCGGACTATGTGGCCCAGGCCCTGGCGGCGGCCCAGGCGGTGCCGGTCAAGGAGATAGTGGCGGCGGGTTTCAAGGGGGAGGGGATCCGCGAGCAGCTCGCCAAGCGGCGGCTCGATGCCATCAGCCGGGTGCGCGACGAGTGGACCTTTATCGAGGAATAAGCGCTTCTACAGGGTCGATGAGCGACGCGTCATCGACCGTTTGAGGCAAAGCAGAGACATAAAAAAGCCCGAGTCACCGACCCGGGCTTTTTGCCGTCTGTAGGTTGCAACCGGCTTAGGAGAAGCAGGCCTGCAGCACGTAGAAGATGGCGATGGCCAGGATGGCGCCGGCGGGCAGGGTGATGACCCAGGAGACCACGATGTTGCGCAGCACGCCCAGGTTCAGGGCGGCGATGCCACGGGCCAGACCCACCCCCATCACGGCACCGACCAGGGTCTGGGTGGTGGAGATGGGCAGACCTGTACCCGAGGCGATCACCACGGTGGCTGCGGTCGCCAGCTGGGCGGCGAAGCCACGGCTCGGGGTCAGGTGGGTGATGCCGGTGCCGACGGTGGCCATCACCTTCTCACCCATGGTGGCCAGACCGATGACGATACCTATGCCGCCAAGGGGCAGTATCCACCAGGCGATGTGGGAATTGCCGGTGATCTGGCCGGCACTCTCGACGGTGGATACCACGGCGGAGAGCGGGCCTATGGCGTTGGCCACATCGTTTGAGCCGTGGGCGAAGGCCATGGCACAGGCGGTGATCACCATCAGGATGCCGAATACCTTCTCCACGTTGGCGAAGTGCATCTTGTTGTCATCCTGCGGGTTGTACTGCTGACCGCGAATGTAGAACCAGCCACCGATGGAGAGGGTCACCGAGATGGCGATGGAGAGCAGGATGCCCTCGCCGTCGCTCAGGTGCAGACCGACGTGGGTCAGCCCCTTCTTGATGGTCACCAGGCAGATGACCAGCGCGGTCAGGAACATGTAGAAGGGGACATAGCGCTTGGCGTTGGCCAGCGGGTTGTCGGTGTTGAAGATGAGCTTCTGCACGCTGATGAACATGAAGTAGGCGATGATGCCCGAGATGGCCGGTGTGACCACCCAGGAGCCGACTATGCCGCCAAACTTGCTCCACTGCACCGCTTCCGGGCCGACGCTCACCACGGCGAAGCCGACGATGGCCCCTATGATGGAGTGCGTGGTGGAGACGGGCCAGCCGAAGTAGGAGGCCAGGATCAGCCAGAGGCCGGCGGCCAGCAGGGAGGCTATCATGCCGAGCACCAGCAGATCCGGGGTATCGGTGAAGGCATTGGTATCTATGATGCCGTTACGGATGGTCGCCGTGACTTCGCCACCGGCCAGATAGGCACCTGCGAACTCGAAGATCATGGCGATGATGATCGCCTGACGTATGGTCAGAGACTTGGTGCCGACCGATGTGCCCATGGCGTTGGCGACGTCGTTCGCACCAATGCCCCAGGCCATCAAAAAGCCGAACAAGGCCGCCACGAGCACCAGGGTGGTGCCGTAATTTGCGATAATGTCCATTAGTAGTGTTTACCCAGTCAGTCGATTACGAACGAGCCAGCATCAGTTCCAGACGGGCGCCAACGCGCTCGGCCTGATCAGCCAGGTCACCTACCCATTCGAGGATCTTGTAGAGGAACATAACGTCGATCGGATTGTACTTGTGCTCAACCGCTTGCAGCTGTTGGCGCAGCCCGATCTGCATGGTGTCAGTATCGTCCTCGATAAGATCCAGCTGGTGGATCATCTCGGCAACCATTTCAACTTCACGTCCTTTAAAGCCGGTTTCGAGCAGCTCATCGAGTTCTCCGATGGCTTTTTCGGCTTGGGCGGTCGCATCGATACAACGTTTGAGATAGGCCATGAAATCGGCACGCATCTCGGTGGGGAATTCCATCTTGCGGCCAAGCATGCGGCCGGAAATATCCTTGGCACGATTGGCAATCTTGTCCTGCTGAGTCAGCAGTTCCAGCAGATCGGTACGGGCGACCGGCAGAAACAGACCGCGAGGCAGTTTGAGGCGAATTTCGCGTTTGAGAATATCCGCTTCTTTTTCCAGTTGGGCTATCTGTTGCCGGATATTTTCGGCATCTTCCCAACGGTCTTCGGCAACGGCATCAAAGAAGGGAACCAGCTGCTGGGAGCACTGGTGAACCTTGACGATATGCTTCTGCAGCGGCTTGATGGGGGACTTGGCAAAAAGACCCAAAATAGTATTTACTGGCATGGCCAAACCTGTGTCGGTGAAAAAACACTCGATACGATTTTATGAGGGGCGCAGGATAACCGAACTGTGCCATCAATAAAACCGTGAATTAATCCTTATCTATCGCTGGCATTATATCCTCGCGACCCGGATCATGCCCCCCAAAGTTGCCTGCCTGCCCGGAATGACTATGCAAACTGAGATCGAGATAAAGTTTTTCGTCACCAGCAATATTCAAGAATCTCTCTCCAACTTTCTGAATTCACTTGAAATTATCTCCTCTGAGCAGGTTCGCCTCGGCAATGTCTATTTCGATACGCCCAAGCTGGATTTACGCCGGCTCGACATGGGATTGCGGATCCGCCGCAGCGACCAATTTTCCGAACAGACCATCAAATGTCGTGGCCAGGTGGTCGGCGGGCTGCACGCCAGACCCGAATACAATGCCCCGGTGAGCGGGGATCTGCCGACCCTGTCCGCCTTCCCTGATGCCATCTGGCCGAGTCTGGCCGTGCGCGACGAGATCCAGTCCACTCTGGTGGCCCAATTCAGCACCGACTTCCTGCGCCGACACTGGCTCATCGCCTTCGAGGGTGCCCAGATAGAGCTGGCCTGGGATAGAGGGGAGATCGTCGGCACCCTGGGGCGCACCGATATCGACGAGCTGGAGCTGGAGCTCAAGTCCGGCGAGGCGAGGGCCCTGTTCGGGCTGGCCGCGCGCCTGGCGGAGCTGGGGGGCGTCAGGTTGGGGGCCCAATCCAAGGCGCAGCGGGGCTATCAGCTGGCGGGGCTCGGCAAGCCCCTGGCGGCGCAACCCTTGCCGGATGTCGGCGGGCTCGATGGCAAGGCCTGCATCACGCTCGGCCTGCAGCTCTGGCAGCATCACGAGCAGCTCTGGCTGGAGTGCGGGGATGAGGAGCGGCCGCTGGCGCTGCAAGGGATGCTGCAGGGTTGCGACCTGGTGGTCGAGGCCGCCGAGAACCTGGCGCAGGTCCCTGCCTGGTTGCCCGCTCTTCGGGGGCAGCAGCGTTTGCTGGCGGAGGCGGGGGAAGAGCGGTTGTCGGCCCTGCTGCACGGCACCGATCTCGTGGGCCTGCAACTGGCCATTGCGGCCTGGCTGCACCTGGATGCTTGAGGGGCCAGGCTTGCACTGAATGCAAAAAAGGTGAGCCCAGGCTCACCTTTTTGTTTGCTGATGGAAAGCGTCCGTCGGGATCAGTTCACCACGGCCACGTTGATGCTGCCATTGCCCTGGGTCATGCGGACCCGGGCGCCGGGCACGAAGGTGGGGCTGGCCTTTTGCACCACGACGATGGATTCGCCGTTCTCTTTCTTGATCTCGAGCTCGACGCCATCCACCTGGTTGAGCTTGTCACCGGCAGCCTTGCCGGCGGCAGCGCCTGCGATGGCCCCCCCGGCGGCGGCGATGTCGCTGCCGCGACCGCCCCCTATGGTGCTGCCGAGCAGGCCACCGACTACGGCGCCGCCTATGGTGCCGATCAGGGAGTTCTCATCGGCCTGGATCTTCACCGGGCGGGTGGAGATGATGGTGCCGTAGCTGACGGTCTGAACCTGCTTGGCGCGATCCTTGGTGTAGACATCGCCGGAGTAGACGTCGCTGTTGGCGCAGCCGGTGATGGCGGTGGTGGCGGCCAGCAGGGTGACGAGAGCAATACGTTTCAACATGATGGGCCTCCTGGGCGGGCATCGGGTTAATCGGTTTGATGCAATCCACTCTACGCCAACCGGATTGTGCATTAAACCCGCAAAGTGTAACCAATTATGTGGCCTGAACGGCGGTCAGTCCCCGATACGGGTCAGCTCAGGGCCTTCTCCAGCAGCAGGCGATCCTCCCCGGGGCCGAAATAGCCGGGCTCCTCGGCCAGCAGGACGTAGCCGAGGCGCAAGTAGAGGCGCTGGGCCGGATTGGCCGGATCCACGGTCAGCCTGACTCGTGCCACCTGCAGTTCTGCCAGTGCCTGCTCCACCTGCCGCATCATGCGCTCGGCCAGGCCAAAGCCGCGGGCCTCGGGCCGCACCGCCAGAGAGAGCAGCCAGCCCTGCGACCGATCCTGACCCAGGCCTCCCAGGGCATAACCCAGCAGCCTGCCCTCCAGCTCCGCCACGACCAGCAAGGCGGGCCACAGATCCATGGCCTGACGGAAGAAGAAGGCGGGGTAGACATCCTCCCCGAAGACGTCGGCGTCGATCTGCCAGATGGCGTGCATGTCGGCGTGGGTGGCAAGGCGTAATACGGGGGACGAGTGCATCGGGGCTCCTCTCATCGGGTTTCTGCTGCGGGGCAGCCAAAAAAGGAGGCACAGGGTAGAAGGCCCGAGGAGTCGATGCAAGGGGGTCGGCTGTGGCAGACCACAGATATAGAAACAGGGCCCGCAGGCCCTGTTTCACCGGACAACCTCGGCTGTCTGCGATCAGATGAGGCGGGTCGCCTGCTCCAGCCAGGCGAGATCCTCGCCCTCCAGCAGCGGGCTCAGGCGGCGGTAGACCTCGGCATGATAGTCGTTGATCCAGCGGAACTCGGCCTGGCTCAGCAGGCTGCGATCGATGAGACGGATATCGAACGGCACGTAAGTCAGCCGCTCGAAGCCCAGCATCGCCAGCTCGCCCAGCTGCTCCAGCTCGGTCACCACCACCAGGTTCTCGCAGCGGATGCCGAAGCCGTTTTCCCGGTAGTAACCCGGTTCGTTGGAGAGCACCATGCCCGGCTGCAGGGCCACCAGGCTGCCCTTGGGGGCGATGCGCTGCGGGCCTTCGTGCACGCTGAGGAAGTGGCCGACCCCGTGGCCTGTGCCGTGGTCGTAGTTGTAACCGGCCTGCCACAGGGGCATGCGGGCCAGCACGTCGAGCTGGATGCCGGCGGTGCCGCGGGGGAAGCGGGCCTGATCCAGGGCGATATGGCCCTGCAGCACCCGGGTGAACATCGCCTTGTGCTCCTCGGTGACCTCACCGACCTTGACGGTGCGGGTGATGTCGGTGGTGCCGTCCAGATACTGGGCGCCGGAATCCACCAGGTAGATGCTGTCCTGACCGAAGGGGCGCGGGGTGCCGTTGGTGTGACGGTAGTGGCACATGGCGGCGTTGGGACCCAGCGCAGAGATGGTGTCAAAGCTTGGCTCGATGTAGTGATCCTGCTCGCGGCGGAAGGCTTCCAGGCGATCGGCCAGGGTGCCCTCATCCATATCCTGATAGTCGCCGGAGGCGATCAGGCGATCCAGCCAGGCGAGGAAGCGGGTGACGGCGACGCCGTCGCGCAGATGGGCGCGCTGCATGCCGGCCAGCTCCACGGCGTTCTTGCACGCCTTGGGCAGCATGGTCGGATCCTGCCCTGCCACCAGGATGGCGCCCGCCTCTTCCATGACGAGCTGGGTCCAGGCGTTGGCGGTGTTAGGGTCGGCCAGCACCTTCTGCTGATCCTCGCCGATGCGTTGCAGCACGTCACCCAGCTTGTCGATGGGGTAGACGGAGACATCCTGCCCCACGTGGCGGGTGAAGGCGATGCAGTCGATCTTGTCGGTGTCGACGAAGAAATCCATGCTGGTGTTGGCGTAGAGCACGGCGAAACCCAGCACCACCGGCAGCCGCTCCACATCGCGGCCGCGCAGGTTGAGCAGCCAGTTGATGGGCTCGGCCTGGGTCAGCAGCACCGCATCCAGCCCGCGCTTGCGCAGGTCCGCCGCCAGCAGCTCGCGCTTGGCCTGGCTGGACTGGCCCGCCAGCTCCTCGCTGTAGAGGATGACAGGGGTCTTGGTCGGGGCGGGGCGATCGCTCCAGTGCAGATCGATGGGGTTCTCATCGACCCGAACCAGTGCTATGCCGCGCTCGGCCAGTATTGGCTTGGCGCTCTGGTACCAGGCGAGGCTGTGCAGGCGGGGATCGAAGCCGACCCGGGCGCCGGACGGCAGTTGATCTGCCAGCCACTGGATGTGGGGATCTTCGTTCAGGTGAAGAAACTCAAACAGCTCGGCCGGTGCCTGCATGCGGGCCTGCACCGTATAACGACCGTCGACGAACAGGGCCGCCCGCTGCGCCATGATGATGGCGAGGCCGGCGGAGCCGTTGAAACCCGTGATCCAGTCCAGCCGCTCGGCGTAGGCGGGAATGTACTCCCCCAGGTGCTCGTCGTCGTGGGGAACGATGAAGGCGTCCAGTTCCAACGTGGCCAGAGTGGCCCTGACCTGGGCGACGCGGGTTTCAATAATCTCGAAATGATTCATGTCGTTATTGCCAGATTGTGATGATGTGAGTGTTCACTGATTGTGGCCGCTTGCCAGGATCTGTCGGATCGACTGGCCTGCCGCCTCGATATGTTGCTTGAGCAGTACCACGGCCTCGTGCTTGCGGCGGGCGCGGCACAGCTCCAGCAGGCGGGCGTGTTCACGCTCGGCCTTGTCCACGCCGCCCTGGGCGAACAGCAGCTCGAAGCGCACGTAGCGATCGCAGCTCAGATTGATCTGGGCGATGAGATCCAGTGCCTGGGGACGATTGGCGGCCTGATAGAGGGTGGCGTGAAAACTGTGGTTCAACTCGGCCCAGTGTTCGATCTGGGTGCCGGACTCCAGCGCCAGATCAAACTGGGCCAGGATGGCTTGCGCCTTGGCGAAGGTCTCCTCCGTCATCAGGTCGACGGCGTGGAACAGGGTATCGGCTTCCAGCAGCGCCCGCAAATAAAAGAGCTCCTCGATGGCCGAGGCGTCCAGCATGGTGACCACGGCGCCGCGATGGGCCTCGAACTTCACCAGCCCCTGGGCCTCCAGCTGCATCAGCGCTTCCCGCACCGGAATGCGGCTCACCGCCAGCTCCTTGGCGATGGCGTCTTGGCGCAAGGGGGCGCCTGCCGCAAACTCCCCACGCAAAATCCGGCCGCGGAGGTTCTCCATCACCATCTGGGTACGGGTCTTGTAGGGTAGGGTCATGCTTGAGTCACGGGCAGGTTGCAAAATTGTATATTGTATAAAGTTTGGCTGAATCTAACGCGCAACCGCCTGCAAGGCAAGGCTTGGCAGGATCCATATGCCGCGCATCGACCAAAAAATACCGGCCAGCTGGGCTGACCGGTATGGGGTTGTCACCTTGGCAGGACGCAGCTTACAGCTGCGGACCCGCAGCAACGAGGCGTTTGCCTTCGTCGTTGTCGGTGAAGCGCTCGAAGTTCTTGATGAAGCGCTGGGCCAGATCCTGGGCCTTGGCGTCCCACTCGGCCTGGTCGGCATAGGTGTCGCGCGGGTCGAGGATGGCCGGGTTCACGCCCGGCAGCTCGGTCGGCACTTCCAGGTTGAAGACAGGCAGCACCTTGGTCGGCGCCTGCTCGATGGAACCATCCAGGATGGCGTCGATGATGGCGCGGGTGTCCTTGATGGAGATGCGCTTGCCGGTGCCGTTCCAGCCGGTGTTCACCAGGTAGGCTTCCGCCCCTGCGGCTTCCATCCGCTTCACCAGCTCCTGACCGTACTTGGTCGGGTGCAGGCTGAGGAAGGCGGCGCCAAAGCAGGAGGAGAAGGTCGGGGTCGGCTCTGTGATGCCGCGCTCGGTACCGGCCAGCTTGGCGGTGAAGCCAGACAGGAAGTGGTACTTGGTCTGCTCCTTGGTCAGCTTGGCGACCGGAGGCAGCACCCCGAAGGCATCGGCGGTCAGGAAGATCACCTTGTTGGCATGACCCGCCTTGGAGACCGGCTTGACGATGTTCTCGATGTGATAGATGGGGTAGGAGACCCGGGTGTTCTCGGTCTTGGAGCCATCGTCGAAGTCGATGGTGCCGTCGGCCGCGACCGTCACGTTCTCCAGCAGCGCGTCGCGACGGATGGCGTTGTAGATATCCGGTTCGGCTTCCTTGGAGAGCTTGATGGTCTTGGCGTAGCAGCCCCCTTCGAAGTTGAATACGCCGTGGTCGTCCCAGCCGTGCTCGTCATCGCCGATCAGCTGGCGCTTGGGATCGGTGGAGAGGGTGGTCTTGCCGGTACCTGAGAGGCCGAAGAAGATGGCCACGTCCCCATCCTTGCCCACGTTGGCGGAGCAGTGCATGGAGGCGATGCCGCGCAGGGGCAGGAAGTAGTTCATCATGGAGAACATGCCCTTCTTCATCTCGCCACCGTACCAGGTGCCACCGATGAGCTGCATCTTCTCTGTCATGTTGAAGGCGACGAAGTTCTCGGAGTTGAGACCCTGCTCCTTCCAGTTCGGGTTGGTGCACTTGGCACCGTTCATCACCACGAAGTCCGGTTTGAAGGTTTTCAGTTCTTCTTCGCTCGGGCGGATGAACATGTTCTTCACGAAGTGTGCCTGCCAGGCCACCTCTGTGATGATGCGCACCGCCAGGCGGGTGTCCGGGTTGGCGCCGCAGTAGCCATCCACCACGAACAGGCGCTTGCCGGAGAGCTGTTTGGTCACCAGGGATTTCAGATGTGACCACACTTCCGGGGTGATTGCCTTGTTATCGTTCTTGCCCTGGTCAGACCACCACACAGTATCCTGGGTGGTGCCGTCCTTGACGATATATTTATCTTTTGGGGAACGGCCGGTGAAGATGCCGGTGTTGACATTGACGGCACCGAGTTCGGTGACGACGCCACGTTCGAATCCTTCCAGGTCTGGGCGGGTCTCTTCTGCGAAAAGCTGCTCATAGGAGGGGTTGCGAACGATTTCCTGGCTGTTTTTGATACCGTATTGGTCCAGCTTCAGTTGTTGGGCCAGGGTGGGTTCTACCACGATAGTCATTATGTTCTCCTGGGTTCAGAGGTGTGTAGGGTTCTATCTGACGTTCATCCTATCACTTAGGTGGTAGGGTTTAGCGATCGCCATCAAACTTTATAAAATAGGGTATTTTTTTGTTATTTAAGTTAAAGGCGGGTTTTGCCCGCCTTCAATTAGTGTAACTTGTTTGCATCATTACCGGGAGCCCCGCTGAACAGGGTTTCGATGTCTATTCCATCAAATTGGTAGTGAGCGCCGCAGTAATCGCAGTGCATGTCGATCTTGCCGAGCTCCTGCACCATGGCCACCGCCTCCTCCTTCTCTATCTGCAGCAGAGCCCCTTCGCAGCGAGCGCGGGAGCAGGTGCAGCGGAACTCGATCGCCTGGGGATCGAACACCCGTACCTTGTCCTGATGGTAGAGGCGGTAGAGGATCTCTTCGGCCTCCAGACCGAACAGCTCTTCATCCTTGATGGTGCTGGTGAGCTGGATCAGGTGGTCGAAATCGGCGCCGTGATCCTCGCTCTGGGCGGGCAGCTCCTGCAGCAGTATGCCTGCGGCGCGGGGCTGGCCCTGGTGGTGGCCGGTGCGGATCCAGAGCTTGGTGGCGAGTTGCTCGGACTGGGCGAAGTACTGCTCGAGACAGGCCGCCAGGGTGTCGGCCTCCAGGGCTATGATGCCCTGATAGCGCTCGCCCTCTTCAGGGGTGATGGTGATCACCAGCTGGCCGTTGCCAATCAGGCTCTGCAGCTTGTCGTCGGTCGGCAGCTCGCCTTCATAGCGGGCCACGCCGCGCAGTTGCTGGTTGTGATCGCCGTTGATCACCGCCAGACGCACCGGCCCGTCCCCTTGCAGCTGCACCGTGATGGAGCCTTCGAACTTGAGGGTGGCGGTCAGCAGGCTGGTGGCGACCAGCAGTTCACCCAGCAGTTTCTGTACCTGTACCGGGTAGTTCTGGGCATCGACGATGTGACGATAGGTACTATCCAGCTGGACCAGCTCCCCCCGGACTTCGTACTCTTCGAACAGATAGCGATACAGGAGATCTTGGTTACTCATCATGCTTTCCTAGGGTTTTCTGGGGGAAAAGATAAATACATTGTTAAACAGGTGGTTAGGAACTAATTCCCGCTCCTGTCGTCATAAAGGGGCCACAAGGGCGAGTCAGTATTGCTTGACCTTGAGCAGCTGGCGTCGCTCCTGCTTGTCGGGGCGGCGCTCCGGGCTTGGGGCGAACTGGCTGTTGAAGCGGCGTGCCTCGCTGTTCTGGGCCCGTTTCTTCAGGCTCTCCTCGGTCTCTTCATAGAGCAGTTGGGCCAGGGGGGCGGCTTTGCGCTGCTCGCTCACCTCGAGCACCCGCACCTCCCGTTCGTCCTGGCCCTGCCAGAAACGGACGAGGGCGCCGACCTCGACGGCCTTGCCCGGTTTGCTGCGCTGGCCGTTGTAGTGCACCTTGCCGCCGTCGATCTGATCCCGCGCCAGGCTGCGGGTCTTGTAGAAGCGTGCCGCCCACAGCCACTTGTCGAGACGGACCTGAGTGCTGCTTTGTGCTGGATTCGACATGGATCGGCTCCGGGATGGCTGAAAAGGGAGCCTGATTATACCAGAGGCAGGGCCCGGGATAGAAACAGGGGGAAGCGGGGTGTGACGGAATCTGAATTTTCACAGCTTCATCCCATCCGGTCGGTTGTCTCTGGGTCCATTGCCGTACACAATAGCCAACCGATTTGGATGCCAGAATATTTTGATAAAGATGACGCTACCGTTCAGGGATGACTTGTTGAGCTCCCTTCTGGCTCGTTGCAAGTCAGTGCCACTCTCCCGTTTCAGCCAGCCTCTGTTCTGGCTGCTTCTGCTGTTGCTGGCCCAGCAGTGCGCCGTGCTCACCTGGCGTCTGTTCGATCTCACCCAGTCCCCCCGACCCGCGCCCTGGCAGCCTGCGGTCACTCCGGGCCAGGGCGCCGGACCTGCCCGCCTCGATCTCGGCAACCTCAGCCGGCTCTCCCTGTTTGGCAAGGCGCAGCAGCCGCAGGCCGACAAGGTGGCCCAGGCGGCCCTGATCGATGCCCCCAAGACCCAGCTCAATGCCCAGCTCAACGGGGTGCTGGCCAGTACAGAACCAAGCAAGTCCATCGCCATCATCGCCCACAACGGCCTGCAGAACTCCTATGGCATAGGGGATTACATCGACGGCACCCAGGCCAGGATCCGTCAGGTGTTTGCCGACAGGGTCATCATCGCCCGGGACGGCCGTGACGAGACCCTGATGCTGGATGGGGAAGAGTACGGCAAGCCGCTGCCCAAGGTGACGCGGCAGGGGGCCGAGCTCTCCTCCGTTCGCAGCGAGTTGATGAGCAATCCTGGCAAGATCACCGATTATCTCAATATTTCTCCGGTCCGGGTGGATGGTCGCATGGTCGGCTATCGCCTCAACCCGGGCAGCAATCCCGAAGTGTTCAATCAACTCGGACTGGTCGCCAACGACCTGGCGGTCAGCATCAATGGTCTGGATCTGCGGGACAACGCACAGGCCATGCAGGCGATGCAGCAAGTGGCGGGCGCCACGGAAATGACCGTCACCGTCGAGCGGCAAGGACAGCTCTACGACGTCTATGTCGGCTTGTCAGAATAATGAATTGGAGTAGCACCAAGAATGATAAATAAAGGGAAGGGCTGGCGTCTGGCCACTGTGGCGGCAGCCTTGATGATGGCTGGCTCTGCCTGGGCCACCGAGTATTCCGCCAGTTTCAAGAATGCCGACATCGAAGAGTTCATCAACACGGTCGGCAAGAACCTGAACAAGACCATCATCATAGAGCCCTCGGTGCGCGGCAAGATCAACGTCCGCAGTTACGATCTGCTCAATGAGGATCAGTACTACCAGTTCTTCCTGAGCGTGCTCGACGTCTATGGCTTCGCCGTGGTGCCCATGAACAATGGCGTGCTCAAGGTGGTGCGCTCCAAGGATGCCAAGACCTCAGCCATCCCCGTGGTGGATGACAGCAACCCCGGCGTGGGTGACGAGATGGTGACCCGGGTGGTGCCGGTGCGCAACGTCTCGGTCCGTGAACTCGCGCCCCTGCTGCGCCAGCTCAACGACAATGCCGGTGGCGGCAACGTGGTCCATTACGAGCCCTCCAACGTGCTGCTCATCACAGGCCGCGCCGCCGTGGTGAACCGTCTGGTGGAGGTGGTGCGCCGAGTGGATCGCGCAGGCGATCAGGAGATGGACGTCATCAAGCTCAAATATGCCTCCGCCGGCGAGATGGTGCGGCTGGTGACCAACCTCAACAAGGATGGCAACAACCAGGGCGCCAACGCCTCCCTGCTGCTCTCTCCCAAGGTGGTGGCCGACGAGCGCACCAACTCCGTGGTGATCAGCGGTGAGCCCAAGGCCCGTGCCCGCATCATCCAGATGGTGCGCCAGCTCGACCGGGACCTGCAGAGCCAGGGCAACACCCGGGTCTTCTACCTCAAATATGGCAAGGCCAAGGATCTGGTGGACGTGCTCAAGGGGGTCAGCTCCAGCATCGCCGCTGACAAGAAGGGTGGCGCGGCCACCACAGCCACCGGCGGTGGCGCCAGCATAGGCGGCGGCCAGCTCGCCATCTCCGCCGACGAGACCACCAATGCCCTGGTGATCACCGCCCAGCCGGACGTCATGGCCGAGCTGGAGCAGGTCATCGCCAAGCTCGACATTCGCCGCGCCCAGGTGCTGGTGGAGGCGATCATCGTCGAGATCCAGGATGGCGACGGCCTCAACCTCGGGGTGCAGTGGGGCAACGCCAATGGCGGCGGCACCCAGTTCACCAATACCGGTCTGCCCATAGGGCCGGCCATCATCGCGGGCAAGGATTACAAGGACAACGGCAACACCGACGGGCTTGAGAACCTGCTCGGTGATTTCAGCGGCATGGCGGCCGGTTTCTACAAGGGGGACTGGGCCATGCTGGTGACGGCGCTCTCCACCAACACCAAGAACGACATCCTCTCGACCCCGAGCATAGTCACCATGGACAACAAGGAAGCCTCCTTCAATGTCGGCCAGGAAGTGCCGGTGCAGAGCGGCTCCCAGAGTTCCACCACCAGCGACCAGGTGTTCAACACCATAGAGCGCAAGACTGTGGGCACCAAGCTGGTGGTGACGCCCCAGATCAACGAAGGGGATTCGGTGCTGCTCAACATAGAGCAGGAGGTCTCCAGCGTGGCCCAGACCCAGGCGACGGGTACCGCCAACCTGGGCCCCACCTTCGATACCCGTACCGTCAAGAACGCCGTCCTGGTGAAGAGCGGCGAGACAGTGGTGCTGGGCGGCCTGATGGACGAGCAGACCAAGGAGCAGGTCTCCAAGGTGCCAATATTGGGGGATATCCCGGTGCTGGGCTACCTGTTCCGCTCCACTTCCAACACCACCGCCAAGCGTAACCTGATGGTCTTCATCCGGCCGACCATATTGCGCGATGCCAACGTCTATTCCGGGGTCTCCAGCAACAAGTACACCCTGTTCCGTGCGGAACAGTTGAACCTGGCGGCCGAGGAGGGCTATGCCACCTCGCCGCCCCGTCAGGTGCTGCCGGCCTATGGTCAGGATGTGATGCTCTCCCCCGAGGTGCAGCAGCAGATCGAGCGGATGAAGGCCCAGCAGCAGTCCACCGCCACCGGGGCCAAAACCCAGGTGCAGGGGCAACCCTTCGTGCAGAGCAAGCCCTGATGGCCGCCTACCAGCTCGATGGCAGCGAGCTGCCGGCCCCCTTGCCGGAACTGCCGTTTGCCTTCGCCCGCAACTTCGGGGCCATCCTGACCGAGCGTCAGGGCGCCCCCGTGCTGCTCTGTCGCCAGGGGGTGGCGCCGCAGACCCTGCTGGAGGTGCGCCGAGTGGCGGGGTGCGCCTTCGCGGTGGAGCAGCTGGGTCATGACGAGTTCGAGACGCTGCTGATGGCCCACTACCAGCGCGACTCTTCCGAGGCGCGCCAGCTGATGGAGGATCTCGGCAACGAGATGGACTTCTTCGCCCTGGCCGAAGAGCTGCCCCAGAGCGAGGATCTGCTGGACGCCGACGACGACGCCCCCATCATCCGTCTCATCAACGCCATGCTGAGCGAGGCGATCAAGGAAGAGGCCTCCGACATCCACATCGAGACCTTCGAGCGGGCTTTGGTCATCCGCTTCCGCATCGACGGCGTGCTGCGGGAGATACTGCGTCCCCATCGCAAGCTCGCCTCCTTGCTGGTGTCGCGCATCAAGGTCATGTCCCGCATGGACATCGCCGAGAAGCGGGTGCCCCAGGATGGCCGCATCTCATTGCGCATCGGCGGCCGCGCCGTCGACGTGCGGGTCTCCACCATGCCCTCCAGCTACGGCGAGCGGGTGGTGCTGCGACTGCTCGACAAGAACAACGTGCGCCTCGAGCTCAAGCAGCTCGGCATGACGCTAGCCAACCGCAACATCATCAGCGAGCTCATCCGCAAGCCCCACGGCATCATATTGGTGACGGGCCCGACCGGCTCGGGCAAGTCCACCACCCTTTATGCCGCGCTCTCCGAGATCAACTCCCGGGATCGCAACATCCTGACCGTCGAAGACCCCATCGAATATGACCTGGAAGGGGTGGGCCAGACCCAGGTCAACACCAAGGTGGACATGACCTTCGCCCGGGGCCTGCGCGCCATTCTGCGTCAGGATCCGGACGTGGTGATGGTGGGTGAAATCCGTGACCTCGAAACCGCCCAGATCGCGGTGCAGGCGTCGCTGACCGGTCACCTGGTGATGTCGACCCTGCACACCAACACCGCCATCGGCGCCATCACCCGGATGCGGGACATGGGGATAGAGCCCTTCCTGCTCTCCTCGTCCCTGCTGGCGGTGCTGGCCCAGCGGCTGGTGCGCACCCTCTGCCCGGATTGCCGTGCCCCGCACCCCATCTCGGAGCAGGAGCGGATCGCCATGGGCATAGATCTCGCGCCGGATCAGCAGATGTGGCGCCCGGTGGGCTGCGAGCAGTGCAACCACACCGGCTATCGCGGCCGGACCGGCATCCACGAACTGGTGGTGATCGACGAGGCGGTGCGCGAGGCGATTCACAGCGCCAGCGGCGAACTCGCCATCGAGCGCCTGATCCGGGGCCATACCCCCAGCATACGCCGCGACGGCATCGACAAGGTGCTCCAGGGGCAGACCAGCCTCGAAGAGGTGCTGCGCGTGACCCGGGAAGACTGAGATGGCTGCGTTCGAATACAAGGCCCTCGACCCCAGGGGCAGACAGAAGTCCGGGGTGATGGAGGGGGACTCCGCCCGTCAGGTTCGCCAGCTGCTGCGCGAGCAGGGGCTGACCCCCCTCGAGGTGAACGAGACCACCGAGAAGGCGAAGCGGGAGGCCAATCGCTTCGTGCTGTTTCGCCGCGGCGCCTCCACCTCGGAGCTGGCCCTCATCACCCGCCAGCTGGCGACCCTGGTGGGTGCCGGGCTGACCATAGAAGAGGCCCTCAAGGCGGTGGCCGAGCAGTGCGAGAAGGCCCACCTGCGCAGCCTGGTAGCCACGGTGCGCAGCAAGGTGGTAGAAGGTTACTCGCTGGCCGATTCGCTCGGCGCCTTCCCCCATGTGTTCGATCAGCTGTTCCGCTCCATGGTGGCGGCTGGCGAGAAGTCCGGTCACCTGGAAAAGGTGCTCAACCGCCTCGCCGACTACACGGAGCAGCGCCAGCACATGCGCACCAAGCTGCTGCAGGCGATGATCTACCCCATAGTCCTCACCCTGGTGGCCGTGGGCGTCATCTCCATACTGCTCACCGCCGTGGTGCCCAAGGTGGTGGCCCAGTTCGAACACATGGGCCAGCAACTGCCCGCCACCACCCGCTTCCTCATCGGTACCAGCGAGCTGATGCAGCACTACGGCCTCTGGTTCCTGCTGCTGCTGTTCATCGGTGGCCTGGTCTGGCGCTGGTGGCTCACGGATGCCGGACGGTGCCGCCACTGGCATCAGGTGGTGCTGCGCCTGCCGGTCATCGGCCGGGTCAGCCGCGGCCTCAACACCGCCCGTTTCGCCCGCACCCTGAGCATTCTCAACGCCAGCGCGGTGCCGCTGCTGGAGGGAATGAAGATCTCGGGGGAGGTGCTCTCCAACGACTTTGCCCGCCACCGCATCGGCGAGGCCACCGAGCGGGTGAGGGAGGGGACCAGCCTGCGCAAGGCGCTGGATGAGACCAAGATTTTCCCGCCCATGATGCTGCACATGATCGCCTCCGGCGAGCAGAGCGGGGAGCTCGACAGCATGCTGGAGCGGGCGGCGGACAACCAGGACAGAGAGTTCGAAACCCAGGTGAACATCGCCCTCGGGGTGTTCGAGCCCATGCTGGTGGTCTCCATGGCCGGGGTGGTGCTGTTTATCGTGATGTCGATCCTGCAGCCGATCCTCGAGCTCAACAATATGGTGAATTTATGATGCTGGCGTGCGGTGACGTCGGTCGATCCTGCGGTCAACTCGCTCGAACTGAACAGCATGGTCAATTTGTGAGTGAGGTTCGGATGTCCGAATACGCGACCCTATTCGAACCTGCAAAGCCAGTCGACCTCGCAGGTTTGATTAGCCGCATGGCGGCGTAATCGGACGATCGCGGGTCAACAATCAATCGTCGATGGTTCATGCCATCTCATTTCGTTAGGGAGTCAGTCATGCAAAAGCGTCGTCAATCGGGTTTCACCCTGCTGGAAGTCATGGTGGTCATCGTGATCCTGGGGATCCTGGCCAGCCTGGTGGTGCCCAACCTGATGGGCAACAAGGAGAAGGCGGATCAGCAGAAAGCGGTCTCCGACATAGTGGCGCTGGAAAATGCCCTCGACATGTACAAGCTGGACAACAACCGCTACCCGACCACAGAGCAGGGTCTGGATGCCCTGGTCAACAAGCCGACCGCGTCACCCGAGCCGCGCAGCTACCGGGAAGGGGGCTACATCAAGCGCCTGCCGCAGGATCCCTGGGGCAACCAGTACCAGCTGCTGAGCCCGGGCCAGTTCGGCAAGATCGACATCTTCAGCATGGGGCTGGACGGCGAAGCCGGGACAGATGACGACATCGGCAACTGGAACCTGAAGGACTTCCAGTAAGTGATTTGCCGCCCCGTTTGCTCCGCCTTGCTGGAGCAGCCTGAATGAGGGCTGCGCCATCTGCTCGTCGTCAATCTGGCTTTACTCTGCTGGAAGTCTTGCTGGTCGCCATGTTGATGGGGCTGGTGGCCACCGCCGTCGTCCTCAGCATGGGGGGCGCCCGGGGGGACAGGGAGCTGGACAAACAGGCGCGTCGCCTGATGGCGACCCTGCAACAGGCGCAGGAGTATTCGGTGATGGATGGCCGGCTGCTGGGATTGAGAGTCGAGGAGAGCGGCTGGCAGTTTATGTCCCGCAATCCCAAGGATCGCAAGTGGCAGGCACTGACCGGCGACAAGCTGCTGGGGCCGGTGCAACTGCCGGAGGGGATCACCCTGGCCGTCGAGCTGGAGGGGTTCAGCTGGCGCACCGAGTCGGACGAGAAGAGCGAGCAGGGCCGCGACGAGAAGGAGCGCACGCCCCAGATCTTCATCTTTCCGGGGGGGGAGCTTACCCCCTTCGTGCTGACCCTGAGCCAGCAGGACGAGGATCTGAGCTACCTGCGCACCCTGAAAGGGGACGAGTTCGGTCGCCTCTTCCTGCAAGAAGACGAAGAGGAAGAAGAGTGACGGGCAGGAGCGCAGGCGGCGAGCGAGTTCACCGCGTCACGGGCGGGCCCGCCAGGGCGCGCGGCATGACGCTGCTGGAGGTCATGGTGGCGCTGGCGGTGTTCGCCATCGCCGGCCTTGCCGTGATGAAGACCGCCAGCGAGCACCTCTCCGGCCTCAACTACCTGGAGCAGAAGACCCTGGCGACCTGGGTGGTGGAAAACCGGCTGGTGCAGCAAAAGCTCGAGGGCAAATGGCCGGGAGACAGCTGGGTGGAAGGGGACGAGGAGATGGCCGGACAGACCTGGTACTGGCGCTATCGTGGCGTCGCCACCAGCGACAACAACTTCAAGGCCCTGGACGTGGAGGTACGCACCGCGCCCAAGGCAGAGAGCCCGGTGGCCATGATGCGGACCTATATCAGCCGATGATCCAGAGCAACACCCGCCCTTCCCGCCACCGTGGCTTTACCCTGCTTGAGAGGTTGCTGGGGCCATCGCCCATGTCGGTGACCTCAGGCCGGCGCGCTGTCCGCCAGGCCGGCTTTACCCTGCTTGAGATGCTGGTAGCCATCGCCATCTTCGCCAGCCTCAGCATGGGGGCCTATCAGGTGCTGCAGGGGGTGCTCACCAGCGACGAGGTAGCCAAGCGCAAGGAGCTTCGCCTCTCCGAGCTGCAGCGCGCCTTCAGCCTGCTGGAGCGGGACATCACCCAGATGGTGCCGCGCAGCGGCCGCATCGACGGCGAGAACAACAAGGTGCTGCTGGCGGCCTCCCGCTTCGGCCAGCAGAGCGATGACTGGGGCATGGCCTTCATCCGTGGCGGCTGGCTCAATCCGGACGGCATGCTGCCGCGCTCCGGCTTGCAGCGGGTGGGCTGGCGACTCAAGGAGCAGACCCTGGAGCGGCTGAGCTACCTCTACCCGGATCCCGCGATCGGCACCGAGCCGCGGATTCAGCCCGTGCTGACCGGGGTGACGGCCCTGCGGCTCTACTTCTACGACAAGGGCGCGTGGAAGGAGGAGTGGACCCAGCGCGACCTGCTGCCCTATGGGCTGGCGGTGGAACTGGATCTGGCGGATTACGGCACCATTCGCCGTCAGTTCCTGATTGGAGCCGGTGGTCAGAGGGCTGAAAATGGCAATTAAGCGCCGCCGGGGCCCATTCCGTACCATACCCGGCCGGCAAGGGGGCATGGCTCTGCTGGTGGTGCTGCTTATTCTGTCGGTGATGGTGATCATCGCCAGCAACATGAGCGGCCGGTTGCAGCTGGAGCTGCGCCGGACCAGCAACCTCACTGCTGGCAAGCAGGCCTGGTGGTATGCCATGTCGGCGGAGGCGCTGGTGATCAAGGTGCTCAACCAGGACTTCAAGGATGACCCCGATGTGGTCAACCTGGGTCAGAACTGGGCACGGCAGGATGCCGTCTTCCCGGTGGACGACGGCACCCTGTCCGGGCGGGTGCGGGATCTGCAATCCTGCTTCAACCTCAACAGCCTGAGCCTGGCCCTGAAAGAGGGGGAGAGCGGCGATGATCTCGATGCGCAGCCCTATCAGTTCAAGGCGTTCCGGGCCCTGCTTGAGGCGCTGGAGGTGGATGAGTACGAGGCGGTGCAGCTCACCGACGCCATCCGCGACTGGACCGACAAGAATACCCAGCTGGTCTCGAGCAACGGGGCCGAGGATGCCTATTACGAAGGGCTCAATCCCCCCTACCTGGTGGCGAACCAGTGGCTGCTGGGAACGGACGAATTGCGGGCCGTGCGCGGGGTGAGCAGCGAGCTCTACGCCCGGCTCGCCCCCTATGTCTGCACCCTGCCAAACGACAAGCTGGTGGTGAACATCAACACCATCAAGCCGGAGCAGGCGGCCCTGCTGGTGGGGCTCTATCAGGGCAAGATAGGGCTGGACGACGCCAAGCGGGTGCTGACCAACCGCCCCAAGAAGGGGTGGAAGGAGAAGAAGGAGATGACGGATGAGCTGTCGGTACAGCCGGGCAGCATCACGGGGCTGGACGCCGCGCTGGACATCAAGAGCAGCTTCTTCGAGGCCCGTCTGCTGGCCGAGGTGGGTGATGTGCGGGCCCGGCTGGAGACCGTCTTCCAGCGCGGCAAGGACAACAAGCTGGTGATGCTGCGCCGTCTGAACGACGGTGCCGAATAACAGGGAGATGGCAGGCCTCTGGCCCCCTCTGTCCCGCCCCTTATCTGGACTGCAGCCGACGGCTGCGGCCCCGCCCATCGACGAGGATGCTGGCGGGCATGGCAGGAGAATCATTTGTGAGCGATAGTCTGGTCATCCGTCTGGGGACCAATGCGCAGCAGCCGGTGCACTGGCTGGTGTGGTCGACGCAGGAGCAGGAGATCATCGCCTCCGGCACCCTGGCCTCGGCCCATGCCCTGGGTGAGCTGCAGGAGCGTGCCGGTGGCCGCCCCGTGGTGACCCTGGTGCCCGGCAGCGATCTCATCTTCCGGCGGGTCAGCCTGCCGGGCAAGTACAGCCGTCAGGCCGCGGCGGCGCTGCCCTATCTGCTCGAGGAGCAGATCGCCTCCGACGTGGACGAGCTGCACCTGGTGGTGCTGGGTCATCAGGGGCAGGACGTGGATCTGATGGCGGTGGACAAGGCGAAAATGCAGGCGTGGCTGGCGTGGCTGCAGCAGGCGGGGCTCAAGACCCTGCAACTGCTGCCGGACGTGCTGGCCCTGCCGCCCGCCGCCGAGGGGTGGTCTGCCCTGCAACTCGGCGCCGAGTGGCTGATCCGCCAGGGCCCAGCCCAGGGGATAGTCGCCGACGAGCCGCTGCTGGCCATGCTGCTGGCGGCCCAGCCCGAACCCGTCACCATCCATGCCCATACCCCGGCTCCCGCCATCGCGGCCGCCAACTGGCAGGCGGCGGATCCCGAGCTGCCCATGCTGCTGCTGGCGAAAGGGGCGATCGCTTGCCAGGCGAACCTGTTGCAGGGGCCCTATCGACCCCAGACCGAATACGGTCGTTACTGGCAGCAGTGGCGCAAGGTGGCGGTGCTGGCGGGAATGCTGCTGCTGGTGGCCCTGGCCCAGCGCGGGGTACAGCTCTATCAACTGACGGAGCAGGACAAGGCCCTCAAGGCGGAGATCCGGCAGGTCTATACTCGGATCTTCCCGGGGGAGACCCGGATCGTCAACGTCCGCAGCCAGATGAGCCAGCACCTCAAGTCCCTGGGGCAGGCCCCGCAGGGTGGGGTTCTGCTGCTGCTGACCGAGCTGGCGCCTGTGTTTGCCGAGGTGCCCGGTCTCAAGCCCGAGGTGATGCGTTTCGACGCGGCCAGGGGCGAGCTCAGGTTGCAGGTGACCGCCCCCGGTTTCACCGAGATAGAGCGTTTTCGCGAGCTGGCGGGCAAGCGCTTCGAGGTGCAGCAGGGTGAAGTGCGAAGCCATGAGGGCAAGGTGGAAGGGGCGCTGATGCTGAAGGGGAAATCATCATGATGGACAAACTGCAAGGCTGGTGGCGTGGCATCAGTCCCCGCGAGCAGCGGCTGGTGGCGGTGGGGGGTTGTGCCCTGCTGATCGGGCTCTGCTACTGGGTCATCTGGCAGCCCGTCGCCAATCGCATCGACGAGCGGCAGCGGCAGGTGGCCAACCAGCAGCAGACGCTCGCCTGGTTGAAAGAGAAGGGGCAGGAGGTGTTGGCGATGCAGGGGGGCCAAGGCCGCCAGATCGACACCAGCGGCACCCTGGACGGGGTAGTGAACCGCACCGCCTTCAACCAGAAGATCAAGATAGCCAGGCTGCAACCCCAGGGGCAGGAGTTGCAGGTGTGGATAGACACAGTCCCGTTCGAGGATCTGCTGCTCTGGCTCGCGACCCTCTCCGAGCAGTACGGCGTCCAGGTGCAGATCATAGAGGTGGCCCGGGAGGGGCTGGCTCCCGGCCTGGTCAAGGTCAGGCGCTTGCAGTTGAGCCGTCCCCAATGACACCAAGCGTAATGGGCGCCGCCCGGTTTTTGGCATGGCGCTCAATGTTGGCTCCTGGCTTGGCCCGGGCCGGATCCTTGCAGTCGAGTCCTGTTCTATGAAACAAAAAGTCCTGATCGCCGCCCTGTTTCTGGTGGCCTATCTCGGTTTCCTGCTGGTGAGGTTGCCAGCCACCCTGGTGGTGCGCCATCTGCCGCTGCCCCCCAACCTGATGCAGCTGGAGGGGGTGAGCGGCACCCTCTGGAGCGGCCAGATTGCCCGGCTGCAATATGCCAGCGAGTCCTTGACCCAGCTGCGCTGGGATCTCGATGGCTGGTCCCTGCTGCGCCTGGCGCCCGAGGTGTCGGTGCGTTTCGGCGATCGCGCCGGCCTCAACGGTCAGGGGGTGATCGGCTGGAACGGCGCTGCCTTCGGTCGTGACATCACCCTCAACGCCCCCGCTCCCTGGGTGCTGGCGCGGGTGCCCACGCGCCTGCCCTTCCCCCTGACGACGGCGGGTCAGCTGCAACTCAAGATCGATCAGTTCGCCCAGGGCAAGCCCTGGTGTGAGGAGCTTTATGGCAACCTCAACTGGTACGGCGCCGAGGCCGACACCCCGGCGGGCAAGCTGCTGCTGGGGGATCCCGAGCTCAAGCTGACCTGTCTCGACTCCCGTCTGGTGGCCGAGCTCAAGCAAGGCTCCGAGGCGGTGCAGGTGCAGGGCAAGCTGGAGTTGCAGGCCAATCGCCAGTATCTGTTCCAGGGCACCCTCAAGCCTGGGCCCGAGCTGCCGGATCAGATGAAGCAGGGGCTGCCCTTCCTCGGTCAACCCGACGGTCAGGGCCGCTTCCCGCTGCGCTATCAGGGCCGGATCTAACGCCCTCCCCGCCGACCCCGGAGCCACTCCGGGGTCGACTTTCTCATCCTTTGTGCCCTCTCTTCTCACTACCCTGACTCCCTCAGCCCTCACTTACCGCCACGTCCCCTCCCGATAGTGACTCTGTACACCCTCCCCACCAACCCGCTCAATACGGCAACAGCTTGCCTCACCCAGCAATTTATCTGCAGCCAATAGTCAATGAGTGCGCATCACGCTTAAAAAATGGCCAAGCCCCCCCAGCCAAGCTGAATATCAATCAGGTTGCATCGCTTGTGAAATGTGAGCTGCCACCCGTTATTGATCTTTTCCATCCTGATTTCGGCCTACTTCCAAACACAAAAAATAACTAACTGAAAAATAAAGATTAAACCAAGGTGGATATCCTCTTTGCACCTCATTACCTCTGAGCCTGCCCATCAGAAATGTGAGCAATGGCAAAACAGAGGGTCAACCCGAGACAATTGATATAAGTATCGAAATACCAGGTGGAGCACAGTGGTCGGTACAATGAGGTCAATTGGAGATGATTGATTTGTTTTGATAGCGCGACAGGCAACCATCTCGGCCGATCTATTCATCTGATTTCAAGTGTTGAGGGAAATGGTTATGGGAAAGAAGCGTATTTACCTGTTTTGCTCTGCCGGGATGTCGACGTCACTGCTGGTCTCGAAGATGAAGGCGCAGGCTGAGAAATATGATGTGCCCGTGGAGATAGATGCCTATCCGGAAACGTTGGCGGGAGAGAAAGGTCAGGATGCCGACCTGATCCTGCTGGGTCCCCAAATCGCCTACATGTTGCCGGAAATCCAGACCCTGTTGCCGGGCAAGCCGGTCGAAGTCATCGACTCCCTGCTCTATGGCAAGGTCGATGGGTTAGGGGTCCTCAAGGCCGCCGTCGCATCCATCAAGAAGAGCCTCACTCAGTAAGGAGAACACCGTGAGCACCATAATCGCATCGCTGGAAAAGGCCATATTGCCCATTGCCGTCAAGCTGGGTAAGCAGCCTCATGTCAACGCCATCAAGAATGGCTTCATCAAACTGATGCCCCTGACCCTGGCCGGGGCCATGTTTGTCCTGATCAACAACGTCTTCCTGAGTTTTGGGGAAGGATCCTTCTTCTACTCCATGGGGGTGCGACTCGATCCCGCTACCATAGCCACCCTGGACGGTTTCAAGAGCATTGGTGGCAGCGTCTACAACGGCACCCTGGGGATCATGTCCCTGATGGCTCCCTTCTTCATCGGCCATGCCATGGCAGAGGAGCGCAAGGTTGATCCCCTCTCGGCCGGTCTGCTCTCGGTCGCCGCCTTCATGACGGTCACCCCCTTCAGCGTCGGCGAGGCCTATGCGGTCGGCGCCAACTGGCTGGGTGGTGCCAACATCATCTCCGGCATGATCATTGGTCTCGTCTCGGCCGAGATGTTTGCCTTCGTCATTCGTCGCAACTGGGTGATCCGCCTGCCTGACAGCGTACCGACCTCAGTAGCACGCTCCTTCTCGGCGCTGATCCCCGGCTTCATCATCCTCTCCATCATGGGGATAGTCGCTTACCTACTCCAGACAGAGGGTACCCACTTCCACCAGATCATCATGGACACCATCTCCACCCCCCTGTCCAACATGGGTGGCCTGGTCGGCTGGGTCTATGTGCTTTTCTCCCCGCTGCTCTGGTTCTTTGGGGTTCATGGTTCTTTGGCGCTGTCGGCACTGGAGAACGGCATTCTGGTGCCCTTCACCCTGGAAAACGTCGCTCTTTATACCCAATACGGCTCCGTTGAAGCCGCCATCGCCGCCGGCAAGACCTTCCACGTCTGGACCAAGCCGATGCTCGACTCCTACATCTTCCTCGGTGGTACGGGTGCAACGCTAGGCCTCATCCTCGCAGTGTTTATGGTGTCCCGTCGCGATGACTACCGTCAGGTGGCCAAACTGGGCATGCCCGCCGGCATCTTCCAGATCAACGAGCCCATCCTGTTTGGCCTGCCGGTCATCATGAACCCTGTGTTGCTCATCCCCTTCGTGATGGTGCAACCGGTGCTGGCGACCATCACCCTGTTTGCCTACAACACCGGTTTTATCCCGCCCATCACCAACATGGCGCCCTGGACCATGCCAGCCGGATTGGGGGCCTTCTTCAATACCAACGGCAGCATAGCCGCGGCCCTGCTGGCGATATTCAACCTGGGGATAGCCACCCTGATGTATGTCCCCTTCGTGCTGATTGCCAACAAGGCCCAGGCCGTTATCGAGGAAGAACAGGAGAGCGAAGAGGATATCGCGCTGGCCCTGAAATTCTGATGACACTCCCGGGAGGAGCCTGGCTCCTCCCTCTTCAAGCCGAAGGAGAAGAAGATGACGTATCGCTTTGCGGACGATTTTTGGTGGGGCAGCGCCAGCTCGGCGCCCCAGACGGAGGGAGCCTCCAGCCGAGATGGCAAGTCCGACAACATCTTTGACTACTGGCACGCCATTGAGCCGACGCGCTTCCACCAGGGCATAGGCCCGGCGCAAGCCTCGACCTTCTATGATCGTTTCGAGAGCGACATCGCACTGCTCAAGCAGCTCAATCACAACAGTTTTCGTACTTCCATCTCCTGGTCCCGACTGATCCCGGACGGGACGGGCGAGGTCAATCAACAGGCTGTCGCTTTCTACCATGCCGTATTTGACCGCTTGCTGGCCGAGGGGATCACCCCCTTCATCAATCTCTACCACTTCGACATGCCGCTGTGCATGCAGGAGCTAGGCGGTTGGGAGAGCCGGGACGTGGTAGCGGCCTATGTGCGTTACGCCAGCCTGTGCTTCGAACTGTTCGGCTCACGGATCAAGCACTGGTTTACCTTCAACGAACCCATAGTGCCGGTCGAGTGTGGTTACCTCGGCCACTTCCACTACCCCTGTGTGGTGGATTTTCGCCGCGCCGTAACGGTCGCCTATCACACAGCCCTGGCCCACGCCGGTGCGGTCAAGGCCTTTCGCGATGCCCGTGCCAGCGGCGAGATTGGCATCATCCTGAACCTGAGCCCCACCTACCCCCGCTCCGATTCGGCGGCAGATCGCCAGGCGGCGCGCTGGGCCGACTTGCTGCTCAACAAGAGCTTCCTCGATCCGGCCCTGAAAGGGGGCTATGACCCCGAGCTGGTCGCCCTGCTGCGCCAGCATGATCTACTGCCTGCGGTGGACGCCGGTGACAAGGCGCTACTCAGTGCCGGACGGGTGGATTGGCTGGGGATCAACTACTACCAGCCACGGCGAGTCAAGGCCAAGGATCAAGCCTGCTCGGGGGCGCCGCGCACTCCCGAAGATCTGTTCGATTTCTATGAGATGCCGGGGCGCAAGATGAACCCGCACCGGGGCTGGGAGATCTATGAGAAAGGGATCTACGACATCCTCACCGAGCTACGTCTGGGCTATGGCAACCCCCGCTGCTACATCTCGGAAAATGGCATGGGCGTCGAGGGAGAAGATCGCTTCATCGGGTCCGAAGGGCGGGTAGAGGATGACTACCGCATCGACTTCATTCGTGGTCATCTCGAGTGGCTGCATCGCGGCCTGCAAGAGGGTAGCGCCTGCTGCGGTTATCACCTCTGGACCTTCATCGACAACTGGTCCTGGCTCAATGCCTACAAGAACCGCTATGGCTTGATCCGGCTGGATCTTGACAGCCAGACCCGCACCATCAAGAAAAGCGGCTATTGGTTTGCCGAGGTGGCACGCAACCATGGTTTCAATTAAGTGGGATTCCAGTAAACCGCTTTCAATTAACTAGCTGTAATCAAGGGGATAAAGAGATGTTCGATATGGACAACATAGAGGCAGAGACCACGACTCGCGATGACATGGAGGAGGTGGTGATGGGACTCATCATCAACTCGGGGCAGGCACGCAGCCTGGCCTACAGCGCCCTGAAGAAGGCCAAGGAGGGCGACATAGCCACCGCCCGCCTGCTGATGACCCAATCCCGCGAGGCCCTCAACGCCGCCCACCTGGTGCAGACCCAGCTGATTGAGAGCGATCAGGGCGAGGGCAAGGTGCCGGTTACTCTGGTACTGGTTCATGCCCAGGATCACCTGATGACCTCCATGCTGGCACGGGAGCTGATCAACGAGCTCATCGACGTGCACGAAAAACTGCTCGGCAAATAACAGCGGCATCGGCCAGCCATAGGGGGCGAATAATGAGCGTCAAGACCATCCGGGAAAACGAGCTGTTCAACAACAGACCCTTTCACATGTTCATCTACAACAAGCAGGTGAGCGGTACCGGTTTGCATCAGCACGACTATTACGAATTCACCCTGGTGTTGACCGGCCGTTACTATCAGGAGGTCAACGGCAAGCGGGTACTGCTCGAGCGCGGCGATCTGGTGTTCATTCCGCTGGGCTCATCCCATCAGAGCTTCTACGAGTTCGGTACCACCCGGATCTTCAACGTCGGGATCAGCCGCAGCTACTTTGACGAGCACTTCAAGTACCTGCTGCCGGAACACTTCGTGGCGTCCCAGGCCTATCCGCTCAAGCATGAATTCCTGAGTTATATCGAGTCGGTACTGGTTTCTCCCGGCTTTCGGGAAGAGGCGCTGACCGAATTTCTCGAAGTGGTGACCTACTCGGTGATGAACCGGCTGCGTCACTACAAGGACGCCTCAGCCAGCGAGGATCTTCCACTCTGGCTCCATGAGGCGGTAGAGCGCATGCACGATCGTTCGTTGTTTGCCGACGATGCCCTGGCCAATCTGATCCATCTCTCCGGCAAGAGCCAGGAGTACCTGACCCGTGCCACCCGGCGTTACTACAACAAGACGCCGATGCAGATCATCAACGAGATCCGGGTCAACTACGCCAAGATGCAGCTGGAAGTCACCAACGACTCTGTGGCCGACATTGCCTTCGAGACCGGCTACAACGATGTCAGCCTCTTTATCAAAAACTTCAAGAAGTTGACCTCCTTTACCCCGGGCAGTTACCGAAAATATCTCTATCCGAAATTTGAAACCCCGGCCTGAGATTGGCGAGCCGTATTTTTTAAAAACCATGTGCGGCAAAACCGCTGACCCAGATTGACCGGCCCCTGCCACAGGTGGCTGCGGCCCGCTGCACCCCCGATGCAGGGCTGCCCCTTATTCAACCCAATTTGAGAATGATGAAGAGGTGCTTATGAACAAGAAGCTTAAAGTGGTCACCATAGGTGGTGGCAGCAGCTATACCCCGGAGCTGGTCGATGGCTTCATCAAACGCTACGCCGAGCTGCCAATCGACGAGCTGTGGCTGGTCGATGTCCCCGAAGGTCAGGAGAAACTGGACATCATTTTCGACCTTTGCCAGCGCATGATCCAGAAAGCCGGCATCCCCATGACGCTGCACAAGACGTTGGATCGCCGCGCCGCGCTGCAAGGCGCCAGCTTCGTCACCACCCAGCTGCGGGTCGGCCAGTTGCAAGCCCGGGAAAAAGACGAGCGCATTCCCCTCAGCCACGGTCTGCTGGGCCAGGAGACCAATGGCGCGGGCGGCCTGTTCAAGGGGCTGCGCACCATCCCCGTCATCTTCGACATCATCCGCGACGTGGAAGAGATCTGCCCGGATGCCTGGCTCATCAACTTCACCAATCCGGCTGGCATGGTGACTGAAGCCGTGCATCGCCACACCCAGTTCCGCCGCTTCATCGGGGTGTGCAACATTCCGGTCGGCATGCAGATGTTTGTGCGCGACGCCCTCAAGGTCACCGCAGAAGACGTCCTCTCCATCGACATTTTCGGCCTCAATCACCTGGTGTTCATCGGCGACGTGCTGGTCAATGGGGTATCGCGTTTCGATGAACTGCTCGAGGGGGTGATAGACGGCAGCCTCACCAGTTCCAGCTCGGTCAAGAACATCTTCGATCTGCCCTTCGATGCGAGCCTGATGCGCGGACTGCGCCTGTTGCCCTGCTCCTACCTGCGTTACTACTTCAAAGAGAAAGAGATGCTGGGGATCGAGATGGGCGAGTTCTACAAGGGCGGCGCCCGGGCCCAGGTGGTGCGACAAGTCGAGAAAACGCTGTTTGAGCTCTACCAGAACCCAGAACTCGACGAAAAGCCCAAGGAGCTGGAGCTGCGCGGTGGCGCCTACTACTCGGATGCGGCCTGCGAGGTGATCAGCGCCATCCATAACGACAAGCGCAGCGAACAGTATGTGATCATCCCCCACCATGGCCATGTCACCAACATTCCGGCCGACTGGACTGTCGAGATGACCTGCCTGGTGGGTCGTGATGGTGCCATTCCTCACCCGCGCCTCACCCGTTTCGACGACAAGGTCAACGGGCTCATTCACCTCATCAAGAGCTTCGAGATTGCCGCCTCCCAGGCAGCCTTGAGCGGCTCCTTCGATGACCTGCTGCTGGCCATGAACCTCAATCCGTTGATCCATTCGGACAACGAGGCAAAAACCGTTGCCCAGGAGCTGCTGCTGGCACACCGCGAGCACTTGCCCAAGTTTGCCGCCGCCATTGCGGATCTCGCCTGATAACACCGGGCCCCGTTGATCATCGGCGGGGCAATACAGGAGATAGAGATGCATAAAAGATTGATTATCAACGCCGACGACTTTGGTCTCTGCCCTGCCCAGAGCTACGGCATAGTGGAGGCCTTCGAGCATGGGGTGGTCAGCTCGACCACTGCCATGGTCAATTCCCCGGCCATAGCGCATGCGGCCTGGCTGGCCAAGCGCTTCCCGGACTTGCCCATCGGGCTGCACTTCGTGCTCACTTGGGGCAAGCCGCTCTCTCCTCTCTCCTGCCTGGTCAATGTCCGGGGGGAACTGGACAAGAGCATCTGGCAAAAAAGCGAGCAGGGCCTGCTGGTCGCAAGGGAAATCATGGAAGAGCTCAGGCAGCAGTTCGATCGTTTCATCGCCCTGTTTGGCCGCTCGCCCAGCCACATCGACAGCCATCACCATGTGCATATGCTGCCGAGCCTCTATCCGCTGGTGGAAGCCTTTGCCCGCCAGCAGGGCATCCCTATGCGCATCGATCGGGAGGAGGTGCGCCGTCACGGCCTGACCGTCAACCATGAGCTCAGTTGCCAGCGCTTTGACAGCCGCTTCTATGGTGAGTCACTCACCCGGGAGCTGTTGCTGCAACTGCTGGATGACGCTAATGAACAGGGGGTCAGCTCCCTGGAGATCATGTGCCACCCCGCCTTTATCGATCTCGAGGTGCAGCGCAGCGCTTATCACCAACCCAGGCTCACCGAGCTTGCCATCCTCACCGATCCGGCCTTGCCTGAGTTGATCGCGGCGAGAGGCTATTGCCTCACCAGCTACCAGGGGTGGCAGCCATCTTGAATCACCAAGGTGGCAGGGCTGTACTGTGATGGGCTCAGGCCTATGGTGGGGCGCTAGCTCGTCGATGTGGTGATGAGGTGGTTGAGAAAGAGGCTGAACAGCTCGGCCCGGGAGCCGAGCCGCAGCTTGCCGTAGAGGTGCTTGCGGTGATTCTTCACGGTGCCGCTGCCGATGCCGAGTTCGGCGGCGATTCCCTCGGTGTCCAGCCCCTGCAGCAGCAGGCTCGCCACCTGCCGCTCCCGGCGGGTGAGCCTGTCTCCGCCCACGCTGCTCATCGCCTGCTCCACTGCGGCCTTGAGGCTGGCGCCGTCCAGGCTGGCCGCTACGCCTTGCACCCCATCCTTTGCCGTACTCTTGGCTGCACTTTTCGCAGCACCATCCGTGGCTCTCGTCGCCGCGCTCTGGGCCAGCAGTGGCTGGCTTTGGCTCCACTGCTGGCGGCACAGGGAGTGCACCAGGGGGAACAAGGCTTCCAGCCTGGCCCGCTCCTGTGGACGAAGGCTCTGGCGCTTGTCGAGGCGACCCAGAAACAGCATCAGGGTGAGACCGCCGCGCACCGGCAGGATCAGCCCCACCTCCTCCTGCCAGCCGGTGGCCTGATAGAAGTGGTGGCGGTATTCGGGATCGAGCCGCCCCTTGGACACCTGCGCCAGGGTCCATACTCCGGCCCCCAGACCCTGTTCCAGGGCCTGCATAAAGGGATCCTGGCTGAAGTGGCTGGTGAGGTAGCGATCAAACAGCAGGGCCCGCTGGTGGCTCAGGTTGTCATGGAGGTAGACCGGGCGCTGCCCCACCCCGAGCAGCAGGGCGCAGTCGAACGCCACCTGCTGCTGGATGAGGCGCACCAGGGCCGCCGCAAAGGCCGGGCTGTGCAGGGCATCGACGACGGCGGTCAGACCCTGGGTCAGCGAGTCTGTGGCGAGGGGCTGGCTCATGGCGACGGGCTCCGGCTGGCGGGGAAAGCACCCCGATATGGGCGGGATGCTAGCACGAGAGTGGCAAAACTGTCCCCTGGGGGACATATCCGCCCCGAGTCATAGGGGCGAGTATGGCGACTTTCCCCTGCTGTTGGAGACCCCATGATCGACCCCCATTTGCTCACTGACCTTACCGAGCGCGGCCTGGTGGCCCAGATGTCCGACCCGGCGGCGCTGGCCGACCATCTCGCCACGCCGCGCACCCTCTACTGCGGCTTCGATCCCACCGCCGGCAGCCTGCACATAGGCCATCTGGTGCCGCTCTTGATGCTGCGCCGCTTCCAGCTCGCTGGCCACACCCCGGTGGCCCTGGTGGGGGGCGCCACCGGCCTCATCGGCGATCCCAGCTTCAAGGCGACCGAGCGCAGCCTGAACAGCAGCGAAACCGTGCAGGGCTGGGTGGCCAGCCTGTCGACCCAGATCCGGGCGCTGTTGCCGGCGAGCGAGGGTCTGGCGGCCCCTGTGCTGGTCAACAATGCCGACTGGATGGGGCAGATGTCCGCCCTCGATTTTCTGCGGGACATCGGCAAGCACTTCTCGGTCAACGCCATGCTGGCGCGGGAATCGGTGCGCCAGCGGCTGGCTCGCCCGGATCAGGGGATCTCCTTTACCGAGTTCTCCTACGCCCTGCTGCAATCCCAGGACTTCGCCGTGCTCAACCAACGTCTCGGCTGCACCCTGCAGATCGGCGGCAACGATCAATGGGGCAACATCACCAGCGGCATGGATCTCACCCGGCGACTGCATCAGGCCCAGGTGCACGGCATGACGCTGCCCCTCATCACCAAGGCGGATGGCACCAAGTTCGGCAAGACGGAAGGGGGCGCCATCTGGCTGGATCCGGCGCTCACCTCGCCCTACGCCTTCCATCAGTTCTGGCTCGGCACGGCGGACGAGGATGTCTACCGCTTCCTGCGCTACTACAGCTTTATGCCGCTGGCGGCCATCAGGGCGCTGGAAGTCGAAGATGCGGGTCGGCAGGGGCGCAAGCAGGCCCAGCAGGTGCTGGCGGACGAGTTGACCGAACTGGTGCACGGCAAGGGGGCTCTGGCGGCGGCGCGGCGCATCGGCGAGCTGCTGTTTTGCGGCGACGTGGCTCGGCTCGGGGAGGGGGATCTCGCCCAGTTGGCGCAGGATGGCATGCCGAGCTGCCGTATCGAGAAGGAAGCGGATCTGGTGACCCTGCTGGTGGAGAGCGGTCTGGCGAGTTCGAAGCGGGTTGCCCGCGAGCTGCTGGGGGCGGGCGCCATCAGCCTCAACGGCACCATCAGACAGGATGAATGGCTCAGTGCGGCGGATCGGCTGTTTGGTCGCTACCTGCTGCTGCGCCGGGGCAAGAAGCAGTACCGGCTGGTGGAGTGGGTGGACTAGTACGCCCGATCCCAAGGAGCAAGGGCTGCCAGGCAGCCCTTCTGTTTGTCCGCTTGCTCATGGGGTCTGTGGCTTCCCCATTGATGCGCAAAATGCCGATTCACACGGCCAGCGGCAATAACTCGGCGTAGTCGCGGATCGCCGGGAAGGCGGTAATCTGCTGCTCAGGCTGGCGACTGTCCGGGTTCTGGATGGCGAGCTGATAACCGATGCCGTAGTCGGCGGCGGCGCGCAGGATCCGCTCGCTGTCATCGACGAACAGGGTGCGGGCCGGATCGAATGCCAGTCGTTCTGCCAGCGCCTGCCAGCAGTGCTGGCTCTCCTTCGACCAGCCGAGCTCATGGGTGCTCACCATGAGATCCAGGTGGCTGGCGAGATCGAGGTGCGCATCCTTGACCGACAGGCTGGCGGGGTGGGCATTGGTGAAGAGCACCAGCTGCTTGCCCGCCGCCCGCAGGGCGGCCAGGAAGGGGATGACGTGGGGCCGCCACTGGATCTTGTCCAGTATCTCCTGCTTGAGGGCGCGGATGTCGAGCCCGAGGGTCCGGCTCCAGTAATCGACGCAGTACCAGTCGAGGGTACCGCTGACCGCCTGATAGTGGGCATCGATCTGCGCCTTGGCGTCGGCCAGCGGCAGGCCGAGGCGCGCGGCGTAGCGCTCGGGCACCAGCTGCTGCCAGAGGTGGCTGTCAAAATGAAGGTCGATCAGGGTGCCATCCATGTCGAGCAGAACTGTGTCTATCTGGTGCCAGGGCAGTGGGGTGGGCATGGGGCCTCTTTGTGTCGGACTGGGTGGGGAAAACGGGGGGCATTATAACGGATTTTTCAGGCACCTTTCCGGCCCTTGCCCCGTGGTGTTCCCTCGGGGAGTCGTTTACTCTTGAAGCACTCTTTTTTAACGAGCAGTCAGCCCAGATGAGTGACCCCCACAAGTGCAAACCCGAACACGTCCGCGTCGAGGCCATGGCCCACGACAAGCGCAAGCCGGAGATCATCAAGGCCGAACTGGTGGCCGAGAGCCGGCTGTTCAAGGTGGAATCCCTGCACCTGAAATTCAGCAACGGGGAGGAGCGGGTCTACGAGCGGATGCGCGGCGGCAACCGGGGTGCCGTCATGGTGGTGCCCCTGTTCGATGCCCACACCCTGCTGCTGGTGCGCGAATACGCGGCGGGCACTCACTCCTATGAGCTGGGCTTCCCCAAGGGGCTGATCGATCCGGGCGAAGATGCCTTCGAGGCGGGCAACCGGGAGCTGATGGAGGAGGCGGGCTTCGGGGCCCGTGACCTGATCCCCCTCAAGCAGGTCTCCCTGGCCCCCGGCTATTTTTCCAGCCGGATGGACATACTGCTGGCGCGGGATCTCTACCCCGAGCAGCGGGTGGGCGACGAGCCCGAGCCCCTCGAGGTGATCCCCTGGCCCCTCAATCGCATCGACGAATTGCTGGCGCGACCTGACTTCACCGAGTCGCGCAGCATCAGTGCCCTGCTGCTGGCCAGCAAATGGCTGGCGGAGCAGGAAAGCTAGCCCAAGCCTGGGTAAAGGTAATAAAAACAGAGGATAACAAGATGCAGGAGTTGTTGGCCTGGATACCTGGGGTCAAGGAGATAGCCCGCGAAGCGGGACGGATCCTTCACGAAATCTATCACGGCGGTCAGTTCGAGCGTCAGCTGAAGGAGGATGCGACCCCGGTCACCAGTGCCGATCTTGCTGCCGATGCCTACCTCAAGCAGGCGCTGTCGGCGCTCACCCCCCATGTGCCCGTGCTGACCGAAGAGGCGGCCGATGTGCCCTTCAGCCAGCGTGCCAACTGGCGGCAATACTGGCTGGTGGACCCCCTCGACGGCACCGGCGAGTTCATCGCCGGCAGCGGTGACTTCGCCACCCTGATCGCCCTGGTGCGGGACAATGTCCCGGTGCTCGGGGTCATCTATGCCCCCGAGGCCGACGTGCTCTACTGGGCGGTGCGCGGCCACGGCGCCTTCAAGGAGGTGAATGGCGAGGTGTACCCCATCAGCGCCATGCACCACGAGCACGACCAGCCCGACTCCCTGGTGGTGGCCATCAGCCGCCGCCAGAAGCTGGAGAACCTGACCCGCCGCCTCAACCCGGCCATCAACTACGAGCTGATCCCGCTTGGCTCCAGCTCCCTCAAGTCCTGCCTGGTGGCGGAAGGGGCAGCAGACTGCTATGTGCGGCTCGGCCCCACCGGCGAGTGGGACACCGCCGCCGCCCAGTGCATCGTCGAGGCGGCGGGGGGGCGCATCCTCAGCCTGGCGTTGCAGCCGCTCAGCTACAACGAAACGGAGTCGCTGGAGAACCCTGACTTCATCGTGATGGGGGACCCGGAGCTCGCCTGGGGCAAGATCCTGACTCACTGAGCCGGTTGAAATGTAGCCAGTTCATCCAATCAGGCGGCCCCGTGGCCGCCTGATTGCCTGGTGTGATCTGCTGGCTTGGCGCGGCATATTCAGGTGTATTCGCTACTTAAATGGATTGCTGTAGTGGATCATCACAATCAAACCCAAAGTGCTGGCATCTATTTTCAGGTAATTCTGAAAACTTCGCATTGGTCGAAATAAAAAATCGACCAGTGGTTATATTTTAGTTTTATATTTCGTGTTATTCGCTATTTAAAGGTTTAACCGAACAGGGCGGACTGGAAATGCCACCCAATCTCACTGGCTGAACCTGACTTTGCCAGTGAGATCTGCCAATGCCGCTTTTTGAGAATTAAATGCTAAAGGAGCACAATCTTTTTAGATTTTAATACTATATATAAGTGGTTTATCAATGAGTTCATCTGCAGAGGTCACCCGGGAGCTATCCGGTTCCCCATCCATCAGCCGCACTGGCTGGCGTCGTCACGATACCCACTGGGTCATCAGCCTGTTTGGCACCGCGGTCGGCGCCGGCATCCTCTTCCTGCCCATCAACCTGGGTCTGGGGGGCATCTGGCCCCTGGTCATCGTCGCCGTGCTGGCGGGCCCCATGACCTTCCTGGCCCACCGCGGGCTGGCGCGCTTCGTGCTCTCCTCGTCGCGCCCCCACGCCGACTTCACCGAGGTGGCGGAGGAGCACTTCGGCAAGATGGCCGGTCGCCTCATCTCGGCGCTCTACTTCCTCTCCATCTTCCCTATCCTGCTCATCTACGGGGTCGGGCTGACCAATACGGTGGAGAGCTTCATGATCAACCAGCTCGGCATGGATGCCCCGAACCGGGTGATGCTCTCCGGCCTGCTGGTGTTCGCCATGATCGCCGTGATGATGGCGGGGGAGAAGGCGATGCTGCGGGCCTTTGCCTTCATGGTCTACCCGCTGGCGGCCATTCTGGCGGCGCTCTCCTGCTACCTGATTCCCCAGTGGCACTGGCCGGAAGCGACCGCGTTCGAGGGGGCCAGCTTCTTCAACACCGTCTGGCTGGCGCTGCCGGTCACAGTGTTCGCCTTCAGCCACGCCGCCGCCATCTCCGGCTTTGCCAACGTGCAGCGCCGGGAATATGGCGAGCAGGCCGAAGCCAAGAGCGGCCTGATCCTGCGCAACACCACCGTTATGCTGGTGGGCTTCGTGCTCTTCTTCGTCTTCTCCTGCGTGCTGAGCCTCTCCCCGACCCAGCTGGCCGAGGCCAAGGTCCAGAACGTCTCCGTGCTCTCCTATCTTGCCAACATCACAGACAACCCTGTGATAGTGACCCTGGGGCCGCTCATCGCCTTCATCGCCATCAGCTCCTCCTTCCTCGGCCACTTCCTCGGCGCCCGGGAGAGCCTGAAAAGCCTGATCGCCAAGCCCACAGGGCTGTCGCTGGCCAAGGCGGACCGGCTCGGCATCGCCCTGATGTTCTTCGCCATCTGGGGGGCGGCTGTCATCAACCCCGGCATCCTCGGCCTGATGGAGACCCTCTCCGGTCCCGTCATCGCCATGATCCTCTTCATCATGCCGGTGGTGGCCATCTACAGGGTGGAGGCGCTGGCCCGCTTCCGTCAGGGTTGGGTGAACGGCTTCATCCTGCTGACCGGTTCGCTCTCGGTCTCGGCCCTGCTCTTCAGCCTGCTGAAGTAACAGCGGCGCGGTGGCTAAAAAGAGAGAGGCGACCCCGGGGTCGCCTCTCTCTTTTTCATGGGGCACAGTACCTCAACCCAGCTTGGCGCCGTTCTCCACCGCCTGCTCCGGGATGGCCATCACCACGGCGCCATCGGCCCGGTAGAAGCCGGTCAGCAGAAACTCCGACTGGATGGGGCCTATCTGCTTGGTCGGGAAGTTCACCACGGCGACGATCTGGCGCCCCACCAGATCCTCCGGCCGATAGAGATCCGTTATCTGGGCGCTGCTCTTGCGCACCCCGAGCTCGGGGCCGAAATCCGCCCATACCTTGTAGGCGGGCTTGCGCGCCTCGGGGAAGGGCTCGACCCGCACCAGGGTGCCCACTCTCAGCTCCACCATCTCGAACTGCTGCCAGCTTATGGTCTGCATCTTGGCTCCTCCTTTCACACACCTTGCATTGACCCCAGCATGCCTCGAAACGGCAGCCCCTGTCTTCGGCAAGGAGCCGGACTGTTATGGCTGCGGGCCGTTTTGCTGGCGCCAGCGGGAGGGGGTGAGGCCCGTCTCGGCCAGGAAACGCTCGGCGAAGGCGCCCTGATCCTGATAGCCGCAGCGGTTGGCCACCTCGCATATGGGCAGGGCACTGTGAGCCAGCAGGGTACGTGCCAGCGCCATGCGCCGCCCGCGGATGTAGTGGGAGGCGCTCATGCCGAACTGCTGGCGAAAGGCGTGCTTGAACTGGCTCTGGCCGAGGCAGGCAACAGCGGCGAGCCGCTCGTTGCCAAGGGGCTCGGCGAGGTGGGCCTCGATATGGCGCTGCACTCTTGTCATGCGGGGGGCCAGGGTGGGGCCCATGCCCTGACCCTGGGCCAGGAGGCCCAGCCAGACCTGCTCCATGCCGGCCACATGGCGACCCTGGCGCACCATCTGATGGAGGAAGGCGAGGTAGTGGCGCTGGGGCTCGTCCAGGGGGATGAAGGGGCGCTCGCCAAGGGCCTCGGGCAGCCAGTGGCTCTCCTGCACCAGGAAGGAGAGCGCCGGGTCGGCGGCGTAGTCGTGGCGAAGACCGGGGGCGATGACGCAGGCAAAGCCAGGGGCGAGGCGGCGACCCTGGCCCTGCACCTCGATCTCGAGGGGACCGTCCAGGGGGATCACCAGCTGGGCGAAGTCGTGGCTGTGGCTGCTGATGTCGCTCTGGTAGCGGCGCAGGCTGAACGGGCAGGGGGCGGATAGAGATGACGCGGCACCGGGCCGCGTCATCGAAGAGGGGGGATTATGTGCCATGGGCCACCGGATTACTCGGCGTCGAAATCTTCGATCTCTTTGCCGAGCGCCTCCATGATGGCGCGGGCCTCGGCGGGGACGCTGTCCGGATGGTCCTTGCGCAGATCGTCGTCACAGGGCAGCGGCTGACCGGTGAATGCGTGCAGGAAGGCCTCACAGAGCAGCTCGCTGTTGGTCGCATGACGCAGGTTGTTCACCTGGCGACGGGTGCGCTCATCGGTCAACACCTTCAGCACCTTGAGCGGGATCGAGACGGTAATCTTCTTGACCTGTTCGCTCTTCTTGCCGTGCTCCGCATAGGGGCTGACGTAGTCGCCGTTCCACTCTGTACCCATGTTCCACCTGTTCTCGTTTGGCCGTGAGCGCGGATTTTAACCCTTAAGGATCTCAATGGCAATCCAACAGCAAAGCCATTTAGACGTCTAGAAGTGTTGACGGCTTTTTTAAGGTGGCGTAGTGTGATGCACCATGGGCCGGCACTCCGGCCAGCGCAAATGAGAGCGGGGCAGGACGACCCACGAGGCGGACCGGCTCCGGCAACACATCAAGGAGAGTGACATGACCCACAAGGCCACCCTGGCGGTACGCACCGGGATTGAGACAGACACACAACACGGTGCCGTGGTGCCCCCCATCTACCTCTCCAGCAACTACACCTTTGCCGACTTTGGCGAGCCTCGTCAATACGATTATGCCCGCTCGGGCAACCCGACCCGCACCAATCTGGCGGACGCCCTGGCGGCCCTGGAAGGGGGCGCAGGCGCCGTGGTGACCGGCACCGGCATGGGAGCCGTCCACCTGGTGACCACGGCCCTGCTCAAGGCGGGGGATCTGCTGATCGCCCCCCACGACTGCTACGGCGGCACCTGGCGCCTGTTCGAGTACCTGGCGGCCAAGGGCCACTACCGGGTGCAGTTCGTCGATCAGGGGGACGAGGCGGCGCTCGCCGAGGCCCTGGCGCAGCAACCGGCCCTGGTGTGGGTAGAGACCCCCTCCAACCCGCTGCTGCGGGTGGTGGACGTGGCCGCCATCGCCGCCGCCTCCCATGAGGTGGGTGCCAAAGTGGTGGTGGACAACACCTTCCTCTCCCCGCTGCTGCAACAGCCGCTCTCGCTGGGTGCCGATGTGGTGGTGCATTCGACCACCAAGTACATCAACGGCCACTCCGACGTGGTGGGCGGGGTCGCGATCGCCAAGGAGGCCGAGCTGGCCGAGTCCCTGGTGTGGTGGGCCAACTGTCTGGGGCTCACCTCCGGCGCCTTCGACTCCTACCTCACCCTGCGCGGTCTGCGCACCCTGGCGCCGCGCCTGCGTGCCCATCAGGAGAATACGGACAGGATCCTGGCCTTCCTGCAGCAGCAGCCGCTGGTCAAAAAAATCTATCATCCCAGCCTGCCGAGCCACCCGGGCCACGAGATTGCGCGCCGTCAACAGTCCGGCTTCGGCGCCATGCTAAGTTTTGAACTCGATTGCAACGAGACGGGGCTGCGCGCCTTCCTCGCGGCGCTGCGCCTCTTCTCGGTGGCGGAATCCCTCGGCGGGGTGGAGAGTCTGGTGGCCCATCCGGCCAGCATGACCCACAGGGCCATGACTCCGGCGGCGCAGCAGGCGGCGGGCATCAGCGCCCAGTTGCTGCGCCTCTCGGTGGGCATAGAACACGGTGAAGACCTGGTGGCCGATCTGGCTCAAGGCTTTGAACAGGCGCAGTTGGCACAACAGGCAGAGCAGGTGAAGTAATGGAACAGCAACAGCAAGGAGAGAGTGCGGTGGCGGCAGAGAGAGCCTTGAAGCGGCGTCATGTGCACAAGTTTGGCGGCAGCAGCCTGGCAGATCCTGTCTGCTATCGCCGGGTCGCCAGCATTCTCGAACAACAGGCCGAGCAGCAGGGCGGGGGCAGGGAGCTGGTGGTGGTCTCCGCCGCCGGCAAGACCACCAACCGGCTGATCCAGCTGGTGGAACTGGCCGAGGCGGGTGACGAGGCCGCAGGGGAGGCCATCACTGCCCTGCACGCCTACCAGCAGAGCCTGATCGACGGCCTGCTGGAGGGGGAGTTGCTGCTCGACTTGAGCCAGCAGCTGACCGACGACATGCAGCAGATCGCCAAGACCCTGGAAGGGCAGTTTGATCGCTTCGAGCGCAACGGCCTGCTGGCCTTTGGCGAGGTGTGGTCGGCGCGTCTGCTGGCCGCCCTGCTCAGCAGCCGCGGCGACAAGGCCATCTGGCTCGACGCCCGCAGCTTCCTGCGCGCCGAGGATGGCGCCCTGGTCAAGGTCAATACCGCCATCTCCAGCGAGCTGCTCAAGGCCCGCCTGGCGGAGCACCCCGGCCGCATAGTGGTGACCGGTTTCATCGCCGCCGACATGGAGGGACGCTCCCTGCTGCTCGGCCGCAACGGCTCCGACTACAGCGCCAGCCTGCTGGCCGCCCTGGCGGACGGGGAGTCCACCACCATCTGGAGTGACGTGGCCGGTGTCTACAGCGCCGATCCGCGCCGGGTGAAGGAGGCGCGCCTGCTGGAGCGCCTGAGCCTGGCGGAGGCCAACGAGCTGGCCCGCCTCGGCTCCTCCGTGCTCCATTCCCGCACCCTGCAGCCGGTGGCCGACAGCCGCCAGCGCCTCACCCTGCGCTGCAGCTACAACCCGGACGAGGGCTGCACCCATATCCTGCGCCGGGCGCCGCGCTCCGGCGGGGCGCGCATCGTCTCCTCGGTGGATCAGATAGCCCTCATCGAGCTCAAGGTGCTGCCCCAGACCGGTTATGAGCAGACGGTGGCGGCTATCGAGGCCCATCTGGCCCGCCATCGCCTCCACCCGCTCACCCTGCAGCGCCAGCCGGATCGGCGAGTGCTGCGCCTGGCCTACACCCTGGAGGTGGCGCAAGGGGCCTTCGAGGTGCTGCGGGACTTCCAGCTGCAGGGCAGCTTCACCGGCCTCATCCAGAAGGAGGGGTTCAGCCTGGTGGCCCTGGTGGGGGCAGGGGTGACCGACAACGCCGAGCAGTGTCACCGCTTCTACCAGCTGCTGGCGGATCAGCCCCTGGAGTTCGTCCAGGTGGCCCGAGATGGCCTGAGCCTGGTGGCCGTGCTGCGCCAGGTGGTGCTGGAGCCCCTGCTCATCGCCCTGCACAGCGCCCTGTTCAGCCGCCCGACCCGGGTCGGTCTGGTGGTGTTCGGCAAGGGCAACATAGGGGGTCACTGGCTGGCGCTCTACGCCCGGGAGAAGGCGCGCCTCGAGCACGAGCTCAATCTGGCGCTCACTCTCTACGGGGTGTTCGACTCCAAGGGCGGACTGCTGGATGAAGAGGGGCTGGATCCCCTCAAGGTGCGCGACAACTTCAACCCCAGGCCGCTTATCTGGCCGGAGCTGCTCTCCCAGCTGGAGCAGCACGGTTTTGACTCCCTGATCGCCCTCGACATGACCGCCAGCGAGACGGTGAGCCGCTACTACCCGGACTTCGCCCAGCTCGGCTGCCACATCATAGCGGCCAACAAGTTTGCCGGCGCCGCCGACAGCGAGTTCTACCAGCGCATCAAGCAGAGCTGCCGCGATCACCAGGTGCAGTGGCGCTACAACGCCACCGTGGGGGCCGGGCTGCCCATCCAGTCCAGCATCCAGATGCTGCGCCAGAGCGGGGATCGCATCCAGGGAGTCTCCGGCATCTTCTCCGGCACCCTCTCCTGGCTGTTCCAGCAGTATGACGGCAGCCGCCCCTTCTCCGAGCTGGTGGACGAGGCCTGGCAGCACGGTCTGACCGAGCCGGATCCCCGGGAGGATCTCTCCGGTCAGGACGTGCGCCGCAAGCTGCTGATCCTGGCGCGGGAGGCGGGCTTCGAGCTCGACTCCGCCGACATCGAGCTGGAGAACCTGGTGCCCGTCTCCCTGCGCAAGGTGAGCACGGATCAGTTCATGGACAGGCTCAAGGAGCTGGATGATCCCATCCAGACCGCGTTCGAGGGGGCACGCCGGGTCGGCAAGGTGCTGCGCTACGTCGCCCGTTTCGAGCACGACGGCAAGGCGCGGGTCGGGCTGGAGACCCTGGAGCCCCACCATCCGTTCGCCAACCTCCTGCCCTGCGACAACGTGTTTGCCATCGAGAGCGACAGCTATCGCACCAACCCCCTGGTCATCCAGGGGCCGGGAGCGGGGCGCGAGGTGACGGCCGCCGCCATTCAGTACGACTTGTGGCAGATCTGCGCCAGCCTGTAATGGTTGAGAGCAATGAAGAAGAGGCGCCCAAGGGCGCCTCTTCTCGTTGGTGGTCGTAATGCCTTACCAGAACAGCCTGCCCAGCAGGGGGGCGAGCAGCACAGTCGCCATGCCGGCTATCATCATCACCATGCTGGAGACCACCCCCTCCTCGTTGCCCATCTGGTACGCCCTGGCGGTGCCGGCGCCATGGGCGGAGGCGCCAAAGCCCGCCCCCTTGCCGAGGCGGCTGCGGATGGCGAGCACCGTCAGCACGCTTTCCCCCACCGCCATGCCGATCACCCCGGTCAGCACCACGAACAGGGCGGTGAGATCGGCGTTGCCGCCCACGGAGCGGGTCGCCTCCACCGCGAAGGGGGTGGTGATGGATCTCATGGCCATGCTGCGCTGCAGCAGCTCTGAGAGGTTGAGCCAGCGGGCCAGCAGTACTGTGCTGCCCACCGCCATCACCACAGAGGCGATCACCCCCACCGACAGGGAGAGCCAGTGGCGGCGCATCAGCGCGCGGTTCTCGTAGACGGGCACCGCGAAGGCGACGGTGGCCGGGCCCAGCAGCCAGAGCAGCCAGTGGGATTCGGCCATGTAGTCCTGATAGGGGATGTGGAACAGCACCACCACGGCCACCAGCAGGGCGGGGGCCAGCAGCAGCGGCATCAGGGGCAGGATGCGCTTCTTGCCATAGAGCCACTTGCTGGCGTAGTAGAACAGCAGGGTGAGGACGAAGCAGAGCAGGCCGAGCAGGGTGTCAGACATGGCGGCGACTCCGGCGGGCCAGCTTCAGCTCCAGGCGATAGACCCTGTCCACCACCAGGGCCGTGGTGCCGAGCACCAGCACAGTGCTTGTCACCAGCACCACCATGATGCGCCACCCCTCCTGCAGCAGCAGATCCTGATAGTTGACCACGGCCACCACGGCGGGGACGAAGAACAGCAGCATCTCCGCCAGCAGCCAGCGGGCCCCGGCGCTGAACCACTGGGCCTTGACCACCCCGAGCAGGATGCAGATCAGCAGCAGCAGCATGCCGGTGAGGTTGGCGGGCAGGGGCAGGTGGAAGGTGCGTACCGCGGTGTCGGCCAGCAGCCAGATGGCCGCCAGCAGGGCGATTTGGAAGGGGGTTTGCAACCAGCGAAGGCAGAAGGCTTTCATGATGGGCGTCTTTCTGTGAACCTGGTCACAGTATAAGCGGGGGCCAAACCTGCAAAAAATGAATTTAAATTATGAAAAATATGCCAAATTGGCATTATTTGGCGATCACCCCAGACGAGCGTCCCATGGATATCCGAGCCCTGCGTTACTTTGTCGAACTGGTGCGGGAGAAGAGTTTCACCCGCGCCTCCGAGAAGCTGTTCGTCACCCAGCCCACCATCAGCAAGATGATCCGCAGCATGGAGGAGGAGCTGGGCCAGCCCCTGCTCAATCGGGAGGGGCACAGCTTCACCCTGACCGACAGCGGCCAGGTGCTGTTTGCCCGCGGCCAGCTGATCCTGGCCCAGATGCAGCAGCTGGAGGCTGAGCTTGCGGATCTGCAGAGCCTGCAGCACGGGCGCCTGGCGCTGGGCATCCCCCCCATGGTGGGCCACGTCTATGCGGATCTCATCCGCGCCTACCGCAGCCGCTACCCCAAGGTGGAGCTCTCCATCGTCGAGTACGGCGGGCGCCGCATCGAGCAGGCGGTGCTGGAGGGGGAGCTGGATCTCGCCATCACCATGTTGCCGACCAGGGAAGAGGGGGTGCTGAGCGCCCTGGAGCTGGACTGCTATCCCATTCAGGTGGTGCTGCCTGACCTGCCCCGCTGGCGCGGGGATAGCGAGATCCGGCTGGCGGATCTGCAGGAGGAGCCCTTCCTGCTCTACACCCAGGCCTTCACCCTGAGCGAGCGGCTGGAGCAGGCCTGCCGGCAGGCGGGCTTCGTGCCCCAGGTGGCGGCGCGCAGCAGCCAGTGGGATTTTCTCACTGCCATGGTGCGCAGCGGCATGGGGGTCGCCTTCCTGCCCGAGCCCATCTGCCGGCGGCTGACCCCGGACGGCCTGGTGCTGAGGCCCTTGCTGCCGGAGCTGAGCTGGCGGCTCGGGGTGATCTGGCCCGCGAAGCGCTACCTCTCCCGCACCGCCGAGGCCTGGCTCGCCCTGTGTCGCGAGCAGGGGGCGCGGGGCTAGGCGCTACTTGCCGATCTTATCCTCCTTGTCGTGGGGAGGCACACCGAAGGCATCCTGGGCCGGATCATAGAGATAGGATCTGTAGTCGCTCCCCTCGCCGGGCAGCTGGGGGTTGCTCAGCCTGAACAGCTGGCGCGAGGCCAGCTGGGTGAACGCCAGGGAGGGTTGGAAGTGCTGGCGCCAGAGCCGTTTGAGTGAGCCGTCCTGCCAGGCCAGCCGCAGGCCGAGCTGGATGCGCTCGCGCTCCTTGTCGTAGGTGGCATGGCTGTAGAAGGCGTGGATCAGCGGGTAGAAGAGGGCCACATGGCGATCGACGGCGAGGGTCGGCAGCCTGGGGTGGTGGGTCTCCCACTCCGCCAGTATCTCGTTGGCGCCGCGACAGAAGAGATCGACCCGGCCACGGGCCACCATGCGAAACAGCGACTCGTAGTTGTCCACCTCCTGCACCTGGAAGCCGTTGTGGCGCAGGATGTCGGCATCCTGCCACTCCTTGCCTGTCCCCTGACTGAACGCCTGAAGCTGGGCCAGGGTACGGACCCCGGCCAGATCCTTGGCGCGGTCAGCCGCGACGAAGCAGACCCGGTAACCGAGAATGCCGAGATCGATGGGGAAGGGGATCAGGCTGACCTCGGGGTGAGGCGTCTTCTGGGGCCAGCTGTCGACGATGAAGAGGGCACTCTTGCCCGGTTTTTGCACCTCGAGCCGCATCCGCGCCTTGTTCATCTTGAGGGAGTCATGCAGTTCGTAGTCGCCGTATTGCTGGCGGGTCTTCTCCAGCGCCAGCCGCATCGCCTCCCGGTAGTAGTCCATGCGGGCATCCTGTTCGTTTTCCGGGCTGAGCAGGGTAAATCGGGTGGCCGCCATCGGGGAGGAGGAGAGGGAGAGCGTGAGGAGCAGGAGCAGGAGTCGATACATCTTGGCCGGGTTCTACAACGGGATTGTGCCCATTATAGTTCGCTGCCCCACCGGCGACACAGCCCTATTGGCCTCCGGCTCCTCTGACCTCTGGGCCTGGCCCCAGACGGCTTTCATAAGCAAACCGGATTGGCGACACAGTGCGATTGTCCCCCCGGCTCCTCTGACCTCTGAACCCGGCCCCAGACGGCTTTCATAAGCAAACCCGATGGGCGACACAGTGCGATTGGCCCCCGGCTCCTCTGACCTCTGGGCCTGGCCCCAGACGGCTTTGGGGCCCGGACGCATCGGGCCTCCAGGCCTATCCCAAGCGGTTCCATCAACAAGCCCGATTGGCGACACAGTGGATTGCCCCAACACCTCTGACTTGTGTGGCTCGTCTCAGAGGGTTTCCATCAGGGCACCCAGCTGACGACACAGCCGGCGCAGGGTCTGGTTGTCGAGGCAGCCGAAGCCGAGCAGCCAGCCCTCCCGGGTGGGAGGGGCGAGGTGATACTGGCGCAGGGGGCGCACCCCCAGCCCCCGGGCGTTGGCCGCCTCTGTCCAGCGGGCCTCGCCCCCGGCGGGGAGCAGCACGGCGCACTGCAGCCCGGCGCCGCTGTGGATGGGGGTAAGCCTGGGGCAGTGTTCGGCCAGCTCGGCCAGCAGCAGATCCCGCCGGCTCTGGTAGACGAGGCGGCTCTGGCGCAGGTGGGTGGCGAAGTGGCCGGCGCGGATGAAGTCCGCGGTGACCGCCTGCTGCAGCTGGTTGCTGTGGCCGTCGACGGCGGCGCGGGCCCGGCTGAAGGCCTCCATCAGGGGGCGTGGCAAGACCAGGTAGGCGAGGCGCAAGGAACCAAACAGCACCTTGCTGAAGGTGCCCACATAGAGGACGCGCCCCTGGCTATCCAGTCCCTGCAGGGCGGGGAGCGGCCGCTGATCGTACTGGTACTCCCCGTCGTAGTCGTCCTCCAGGATCCAGGCCCCGCGCCGCTCGGCCTCCGCCAGCAGCGCCATGCGGCGCGGCAGGCTCATGGGCACGCCCAGGGGGTACTGGTGGGCCGGGGTGCAGTAGATGAGCCTGGGGCTGGGGTGTTCACCGGCAGGGTTGAGCCCCTCGGCGTCCACCGGCACCGGATGGATGCGGGCGCCGGCGCTCTCCATGGCGGTGCGGGCCCCGGGATAACCCGGATCCTCCACCCAGACGGTGTCACCGGCATCGATGAGCAGCTGGGTCGCCAGCAATATGCCCTGCTGGGAGCTGGTGAGGATCAGGATCTGCTCCGGCTCGCACACCACGCCCCGCGACTGCACCAGGTAGCTGCTGATGGCGGTGCGCAGCTCCCCAAGCCCTTGGGGATCCCCGTAATTCATCCAGTCGCTGGCCCCCCGGCGCCACTGCTGCTGCATCAGGCGACCCCAGAGTGCCTGGGGAAAGAGGCGGGGATCCGGCTGGCTGGAGGCAAAGGAGTTGCCCACCTCGGGCACCTCGTGGCAGGCCCCCCCTTGCGCCAGCTCCTGACCACGGCGGGAGAGCCCCGCCGCCGACTGGGGCGGGCGCGGAGCTGGGCGCACCGCCGCCAGGGCGACGAAGCTGCCGGCTCCCACCTTGCGCACCAGATACCCCTCCGCCTCCAGCCGGCCATAGGCCAGCTCCACAGTGCTGCGGGAGACGCCGAGATCCCGGGCCAGCATGCGGCTGGCCGGCAGCCTGCCGTGCAGCGGCAGATGGCCCGCCAGTATTGCCTCCCGCAGGGTGCGGACCAGCTGTTCGTGCAGGGGAAGATCGTTTTGCTGCTGGTCGGCAAAGAGGGTCGGCAGGACTGTCATGGCACTTCCCGTTGCGGATAAATTGGTCTGCCCATATTGGCAAAATTGGTCGGCGTGGCAAGGCCATTTTGTCGCTACATTGGTGGACAAGGAAGTGAAGCAATCCCATTGGCAACACACATTGGCTACAGAAGGAGTCTGCATGTCGGAATACAGTGCCACCATCAGCTGGCAGCGAGGGGCCAGCGAACCCTTTGTCGATCAGCGCTACAGCCGGGCCCATGAGTGGGCGTTTGACGGTGGGGTCAGGGTGCCCGCCTCCTCCTCCCCTCATGTGGTGCCCTTGCCTTACTCGGTGGCCGAGCACGTGGATCCCGAGGAGGCCTTCGTCGCATCCCTCTCCAGCTGTCACATGCTGACCTTCCTCTGGCTGGTCGCCAGGGCGGGTTATCTGGTGGAGAGCTACCGGGATGAGGCCGTCGGCGTTATGGAGCCGAATGAGAAAGGTCGCCAGTCCATCACCCGGGTCACTCTGCGCCCCAGGGTGGTGTTTGGCGGCGAACGCCGGCCCGATCTCGCCGCGCTGGAGCGGCTGCACCACCAGGCCCACGAGGAGTGCTTTATCGCCAACTCGGTCAACACCGTCGTCACCACAGAGATAGCACTGTAATCACAAGGAGGTTCAGGATGAGTCATGTATTGAGTACCGGGGTTGCGAGCCCGCTGGAGGCCAGCGCCTTCTTCGAGGCCCAGTTGAAGTTTCGCACCGATCCGGCGGATCTCGCCGCCGATCTGTTAGCCGGGGAGGTGGGTGAGGGGGGCAGCATAGTGGTCATCGACACCCGCTCCCCCGCGCACTACGCCGAGGGCCATATCCCGGGGGCCATCAACTTCCCCCATCGCACCATGAGCCCGGCGACCACCCAGGGGCTGTCGCGGGACAGTGTCTATGTCTGCTACTGCGATGGCATCGGCTGCAACGGCTCGACCCAGGGAGCGTACAAGCTGGCGGCGCTCGGCTTCAGAGTCAAGGAGCTGATCGGCGGCCTGCACTGGTGGCGCCAGGACGGCTTCGCCGTCGCCACCGGTAGCGAACCTGGGGTGCTGCTGGAAGGGGGGATCGCCTGTGCCTGCTGAACCCCTCTTCAACGGCCATGGCCAGCCTCTGGGGAGTGCGCTGCCAGACTGGCGGGGTGCCGAGTTTCCCCCTCACCGCGTGCTGAGCGGCTGGGGCTGTCGCCTGGAACCGCTTGATCCCGAGCGCCACGGCGGCAGCCTGTGGCAGGCCTTCAGTGCCGACAGTGGGGCCATGTGGACCTATCTCACCAGCGGCCCCTTCGAGGATGAGGCGGCCATGCTGGCCTGGCTGCGAGGCGTCGCCGCCAAGGTCGATCCCCAGTTCTATGCCATTGTCGATGCGGGGAGCGGCCGGGCGCTGGGGCTCGCCAGCTACCTGCGCATCGACCCCGTCGCGGGCAGCGTGGAGGTGGGCTGGCTGCACTTCTCGCCGGCCCTGCAGCAGTCGCGGCTGGCGACGGCGGCCATGGCGCTGATGATGGCCAATGCCTTCGCCCTGGGGTATCGCCGCTACGAGTGGAAGTGCAACGCGCTCAACTGGCCCTCGCGCAAGGCGGCGCTGCGTCTCGGCTTCAGTTACGAAGGGACCTTCCGCCAGGCCCGGGTGGACAAGGGGCACAGTCGGGATACCGCCTGGTTCTCGGTGATAGACGGCGAGTGGCCGGCACTGAAAACGGCCTTCGAGCGCTGGCTGGCGGAGGATAACTTCGACGGGCAGGGGCGCCAGCGGTTGCGACTCTCCGAGCTGACCGCCGAGGTGCACCGCACCTAGGCGAATGAGTGGTAGCGACAAGGGCGGCATCGAGCCGCCCTTGTCATCTCCCCAGCCATCTCCCTTCTCTGCACGCGGGCCACCTTCAGGTCCCGAAGAAACCTAGGCCTTTCTCTTTACATCTCTCCCCTTGCATTAACTTCAGCTTACTGTATTTTACATTTAAAGATTTTAGTCTTTCGAACGAAAGCAAAAAGGAAGGGAGCGAGGGATATCATGGCTGACACTTTTACCTGTGAAACACTGCCCGCCGATCACAAGGCGGCTATCCGCGAGATGAAGCGGGCGCTGCGCGCCCGGCTTGGCGATGTGAACGCGCTGTTTCGGCGGCTGAGCCAGAGGATCGAAGAGCGCCTTGCCGAGATTGAACGGCTGAAGGCGAGCGGAGACCCCGTGTGGCCGGTGCTCGATTATCGCGATGTCGCCGCAGGCTGCGTGCCGGAGTCGGTGCGCGAGCTGATCAAGCGGCGGGGTTGTGCCGTCATCAAGGGCCATTTCCCCCGCGAGCAGGCGCTGGCCTGGGATCAGTCGATGTTGGCGTACCTGGACCATAACCGCTTCGACGACATCTACCAGGGCCCCGGCGACAGCTTCTTCGGCTCTCTGGAGGCCTCGCGGCCCGAGATCTATCCCATCTACTGGTCACAGGCACAGATGCAGGCACGCCAGAGCGAGCAGATGGCGTCGGCGCAGTCCTTCCTCAATCGGCTCTGGACCTTCGAGCGCGATGGCAAGCGGTGGTTCGACCCCGACATCAGCGTGATCTATCCGGACCGGATCCGCCGCCGCCCGCCCGGCACGACCTCGAAGGGGTTGGGGGCCCATACCGACTCGGGGGCGCTGGAGCGCTGGCTGCTGCCGGCCTACCAGCGGGTATTCGCCAGGGTCTTCGATGGCCGGCTCGACAGCTATGATCCCTGGGATGCCGCGCACCGCACCGAGGTGGATGAGTATACGGTCGACAACACCACCAAGTGCTCCGTCTTCCGCACCTTCCAGGGGTGGACCGCGCTCTCCGACATGATCCCGGGGCAGGGTTTGCTCCATGTGGTACCCATTCCCGAGGCGATGGCGTACATATTGCTGCGCCCGCTGCTGGACGACGTGCCGGAAGACGAGCTCTGCGGCGTCGCGCCGGGCAGGGTATTGCCCGTCTCCGAGCAGTGGCACCCCTTGTTGATCAAGGCCCTGACCTCGATCCCTGCGCTGGAGGCGGGTGATTCCGTCTGGTGGCACTGCGATCTCATCCATTCGGTGGCCCCGGTCACCGACCAGCAAGGCTGGGGCAACGTGATGTATATACCGGCGGCGCCCATGTGCGACAAGAACCGGGTCTATGCGCACAAGGTGAGGGCGGCGCTGGAGCTTGGCGCCTCGCCGGGCGACTTCCCGCGGGAGGACTACGAGACCGACTGGCGTGATCGCTTCACTACGGCCGATCTGAACCGCAATGGCCGACGGGCGCTGGCGATGGAGGACTGATGGCCTCCTTCGCCAGCTGTATCGGGTTGGTGCCTTGAGGTGCGACCCGTCACGGGACAGGGAGAAACGACAAGGGCGGCCATCGGGCCGCCCTTGTCATCTGCATCGCTTGCGCAGTATCACTCGCCTATGGGGGCGGCAATCCAGTTCATCAGGCGCACCATGTCCTCCGGGGCTACCCCGACCGAGAGGCCGCGCTTGCCGCCACTCACCAGTATCTCGCCAAAGGCCATGGCGGAGTCGTCCAGCACGGTCGGCAGCAGCTTCTTCTGGGCCAGCGGGCTGATGCCACCCACCTTGTAACCGGTCAGCTTCTCGGCGTCGGCCGGCTTCATCATCTCCACCTTCTTGAGCCCGGTGGCCTTGGCGAGCTGCTTGAGGCTGCACATGCCGGAGGAGGGGACTATGGCGACCACCGCCTGCTTGTCGTGGTGGGCCAGCAGAGTCTTGAACACCTGAGCCTGGGGCAGGCCCAGCTGGGTCGCGGCATGCTTGCCGAAATCGTCGTGGGCCTCGCACTCGTAGGGGTAGAGCTTGTGGGGGATCTTGAGCTTCTTCAGCAGGTTGATGGCGGGTGTCATGGGGTCTCCTCGGGCCGGAACAAGGCCAGACAGTCTGCGCCCGGGCAACGGGCATGGCAAGTGGTCGTCCTCGATGGCGCGCATCTCGAGCGGGCCCCAATAGCGAAACGGCCTCGTCACACCTATGATCTGGGGCTGTCTCTTCCCCTGCCTATACTGGCTGTGATCAGGTGTTGGCGATCGAAAGGAATCCTGGCCATGAATACCCCGGTAAACAGCTTCATCGACATGGGTCCCCTGGGGCGTTATGACGCCCTTGCCAGGCTGACCGCCCTGGACCGGGCCTATGGCATAGTCGAGTTCGATCTCGATGGCCGCATGGTGTCGGTCAACGGGTTGTTCTGCGACCTCCTCGGCTATGGGGCCGAGGAGATGATAGGCCAGTCCCATCTGTTGTTTCTTCCCCCCGAGCAACAGGAGAAGCACGATAGCTTCTGGCAGGGGGTACTCAGCGGCGAGATCCGCTCGGGGGAGTTTCGCCGCATCATGCGCGGGGGCGGCAGTGTCTGGATCCATGCCACCTACATGCCCGTCACCGACGAGGCGGGGACCCTGCTCGGGGTGATCAAGCTGGCCCACGACATCACCTCAGAGGTGCTGGCCAAGCAACGGGTCGAGCAGCAGAGCCAGCTGTTCGACATCGTCGTGGCCGCCCACCAGAGCTTTCTGCTCGATCGCAATCTCGGCTCCGCCTGCGACACCGTGTTCGAGCGGCTGCTGAGCGTGAGCCAGAGCGCCTACGGCTTCATCGGCATCATCCAGTACGAAGAGGATCGCCCCAGCCTCTACATCCCCTCCATCTCCAACATCTCCTGGGACGAGGCGACCCACGCCTGGTACGAGCAGCAACGCCAGAGCCGAGGGGGGCTCATCTTCAGCAAGCTCGACAACCTGTTCGGCCACGTGGTCACCCACAACACCCTGGTGTGCTGCAACGATCTGCCGAGTCATCCGGCGAGTCGCGGCGTCTCTCCCCGGGGTCATCCCCATCTGGACAGCTTTCTCGGCATCCCCATCCGCCACAAGGGGGAGGCCATCGGCATGATAGCCCTGGCCAACCGCCCGGGCGGCTTCGACGAAACCCTGGTGAGCTTGCTGGAGCCGCTCACCACGGCCCTGGGCACCCTGATCCACGCCCGCAATCTGGAGGACGAGCGCAGCCGGATGGAGCGGGTACTGCGCTTCAACGCCGAGCACGACTTTCTCACCAGGCTGCCCAACCGCAGCAGCTTCTTCAGCCAGGCCAATGTGCTGCTCGAGCACATCCAGCGCCATCCGGCCGAGGGGGAAGCCTGTTGCCTGGCCCTGATCGACATCGACTTCTTCAAGCAGATCAACGATGAGCATGGCCACCTTGCCGGGGATGCGGTGCTCGAGGAGCTGGCCCGTCTGCTGATGCAGGCTGTGCGCAGCCAGGATCTGGTGGCGAGGTTCGGCGGGGAGGAGTTCATCATGCTGCTGCGCGGCACCACCCTGGAGGAGGCCCGCGCCATCATGGATCGCACCCGCCAGCAGATAGAGCAGCACCCCTTCCTGCATCAGCACCAGGCAATAGCCGTCACCATCAGCGTGGGCCTCACCCCCTATCAGATGAGCTACCGCTGCATGGATGACTGGCTGCTGTGCGTGGATCAGCGCCTCTACGAGGCCAAGCGCCGGGGACGCAACCGGATTGCCTAGCCTGGCCAGACAGCAGAAATAGCAAGGGCGCCATATAGGCGCCCTTTTATGTCAGGAAATGAAGCTGGGTAGCCCGGCCATCAACCCGTGTTGCGCATGCCAGCTGCTATGCCGGCGATGGTGACCATCAGCGCCTGATCCAGCTCGGGGTGCAGGGTCTCAGGGTTCTTGCGCGAGCGGCCAAGCAGCTCGACCTGCAGCACGTTGAGCGGGTCTGTGTAGGGGTTGCGCAGCTTGATGGACTCCTTGATCCAGGGCTGGTCGTCCAGCAGGTCTCCCTGCGGGCGCAGCTCCAGCACCACCTGGATGGAGTCGGCAAGCTCCTGACGCAGCTGCTTGCCGAGGGCCCACAGCTCTTGCGGTACCAGACGGGTGTCGTAGTACTCCGCCAGCCAGAGGTCGGCTTTGAGGAACACCATCTCCAGCATCTCGAGACGGGTGCGGAAGAAGGGCCACTGGCGGCTCATCTCGTCCAGCACGCTCTTCTGGCCGTCATCTATGGCCTGCTGCAGCCCCTTGTGGGCACCGAGCCAGGCCGGCAGCATCAGCCGGTTCTGGGTCCAGGCGAAGATCCAGGGGATGGCGCGCAGGCTCTCGACGCCGCCGTTGGGCTTGCGCTTGGCGGGACGGGAACCCAGCGGCAGCTTGCCGAGCTCCATCTCCGGGGTGGCGGCGCGGAAGTAGGGCACGAAGTCCGGGTGGCCGCGCACTATGCTGCGGTAGTGATCGCAGGAGACGGTGGCCAGCTGCTCCATCACGGCGCGCCAGCACTCCTTGGGCTTGGGCGGCGGCAGCAGGTTCCCCTCCAGCACGGCGCTGGTGTAGAGGTTCAGGCTGTGGATGGCGACCTTGGGCAGACCGAACTTGAAGCGGATCATCTCCCCCTGTTCGGTGACCCGCAGACCGCCACGCAGGGATCCCGGCGGTTGGGACAGGATCGCCTGATGGGCGGGGGCGCCGCCGCGACCCACGGTGCCGCCACGGCCATGGAACAGGGTGAGGCGGATATTGTTGGCTTCAGCCAGCCCCACCAGGGATTCCATGGCGGCGTACTGGGCCCAGCCGGCGGCCATCATGCCCGCGTCCTTGGCGGAATCCGAGTAGCCGATCATCACGTACTGGCGACCCTGGATGTAGCCGCGATACCAGTCCACCGACAGCAGGCGATCCATCACGGCGGTGCCCGCCATCAGATCTTCCTGGGTCTCGAACAGCGGCGCCACCGGCATGCGGAACTTGCAGCCGGCCTCTTTCAGCAACAGCTGCACCGCCAGGACGTCGGAGGGTGCACCGGCCATGGAGATGATGTAGATGCCGAACGCATCCGGGTCGTGACCGGCGATCACCCGGCAGGTGTCTATGGTCTCGCGGGTCTCGTCGCTCGGTGCCCAGTCGGTGGGGATCAGCGGGCGGCGGGAGTTCAGCTCGTTGAGCAGGAAGGCCTGCTTGTCGTCCTCGCTCCACTCGGCGTAGTCCCCCATGCCGAGGTAGCGAGTCAGCTCGGAGAAGACCTGACCGTGACGCTCGCCGTCCTGGCGGATGTCCAGCTTGACCAGATGGATACCGAAGCAGGCCAGCTTGCGCAGCACGTCCAGCAGCATGCCGTCGGCGATGTTGCCCATGCCGCAGGCGTGCAGGGAGTGGTAGCAGAGCTCCAGCGGCTCGCGCAGCTGGGCGGTGCTCTTGATGAGATCGCGGCTCTCGCTCGCCTGACCCTGCACCTTGGCGGTGAGGAACTCCTGGGTCTCGCGCAGCTGTTCGCGCAACTCGCGCACCAGGGCGCGGTAGGGCTCGGGGTTGTCACCGACCCGGGCGCGCACGGCGTCGGTGCAATCGGACATGGAGAGCTCGGAGGTGAGCTCCTTGATGTCCTTGTAGAAGAGGTTGACCGCCATCCAGCGGCCCAGCTCCAGCACCTCGGCGGTCACCTTGGCGGTGACGAAGGGGTTGCCGTCGCGGTCACCGCCCATCCAGGAGGTGAACTTGACCGGCGCGGCATCCAGCGGCAGTCGCACACCCAGGTGGTGTTGCAGACGCTCGTCCAGGTTGCGCATGAATTCGGGAATGGCCGGCCACAGGCTGTTCTCCACCACGGCGAAGCCCCACTTGGCCTCGTCCACCGGGGTCGGGCGCTGCTCGCGGATCTCGTTGGTGTGCCAGGCCTGATTGACCAGCTGTTCGATGCGATTGAGGATCTTGTCCCGCTCGCGGGGCAGCAGATCGGAGAGCTCCAGCGCCTCCAGGCAGTCGTTGAGCTGGACGTGCTTGTGGATCAGGGTACGACGGGTCACCTCTGTGGGGTGGGCGGTCAGCACCAGATCGATGTCCAGCTCGCGCACCGCCTGGATGATGGCCTCCTGGGAGAGGTTGGACGCCTTGAGCTTGGCGAACATCTGCTCCAGGGGATCCGGGGTGCAGACCTGCTCTTCGCAGCGGCGAGAGATGGTGTGGAACTGCTCCGCCACGTTCGCAAGGTTGAGGAACTGGCTGAAGGCGCGGGCCACCGGCAACAGCTCGTCATCGGAGAGGGTGCGCAGGGTCTCGAGCAGGCGCTCTCTGTCTGCCTCGTTCCCCTTGCGGGAAGACTTGGCCAGTTGACGAATGGTCTCAATCTTGTCGAGGAAGGCCTGCCCCTGATGATCCTTGATGGACTTGCCCAGCAGCTGGCCCAACATGCCTACGTTGGCCCGTAGTGCGGCGTACTTTTCGTTCATTCCACATCCTTATTTTGTTGGTGCCCCCTGACCTTCCAGGCGGGAGGCGACCTCACTTATTGTTGTGCGATTACAACATATGCTCCGTCATCTTAGGGGGACAATCTACCCAGATTGTCTGCGCAAGGTCAAATAACAAGCCGATTCAGAACATGTATTTCCCTCACCTGTCCCGTCCCAGCATGTCATGTAACTTACTTACATTCCCGTCGAGCTAGACGCAGAAACGCCGGATCAGATGCTGGAGCACCGCCGTGGTCGGTTTGACGAACGACAGATCCAGGTACTCGTCCGGCTGATGGGCCTGGGTGATATGGCCCGGGCCCATCACTATGGTCTCGCAGCCAAGCTGCTGAATAAAGGGGGCCTCGGTGCAATAGTTCACGGATTGCGCGGCCCGGCCGCTCGCCTTCTCGGCCTCGCGTACCAGATCCGAGTCATCCTCGCAGGCATAGGCCGGAATGGGCTCGTGCAGGTGCTGCAGGTGCAGGCAGCCCGGCTGGTGGATCTCGATGGGGGAGAGGGCTTCTTTGAGCATGCCCATCAGCTCGTCGGGACCCACCTGGGGGGTGGGGCGCATGTCGATGTGCAGCTCGCAGCAGCCGCAGATGCGGTTCGGGCTGTCGCCCCCCTGGATGTAGCCCAGATTCAGAGTGGGCTGAGGCACCGCAAAGCGATGGTCGGCGTACTTCTCCTTCAGGCTGTGCTGCAGTTTGAGCACCTGGCCCATGGCCTGGTGCATGATCTCCATGGCGTTGACGCCGTTGGCGGGATCCGAGCTGTGGCCGCTCCTGCCCGTGATGCGGATCGCCTCCGACATGTGCCCCTTGTGGGCCACCACGGGCACCAGGCCGGTGGGTTCACCTATCACCGCATAGTCGGGTTTGATCTCGGCGGCCGCGGCGATGGCACGGGCCCCCGCCATGGTGGTCTCCTCGTCGGCGGTGGCCAGGATGCGCAGCGGCTTGCTGAGGGTGGTCAGATCGATATCTTTCAGCGCCTCCACGATAAAGGCGAAGAAGCCCTTCATATCGATGGTTCCCAACCCATATAAGCGGTTGCCCTCCTCGGTCACCTTGAAGGGATCCTTGCTCCAGCCCCCCTCGTCGAACGGCACAGTATCGGTGTGGCCCGCCAGCAGCAGGCCCCCTTCCCCCTGGCCATAGGTGGCCACCAGGTTGAACTTGCCCGGCAGGTCGGGCAGCGCCGTCACCTCGCACTGGAACCCGAGCTGGCCGAACCAGTCGGCCAGTAGCCGGATCACCGCCTCATTGCTCTGATCCCAGCGGGGATCCGTGCTGCTGATTGAGGGAATCGCAATAATATTCTTATAAAGTGAAAAAAAATCCAGATTGGCCATCAGCTCCTCCTTGCGTCCCCGGAGTGTTTCTGTTAGAAAATACAAATGCAAAGTGATTGCATGAATATTCTATTCGAGTGCTCATCAACAAGGCTTCTAGTTGTAAGGGAAAGTTAATGTTCTGTCACCTGATCTGTAACCGACGACGCATATCCGCCTGAATTGCCCCTCCGCACTCGTTGCATCTAAGGGGCGATAGCCGACCCCTTGCACCGCAGCACCACGCTGTGAATTTCGAACCCAGACTTGGAATACTCAAACATGCTCAATACCGTTATCGTCGGTGCCAGTGGCTACGCGGGGGCCGAACTGGCCGCACTGGTCCAGAACCATCCAGAGCTCAAGCTGTTCGGCCTCTATGTCTCCGCCGGCAGCCAGGACGCCCACAAGCGTTTCTCTTCCCTGCATCCCCAGTGGGTCGGTGAGCTGGATCAGCCGCTGCTGCCGCTGGACGAGGACGGCATGACCCGGATCCTGACCCAGGCTGACCTGGTGCTGCTGGCCACCGCCCATGAGGTGAGCGCCGAGCTTGCCCCCAAGTTCCTGGCCAAGGGGCTGCCGGTGTTCGATCTCTCCGGTGCCTTCCGGGTCAAGGATCAGGGGTTCTACGCCTCCTTCTACGGTTTCACCCACGAGAGTGAGCAGTGGCTGGATCAGGCCGTCTACGGTCTGGCGGAGTGGAATGCCGATGCCATTGCCGCCGCCCAGCTGATTGCGGTGCCCGGCTGCTACCCGACCGCGTCCCTCTGCGCCCTCAAGCCGCTGCAGCAGGTCGGTCTGATTGCCGAGGGATGGCAGCCCATCATCAACGCGGTTTCCGGTGTCTCCGGGGCCGGTCGCAAGGCCGCCATCAACACCAGCTTCTGCGAAGTGAGCCTGAGCCCCTATGGCACCTTCAATCACAGACACCAGCCGGAGATCAGCCACCACCTCGGCAAGGGGGTGCTGTTCCAGCCCCACCTTGGCAACTATGTGCGGGGCATACTGGCCACCATCTATGTGCAACTGGCGGACGGGGTGACGCAGACCCAGGTGGATCAAGCCTATCTCAAGGCCTATGAAGGCAAGCCCCTGGTGCGCCTCACCGGCCAGATGCCCTCCATCCGTGGCGTGGCCAATACCCCTTACTGCGACCTCGCCTGGCAGCAGCAGGGCAACATGCTGGTGGTGGTGTCCGCCATCGACAACCTGCTCAAGGGCGCCGCCTCCCAGGCGATGCAGTGCATAAATATCAAGTTTGGTTTTGAACCGGCCACCGGCCTGATTTAACGCTTTAAGGAAGGATCGAGAAGATGGACAAGCAGACGCTGGTAATCAAGTTGGGCGGCGCCCTGATCGAGAACGACGAGGCCCTGACCGCCCTGTTCGCCACCCTGAAAACCTTCCTGGACGATCAGCACCGTCCCCTGGTGCTGGTGCACGGTGGTGGCTGCCTGGTGGATGACCTGCTCAAGGGACTGGGGATGACCTCCACCAAGAAGAACGGCCTGCGGGTCACCCCGTTCGAGCAGATCCCCTTCATCGCCGGGGCCTTGGCGGGCACCGCGAACAAGATGATGATGGCCAAGGCCATCGCCACCGGCATCCCTGCCGTGGGGCTCTGTCTCGCCGACGGCGGCCTGTGCCAGGTGACCCAGCTCGATCCGGATCTCGGCGCCGTCGGTGACTGCCAGCCGGGCAACCCGGCGCTGGTGGCCGGGATCCTGGGACAGGGTTTCCTGCCGGTGGTGAGCTCCATCGGCATCACCGCCGACGGTCAGCTGATGAACGTCAACGCGGATCAGGCGGCCACGGCGATTGCCGAGGCGCTGGGCGCCGATCTGGTGATGCTGTCGGATGTGAGCGGCATCCTGGATGGCAAGGGCAAGCTGGTGCCGCAGCTGGACAAGCAGAGCGCGCTGGACCTGATGGAGAAGGGCGTGATTCGCGATGGCATGGCGGTCAAGGTGAAGGCTGCCCTGCACGCCGCCGAGACTCTGGGCAAGCCAGTCTGTGTCGCCAGCTGGCGCTACCCGGACCAACTGCTCAAGCTGCTGGCGGGCGGCGCCGTCGGCACCCAAGTCACCCTCTAACCCTGGCCGGAAAAAGGAACATCCGATGCAACATCTTCTGAAAGACAGCGACTTGAGCAAGGCCCAGATAGAGGCGCTGATCGCCCTGGGCAAATCGGTCAAGGCGGACCCCAAGAAGTACGGCCAGGCGCTGGCAGGCAAGAGCGTGGTCACCCTGTTCGAGAAGCCCTCCCTGCGCACCCGGGTCACCTTCGACATCGGCATCGCCCGGCTGGGCGGTCACAGCGTCTACCTGGATCAGCAGAACGGCGCGCTCGGCAAGCGCGAATCGGTGAAGGATTTCGCCGCCAACCTGTCGCGCTGGTGTGACGCCATAGTCGCGCGGGTGTTCGATCACCAGACCCTGGTCGAGCTGGCGGAGCATGGCTCTGTGCCCGTGGTGAACAGCCTGTGCAACCTCTACCACCCCTGCCAGGGGCTGGCGGACTTCATGACCATCAGCGAGCACTACGCGGATCTGTCCAAGGTGAAGCTGGCGTATCTGGGCGATGGCAACAACGTCAGCCACTCCCTGCTGCTGCTGGGGGCGACCCTCGGCACAGACGTGACCCTGGTCTGCCCCAAGGGCCATGGCCCGGATACCCAGATCTTCCTGCAGGCCCAGGCGCTGGCGGCGCAATCCGGCGCGCACATCAACATCAGCGATGACGTGGGCGCCATCGAAGGCTTCGACGTGGTTTATACCGACACCTGGGTTTCCATGGGTGACAACACACCAATGGAGCAGGTAAAAGATATCTTCATGCCTTATCAGATCAACCAGGCCCTGCTCGATCGCACCGGCATCGCCCACGTGCTGCATTGTCAGCCGGCGCATCGGGAGCTGGAGATCACCTCGGAGGTCATGGACGGACCAGCCTCCCTCATCATGGATGAGGCAGAAAACCGGATGCATATCCAGAATGCCGTGCTGCTGACGCTGTTGGATCATAAATAAGCCGGCGACCGACCCTGAATCACAACCTTATCGAATCATCACGGAGAGAAGTAAATGAGCGGAATCAACAAGATCGTACTGGCTTACTCGGGCGGACTGGATACCTCGGCCATCATTCCCTGGCTCAAAGAGAACTACGATGCGGAGATCATCGCCTTCGTCGCCGACGTGGGCCAGGAGCGTGACGATCTGGAAGGGATCGAGCAAAAAGCCCTCGCCTCCGGCGCCACCAAGTGCATCGTCAAGGATCTGCGGGAAGAGTTCGTCAAAGAGTACGTCTATCCGACCCTGAAGACAGGCGCCGTCTACGAAGGCACCTACCTGCTTGGCACCTCCATGGCCCGTCCCATCATCGCCAAGGCGATGGTGGAAGCGGCCCTGGCGGAAGGGGCCGACGCCATCTCCCACGGCTGTACCGGCAAGGGCAACGATCAGGTGCGTTTCGAAGGTGCCGTGGCCGCCCTGGCCCCCCAGCTGAAGGTCATCGCCCCCTGGCGTCTGTGGGACATGCGCTCCCGGGAAGATCTGCTGGCCTATCTGGAAGCCCGCAACATCCCCTGCAAGGCGACCCTGAAGAAGATCTACAGCCGCGATGCCAACGCCTGGCACATCTCCACCGAGGGTGGCGAGCTGGAGAGCACCTGGAACGAGCCGTCCGAAGCGGTCTGGCAGTGGACTGTCTCCGCCGAGCAGGCACCGAACGAGCCGGAATACGTCAAGCTGACCGTGGCCCAGGGTGAAGTGGTGGCCGTTGACGACCAGCCGCTGACCCCGCACCAGATCCTGATGACCCTGAACGAGCGTGCCGGCAAGCACGGCGTGGGCCGTATCGACATCACAGAGAACCGCATGGTGGGCATGAAGTCCCGTGGCTGCTACGAGACCCCGGGCGGTACCGTCATGGTCGCTGCGCTGCGGGCCGTGGAAGAGCTGGTCTTGGATCGCCCGACCCGCGCCTGGCGCGAGAAGCTGGGTGCCGAGTTCTCCCACCTGGTGTATGACGGTCGCTGGTTCACCCCGCTGTGCAAGGCCATTGTCGCCTCCGCCAACGCCATCGCCGAGGATCTCGACGGTGAAGTGGTGCTGAAGATGTACAAGGGTCAGGTCACTGCGGTGCAGAAGAAGTCGCCGAACAGCCTCTACTCCGAAGACTTCGCCACCTTCGGCGCCGACGAAGTGTACGACCAGAGCCATGCCGAAGGCTTTATCCGTCTCTACACCCTGGCCAGCCGGATCCGCGCCATGAAGGAGCAGCATCAGGCCATTGGTGGTGACCACACCCACGGCTAACCCTCGAGGTTTCAAGCCGCAGACAACCGGTGAGGGGGCTTGGCCCCCTCACTTATAAGCGGCGACCGAATTCCCTCGTCTGTAAGCGGGGGAAGGATAACCGATGAGCTGTGACAAGAGCGGCAGCGCCCGGGCCGTGTCTGTGAGATAACAGGGGCAGCTTTCAATGAGGGGTGTGCTTTGCCCCCTTCTCCGCTTGCGGGAGAAGGCACCGGTTCGCAGTTACTTGATGTGACAGCAGCAACATCGCTCGCTACCGCACTGTCATGCAGATAAACAGGGCACGATTTCAAGCTCGACGGCGCAAGGCGCCGCCGACAACGCATTCAAGGAGAGCAGTATGGCACTTTGGGGTGGACGCTTCAGTCAGGGAGCCGATAGCCGGTTCAAGCAGTTCAACGATTCGCTGCAGTTCGATTACCGGCTGGCGGAGCAGGATATTCAGGGCTCCATGGCCTGGGCCCGTGCGCTGGTGAAGGTGGGCGTATTGACCGCCGATGAGCAGGGCAAGCTGCAACAGGCGATGGAGGTGCTGCTCGCCTCGGTGCAGCAGGATCCCCAGCAGATCCTGAGCTCGGATGCCGAAGACATCCACTCCTGGGTCGAGGGCAAGCTCATCGATGCCGTCGGCACCCTGGGCAAGAAGCTGCACACCGGCCGCTCGCGCAACGATCAGGTCGCCACCGACCTCAAACTCTGGTGCAAGGCACAGGGCGAGCTGCTGCTCGGCTCCATCACGGCGCTGCAACAGGGGCTGGTCGCCTCTGCCCGTGCCAATCAAGCCGCCGTGCTGCCGGGTTACACCCATTTGCAGCGGGCCCAGCCGGTCACCTTCGCCCACTGGGCCTTGGCCTATGTGGAGATGCTGGAGCGGGACTATTCCCGCCTGCAGGATGCCCTGAAGCGCCTCGACACCAGCCCGCTCGGCTGCGGCGCCCTGGCGGGCACGGCGTATGCCATCGACCGCGAAGCCTTGGCGCTCGACATGGGCTTTGCCGGCGCCACCCGCAACAGCCTGGATTCTGTGTCGGATCGGGATCACGTGGTGGAGCTGATGCACGTGGCGTCCCTCTCCATGGCGCACCTGTCGCGCTTTGCGGAAGATCTTATCTTCTACAACACCGGCGAGGCGGGCTTCGTCGAGCTCTCCGATGCGGTCACCTCCGGCTCCTCCCTGATGCCCCAGAAGAAGAACCCGGATGCCCTTGAGCTCATTCGTGGCAAGACTGGTCGGGTGGTCGGCGCCCAGATGGGCATGCTGATGAGCCTCAAGGCGCTGCCGCTGGCCTACAACAAGGACATGCAGGAAGACAAGGAAGGGCTGTTCGACGCCCTCGACACCTGGCACGACTGCCTCGACATGGCGGCCCTGGTGCTGATCGATCTGAAGGTGAATGGCGAGCGCACCAAGGCGGCGGCCCAGGGCGGCTACGCCAACGCCACCGAGCTGGCGGATTACCTGGTGGCCAAGGGCATTCCGTTCCGCGAGGCGCACCATATTGTCGGCGAGACCGTGGTCTACGCGATCCAAGTGAAGAAGCCGCTGGAAGATCTCTCTTTGCCTGAGTTCCAGCGTTTCAGCCCTGTGGTGGGGGAGGATGTCTATCCGAACCTGGAGCTGGAAGCCACCCTGGCCAAGCGGGTCGCCAAGGGCGGTGTCGCCCGGGAGCAGATAGAAGCGGCCCTCACCGCCGCCGAAGCCTGGCTGGCCAAGCGCACAGGTTGATAGATAGCAGTTCGAACGAGTTAACAACGGCAACCCTAGGTTGCCGTTTTATTGCTCATAGGTTCACTATCCAGAAGCCTGCCATGGTTATTCTAAATCAGAAGATTATCGCGTAGGGTTGGTTAAAATTCCGGACAGAAAGACATTGTTAGATGTTATATAGCACTTATAAGTGAGAGTTAAAGAATGAAAACTTATCTGGTGGCGACGCTCATAACACTTGTATCGAATTCTTCTTATGCTAATGAAATATATCGCCATCCGACTTCCGGAGATAGTGGCACATATTATGTTTTAAGTAATGAAAAACTTAACGCTAGTGTAAGGAGGGTATTAACTAGCCGAGTGGGAAAAAACAGCGAGTACACTGATTTTACAGAGGTTAAAATAAATTGCTCATTGAATCAGTATTTTGAGTTGGCAGGTGTCAGTGAGGATGGTTTACAGAATAAACCCACAAAGACACTTACAGACTGGTCTAAAAAATCTAAATGGACTCCGCTCGTGATGGGATCTAGCAAATATGATCTGGTTCAGTTTATTTGTAAAAATAAATAATTTAACTTATCGAAGTTACAGATCTTAATTTAAAGTGCAAAAGGAAAATTGCAGCATGACAGTACTGATATTGCCCGGGATCGGAAATTCGGGAGCAGACCATTGGCAGAGTCACTGGGAGCAAGCCAACCCCCAATATGTGCGCGTCGAGCAGCGTGATTGGGACAGCCCCCATTGTGCCGACTGGGTGGCGTCACTGGAGGCCAGCGTCAAGCACCATGGGGAAGAGACGATTTTGGTTGCCCATAGCCTGGCCTGTCTGCTGGTTGCCCATTGGGCGGCGCAGACGACGCTAAAGATCAAGGGTGCCTTGCTGGTTGCGGTGCCCAATCCGCAAGGCCCGAACTTTCCAGCGCAGGCAACGGGATTCGCGCCACTGCCACGGAAGGCTCTGCCATTCGCCTCCATGGTCATTGCCAGTACCGATGATCCCTATGGCGCAATCGCCTATGCCGAGCAGTGTGCGGCAGTCTGGGGGAGTGAGCTGGTCAATGTTGGCGAAGCCGGTCATATCAATGGCGCCAGCGGGCTGGGTTCCTGGCCAGCGGGTCATGACTTGCTAAATGCGCTGACCCTGTCCTGAGTGCGGCGCATATAGTTGCATCGCTGTCATCAGCCATGGGAGGGAAAAGCTGATCTCTCCCCTGCTTCGCCCAGGAGAGCCATCTTAACCATCATCGGGTGATGCATCTCCCTGGCTGTGGGAGAGTATGGGTGCCCATGTTGCCCATGTTGCCCATGTTGCCCGTGCGGATCGCAGGCCTGCCATTGTCCAGGGAGCCGTCATGTCTCTTCCCCCTCACTTCGAAGCCCCCATCCCGAGGCCATGCACGAGTTGATGCGCGCCCGATCCCTGGAAGATGGCGGATGCACCGCGAGACTATATCGAGGTCGTGGTAGGGGTGGAGACAGGGATCGACCGCCTGGTCGGCAAGTTCAAGCTGAGCCAGCACAAGGAGGTGGGGGACAGGCTGGGGGCGGTGATGGCTCTGGGCAATAGCGACAGGGGCGAGGCCCGCAGCTATGGCAGCACGTCTTCTCAGCCCTTGCGGGCACTGGCCCGATGCACGGCGTCGGTAAGCAGTGCCTGCAACTGGCGCTCGGCCTCGCTGGATTGGTGGTTGGCGCTGAGCAGGGCGACCCCCAATGTGCCCGGTGACGGCAGCACGCCGCCGAGGGGCACCAGACTGGCCGGCATGCCGATGGTGGATCGCACCGTGAGCCCGAGCCCTGCCTGCAAGGCCGCCCAGATCCCCCCTAGACTCTGGCTGGTGAAGGCGATGCGCCAGGGGATCCCGGCCTCGTCGAGGGCCCGGGTGGCCCGTGATCGCATCAGGCAGGGGGCATCGAAGACCACCAGGGGCAGAGGCTCCCCCCGTGCCAGCAGAGGGGCGAGCTCCCAGTCCGGGTGCGCTATCCATTGCAGTGACACGAGATCGATGAGCCGGGCATCCATGCTCTCATCCTGTGGCTGCCAGGTCAGGGCCATGTCGAGGCTGCCCTCCTTGATCCCCTTTGTCAGCGGCCCATTGCGATCGATGCGGGTCGTCATGCGAAGCCCGGGATGCAGGCGACAGAAGGGCCCCAGCACTGCTGGCAGCAAAGATTCGCCAAAGTCCTCCTGTACCCCCAGCCTGAGCTCCCCTTGCAGCAGCTCCCCCTTGAGGGCGCGCACGGCCTCGTCATTGAGATCTAGCAGCCGTTTCCCATAGCCCAGCAGCAGCTCGCCCTGGGGGGTCGGGACCAGGTGGCGCCCGCTGCGAGCGACCAGCGCCGTGCCGCATTGCTGCTCGAGTTTTTTCAACTGGGCGCTGACCGCCGAGGTGGAACGACACAGTCGCTGCGCCGCCAGCGCAAAGTTGCCGCACTCCATACCGACGACATAGCTGCGCAGGGCATCGAGATCCAGGTTCAGGGGAATGGGTTGCATAATTGTCCTGATAATCGGGATTTATGGTCTTTGATATTTCGATTTTCTAAATTGTAGCAGTGGGAGAGAGTGGCTTCACCATCCAAGGAGATTGCCATGACCCATCCTGTTCTTGATCGTGACGACCTGGCGCTGGTGGCGCCGAGACTGTCCCAACTGGCGGAAGATACGCTGTTTGGCGATATCTGGCAGCGGCCCGCCCTGTCAGCCCGCGAGCGCAGCCTGATCACCCTGGCCATACTGGCGTCGCTGGGGCGGGTGCAACAGCTGCCGTGGCACATAGCGTTCGCCCAGCAAAACGGCCTGACACGGGATCAGCTGGAGGAGCTGTTCACCCATCTCGCCTTCTACGCCGGCTTGCCCGCCGCTGTCACCGCAGTGAGCCTGCTGCCCGCCCGCGAGGAGGCCAACCCATGCCGCTGACCCGCATCACAGTGCGCGAGGGGATGAGCGACGCGCGCCTGCAGCAGCTCTCCGTGCTCTATCACCAGACCCTGGTGGAGGTGTTCGAGGTGCCGCCGGAGGACAAGTTCCAGATCCTGGAGATCCTGCCGGCCAAGGCGCTCGTCTATCACCCCCACTACCAGACCGGCCGCCGGGACGGCGACTTCATCCTCTTCCAGATCCTGGCGGGGAAGCCGCGCAGCACTGAGGTCAAGGAGCGGCTCTATGGGCGGCTCGCCGAGCGGCTGCATGAGGAGCTGGGGATCCATCCCGACAACCTCATGGTGGTGATCCAGCAAAACGGCAGCGAGGAGTGGAGCTTCGGACGGGGTCTGATGTTCCGGCAGGGGGTGGCCATATGATCGCCATGCACTACAGATTCACCCTGCCCGCAGACTACGACATGGGGCTCATCGAGGCGCGGATTGCCAGCAACGGGGCCAGACTCGACGGCTTCCCCGGCTTGCTGTTCAAGGCCTATCTCTATGGCCGCCATGACGAGGCCGCACTGCCATACCGGGAGAACCGCTATGCCCCCTTCTATGTGTGGCAAAGCGCCGAGGCGATGCACCGATTCCTGGCAAGCGAAGGCTTTGCCGCGCTCACCAGGCATTTCGGCTGGCCCCATATCGAGACCTGGCATCTGCTGTCAGCCCCGCAGAGGGAGGATCTCGAGCAGGCCAGGGTGGCCATCTTGCGGCGCACTGCCATTGCCCCCCATGCCTGCCTGGCCGAGCTGCACCCCGGGGCCATGGTGAGCGGCTGGGATCTTTCCCGCTGGCAGTGGCTGGAGGTGGATCTCTTGCCGTCGCTCCCACAAGTGATGCCGGCAGGGGCCGATGCCTATCACATCGGCTACCTAGCCAAAGGGAGTCTTTTGCCCTGAGCGGGTGGCTGCTGTTCTCCGCTGGCGGCCAAGGCTTTCTTCGGTGGCGCTTGGCAGGCAAACTCGAGATGATGCTCTCCCGCCATGGGATCATCTTGACGGGTTTAGTACGGACACACCACCACGGATAAAGGAGCTTGCATGTACCTGCCACCCCATTTCGCCGCCACCGATCCCGAGGCGCTGCATCAGCTGATGCGCGCTCATCCCCTGGGGGCCCTGGTCACCCAGGGCGAGCAGGGGCTGGATGCCAACCACCTGCCGTTCGAGTTCGATGCCGATGAGGGGGAGCATGGGATCTTGCGGGCCCATGTGGCGCGCAACAACCCGCTCTGGCAGGAGGTGAAGGAGGGGCAGGAAGTGCTGGTGATCTTCAGGGCCGCGGAGGGCTATATCTCCCCCAACTGGTATCCGAGCAAGCAGGCGCACCACAAACAGGTGCCCACCTGGAACTATGCCGTGGTGCATGCCCACGGCCGCATCCGGGTGCGGGACGATGCCCGCTTCGTGCGCCGCCTGCTCGCCACCCTGACCCGGACCCAGGAGGCTGAAGAGCCCGCTCCCTGGAAGATGGCGGATGCGCCGAGAGACTATCTCGAAGCCATGGTGCAGGCCGTGGTGGGCATCGAAATCGAGATCGATCGGCTGGTCGGCAAGTTCAAGCTGAGTCAGAACAAGGAGAAAGCAGACAGGGAGGGCGCCATCCAGGGGGCCCGTGAGCGGGGCGGGGAGGCGCTGGCCAAGGCCATGCAAGAGAGCATGCCAGCGGCCATGGCGGGGGCCGCAGCGCCTGCGGCAGACTAGCCGCGCCGCCCCGGAGTCCGGGGTGAGAGCGAACAAAAGAAACGGCAACCAAGGTTGCCGTTTCTTTTATTGCCGCGCCCGCGCCCCTGCCTTGGCTTGTCGTTGAAAGGGGCTATGCCGGGTCGCCCTTTTCCAGCCGTGTACGAGGCGGTATCTTTATAGCTCGTCGAAGGGGCGGCGCTTCTCCTGCTCCAGCACTATGGCCTCCAGGTTGGCGACCCGCTCCTGCAACTCCTTGATGATGAGATCCTGCTTGCCGAGGCGATCCGTGATGCGGACATCCCCCAGCTGGTAGCGGGCGCGCTTGCCGAGATAGCCAAACAGCACGCTGATAAAGACGATCAGGACTATGCCTGTCCACAGACTCATATTGCCTCCCTGTCATCTGCTCCCCGTCGGGGGTGAGTACAGCCATTCTGTCACCCTGGGGGAACCTTGCCCAGTGACCGGTCGGGGTGACGGCGATTTGTAAGCGTCTGGTTACAAAAAGCCCGCCAATTGCCTCGACCCTGGCGCGTCTGTGCTGGTAACTTAGGGCCGATCTTCGTAGCCAGATTGATAATGCCATGGACAGTAAAGTCATTCTCATCGTCGATGACAGCCAGGCGCTGACCGATACCCTCACCGAGTATCTGGGCCGCGCCGGCTTCGAGGTCCGCACCGCCTGCGATGGCGAGGCCATGTGGCAGCAGGTGCGCCAGGGCATGCCGGATCTGGTGATCCTGGATGTGATGCTGCCAGGGGATGACGGCTTCACCCTCTGCTCCCAGCTGCGCCGCCTCTCCAACGTGCCCATCATGATGCTGACCGCAGTGACCGAGGATGCCGATCGCATCGCCGGGCTCGAGATAGGGGCGGATGATTACCTCACCAAGAGTTTCAATCCCCGCGAGCTGCTGGCCCGGATCAAGGCGCTGCTGCGACGCAGTCGCCTCACCCAGCAGGCGGCGACCGCCAGGCGCATCAGCTTCGGCTGCTGGACCCTGGACAGCGTGACCCGCCAGCTCTCCCGGGCGGGGGAGGCGCCACGCCAGCTGTCGGGGGCCGACTACACCCTGCTCGGTCTCTTCATTCGCCACCCCAACGAGTTGCTCAGTCGGGATCTCATCTCCCAGGAGATCTGGGGACGGGAGAGCGACCCCTTCGAGCGGGGCATAGATGTGCAAGTCTCCCGGTTGCGCCAGGCCCTGGATGACAAGGATCGCACCCTGATCATGACGGTGCGCAACAAGGGTTACATGCTGGCGACCGAGACCGTCTATGAGGCCTAGTCGGGGCTGGGGGCCACGCTCCCTGGCCAGTCGTACCAGCCTGTTTCTGCTGTGCGTCATACTGGCGGCCGAGCTGTGCGCCGGTTTTTTCTGGTATCGCCACAGCAACCAGGCCCAGGAGCAGGGGTTGATCAGCACGGTGCGCAGCATGGCCTTGAGCGCCTCCTCCACCATCGCCTTCTTTCGCAAGCTGCCTCAGGATTACCGTCATCTGGTGCTGGAGCAGCTGCGCAACATGGGAGGCACCCGCTTCTTTGTCTCCCTCAACAACCACCCGCTGCCGGTGACTCCCATCTCGGGTTCGCACCGCCGGACCCAGATGGTGGGAGAAGTGGAGCGGGTGCTGCAACAGGAGCTGGGTCACGAGGTGACCAGCAGGGTCGACTTCACCAGCCGAGCCGATCTGCGGGTATTCAACACAGAGATCCCCATCGACGACCTGCCCCTGAACTGGGCCCACTACAGCCTGGCCCTGGGCGAACTCAATCCACCGATCTTGGTGATCCAGATTGCCGTCGCGCCCGGCGCCTGGTTCTATCTGGCGGCGGCCCTGCCCGCCCCTTACGAGAGCCTGGATCCCCGCTTCTTCACCCCGAGCCAGCTCGGCTTCATGTTGGGGTCGGCATTGATCATCCTGATCGCCACCTGGTGGGTGGTGCGCAAGGAGATAAGGCCCATCCGCAATCTGGCCCGGGCCGCGACCCTGCTCGACAGCAAGCGGGAGGTCCCCGAGGTACAGGAGGAGGGGAGCAGCGAGACCCGGGCCGCCATCCATGCCTTCAACAAGATGCAGCGGCGCATTCGCAGTCATCTGCACGAGCGGGATCTGCTGTTCAGCGCCATGTCCCATGATCTCAAGACCCCGCTGGCCTGTCTCAAGCTGCGTACCGAGATGCTGGCGGACCCAGAGGAGCAGAGCAAGTTTGCCGCCCACCTGGACGAGATGGAGCTGATGGTGAAGGGGGCACTGCAGTGCATGAAGGAGACCCACATTCACGAGGAGATAGAGGCGCTGGATCTGATGGAGATGCTGCGCCGCTGTAGCGAGCTCCATAACCATGATGAACCCAGGATGACGTTGCAAGGGCCCCCCAGCCTGATGCTGGTCGGCAAGCCGCTGGCCATCAAGCGCTGTCTGCAAAACATCATAGACAACGGCATCAAGTACGGAGAGCGCCTGCGGGTACAAGTGACGCATCAGGGGGACAAGGTGAGGATCGCATTCAGCGACCAGGGGCCGGGTATCAGTCCGGCGCTGATGGAGCGGGTATTTGACCCCTACTTTAGGGTCGCGTCGACCAAGGCCCTGCCCGGCAGCGGGCTCGGCCTCACCATAGCCCGCCACATCGCCCGCATCCACGGCGGCGATATTCATCTTCACAACCATCAACCCCATGGTCTGACCCTGATACTGGAGCTCAACCTTGACTGATTTCCTGCGCGCCCTGCCCGGCAGCTCACCATCGCCCGCATCCACGGCGGCGACATTCATCTTCACAACCATCAACCCCATGGTCTGACCCTGGTACTGGAGCTCAACCTTGACTAATTCCCTGCGCGCCCTGGCCTGGTTGCTGGCCCTGCCGCTCCATGACGCCCTGGCCGGCGAGGTGGAGATGTTGCACTGGTGGACTTCCCCCGGGGAGCAGGCCGCCTTCGCCGTGGTGACGGCGCAGTTACAAGGGGCCGGAGTAGAACTCAAGAATTCCGCCATCCTCGGTGGCGGGGGCAACAGCGCCATGGAGGTGCTGCAGGCCCGGGCCATCGCGGGCAATCCTCCGGCTCTGGCCCAGCTGGAGGGGCAGGCCATCGCCTCCTGGACCCTGCTTGGCTTCATCCAGCCTCAGGACGAGGTGGCAGGTGAACAGGAGTGGGATCGGCAACTGCTGGGGGTGGCCCCCAGGGTCAACAAGATCGAGGGACACTACATGGGGATCCCGGTCAACGTGCATCGCCTCAACTGGATGTGGGTCAACCGCGCCCTGCTGGCCCGCCTCGACATGGCCCCCCCCACCGACTGGCCCGGCTTTCTCGATGCGGTGCGCGCCCTCAGGGCCAAGGGCATCAAGCCGTTGGCGCTCGGCAACGACCCCTGGCAGGTTGCCCTGCTGTTCGAGAGCCTGGCGCTGGGGATGGGAGGCAAGGAGTATTACCAGAAGGCCTTCGTCGAGCTGGACCCGGTGGCGCTCGGCAGCGACACCAGTCGCCAGATCCTGGACCGCTTTCGCGAGCTGAGCGAACTGGTGCTGCCCACCCTGAGCGGCCAGAGCTGGGATCAGGCCACTGCCGATCTCGCCGAGGGCAGAGCGGCCTTCCAGCTGATGGGGGACTGGGTGCTGGGGGATCTGCTGGCCCGTGGGGTGGCCGTGCCCGAGCAGGTGCAATGTCTGCCAGCCCCTGGCACCCAGGGGCTCTATGTCTACAACATGGACAGCTTTGTGATGTTCAACGCCAACCTGCCCAAAGATCATCTGACCATTGCCAGGGCCCTGGCGAACCCGGATTTTCAGCTCGCCTTCAATCGGGCCAAGGGCTCTATCCCGGTGCGCCGGGATCTCTCCTTGGCCGACTTCAACCCCTGCGCCCAGCTGTCGCGCGTCGACTATGACAGGGCGGAAGCCGCGGGCAACCTGATGCCGAGCGTGGCAGACTCCATGGCCCTGCATCCCCTCTACCAGAAGGCGGTGGAGAGCGAGCTCTATCGCTTCTTCAATCAGCCCGAGCTCGACAGGGAGGGGGTGATCCGCCGCCTCGGCACAGTGGCGCGCAGCGCCTCCAGCAAGGGATGAGGCATCCCTTTTGTAAGTGTTTGATTACAATCCCATAGCCTATTGATACTCATGGCTGGCGCCGACCCTATACCCTGTTCAGGACAACCATCAAAGAGGAATTGAGACATGTCCGGATCATTTTTTTCCCAGGCGCAGCGGGTCGGGCGCAGCCTGATGCTCCCCGTGGCGACCCTGCCTGCCGCCGGTCTGATGCTGGGGATAGGCAACTTCGGTGCCCAGGGGCACCTCTTCCTACCTCCCTCCTTCTGGAGCGTGCTCATGGTGTCGGGGGACTGGATCTTCGGCAACATGCCGCTGCTGTTTCTGATCGGCATCGCCATCGGCCTTGCCCGCAACAATGACGGCACCGCCGCCCTGGCCGCCGTGGTGGGCTTCATCACCATGAATGCCGCCCTCGGCAAGACGGTGGTGTTGCGCGGCCTGGAGACCAACACCGAGGTGCTGAGCATTCCCACCCTCAACATGGGGATCCTCGGCAGCATCCTGATGGGATCCCTGGCGGCTTACTTCTTCAATCGTTTCCATACCCTCAAGTTGCCCGAGTACCTGGGCTTCTTCGCCGGCAAGCGCTTCGTGCCCATCATCACCGGCTTTAGCGGCATCTTCCTCGGGGTGATGCTCGGCTTCATCTGGCCCGTGGTGGGCTCCGCCATCTTCGAGTTCACCGCCTACCTGGGCACCTTGAACAAGTCCGTCACCTTCGGCCTCTATGGCCTGGTGGAACGGGCCCTGATCCCGACCGGCCTGCACCATATCTGGAACGCCTTCTTCTTCAACGAGCTGGGTAGCTGGACCAATCCCCAGACCGGGGAGGTGGTGACCGGGGAGCTGGTGCGCTTCTTCAAGGGAGACCCCAGTGCCGGTGGGCTGGCCGGGGGATACATGTATTCCATGTGGGCTCTGCCTGCCGCGGCTCTGGCCATCTATCGCTGCGCCAGCCCGGAAAAACGCAAGCTGGTGGGGGGCCTGATGCTGTCGGCGGCCTTTACCTCCTGGCTGACCGGGATCACCGAGCCGGTGGAGTTCGCCTTCCTGTTCGTGGCGCCCATGCTCTATGTGATCCACACCCTGCTGACCGGGGTGGCCTTCGCCCTGACCAACTATCTGGGGATAGTGCACAGCACCGACTTCGCCCACGGCGCCTTGCAGTTCTTCCTCTACCTGAACCTGCCACAGACCCACAATACCTGGTGGTTCCTGATCATAGGGCCGCTCTGGGCGCTGCTCTATTTCAGCCTGTTCAGCTTCCTCATCCGCAAATTCGACCTCAAGACCCCGGGGCGGGAGAGCCAGCCGCTGCAGGCGGTGGACATCAAGGAGAAAGACGAGTTGGCGCTGGATCTGGTCGAGGCCATGGGCGGGGCTGCGAACATAGTGCATCTGGATGCCTGCATCACCCGGCTGCGGGTCAGCCTGCATGACATCAAGCTGGCGGATATCCCGCGCATCAAGGCCCTCGGCGCCATCGACGTGCTGGTGGTGGGCAACAACCTGCAGGCCATCTTCGGCACCCGATCCGACAACATCAAGACAGAGATGTCGGCGGCCCTGGCGGTGTGAATACGGCAGCCGCGCCGACCCTGTCTGGGCCGAGATGGCCGGGCGGTCGGCAGGTGTTGATGCACTCGCAATGACGAGAGGGCCCAACCCCATGGTTGGGCCCTCTCTGTGCTTGCCGCGCGAGAAAAGGGGTCATGCCTGCCAGAGCGGCCGGCTGATCCAGAGCCCCCACAGGCCGAGGTGCAGTAGCACTATGGCCCAGAACCGCAGCCGGTAGCTCCCCTTCTGGGTCTTGTGGCGCAGCCAGTGGCGGGCCACCAGGGCGCCGGGCCAGCCGCCGAGCAGTTCCAGCAGGTGCAGGCGGGATTCCGGGATGCGCCAGCCGCCGCGAATGGCCTGGCGCTTGTCGTGGGCGTAGGCCAGCACTGTGATCAGGCTCATAATGGTGATCAGGGCCAGCGGCCACCAGTTGGCCTCCTCAATGCCGAGCCAGGCGGCCCAGATCAGGGGGAGCAGGGCCAGGGCCATCATGACAGCAGCGCCGGATCCCGGGGCGCGTCCGGGCTGAGGGTGCGGATCACCCGGGCCGGGTTGCCCACCGCCAGGGAGTCCGCCGGTATGTCGCGGGTCACCACGGCCCCTGCGCCTATGATGGAGCGCGGCCCTATGGTGACGCCGGGGCAGATGATGGCGCCGCCGCCAATCCAGCAGTCATCGCCGATGCGCACCGGCTTGTTGTAGGCGGTCCAGTTGCGGCGCTCCAGATAGTCCATGGTGTGGGTGGCGGTGTAGATCTGCACGTTGGGGGCCAGCAGCACATGGCTGCCTATGTGCACCTCGCCCACGTCCAGTATGGTGACGTTGAAGTTGAAGAAGGTCTTCTCCCCCAGATGGATGTTGCGGCCAAACTCGCAGATGAAGGGGGAGCTTATCCAGCAGGAGTCGGGGCAGTGGCCGAACAGCTCGGCACACAGGTTCTGGCGCCCCTCGTGATCCCCCGCCGGTGTGGCGTTGAGTCTCGCCAGCAGGGCCTGGCCCCGAATGCGGTCGTTCGCTATCTCCTCGCTCTGGCTGTTCAGGGCGCCCCCCGCCAGTACCTTGTCCCAGTCGCTTGCCATGCTCACCTCCTCTCATGTGCCAAGAGGCGCCAGTATACGTGACCGGCAGGGCGGCGTCAGGCCTGGTGGCCGGGTCAGCCCGGCCAGAGGAGGGGCAGGATCAGCAGGGTGGAGAGGAGGTAGGGCAGCATGACCCTCAGCCCCAGACGGCGACCGCCGATCACCAGGGCCAGCAGCCCCTTCACCAGGGAGTTGACCAGGCCGGCCAGCAGAATGGCCCGGGCCGCCACCTCCAGGGCCAGCTCCTTGTGGGAGAGCTGGGAGAGGGAGAGGGTGATGGCGTCCACGTCGGTGATGCCGGAGACCAGCGCCAGCAGATAGACCCCGGAGTTGCCTACCTTGCTCTGCAGCAAGGTGGCCATGAAGCCGATGAGCGCCAGCAGCAGGCCGAACTTGATGGCGGTGGCGAGATCCAGCGGGTTGCGGGTTTCGGGCTGCACCGGGTTGTCGCTCATCTCCTCGCGCTGGCGCCAGAACCAGAAGGCGAAGCCGTAGACGGTGGCTGCCAGCAGCAGCAGGGGGAGGGCCAGGCGCATGGCCAGTTCGTTGTGAATGAGCAGCACCAGCACCAGCAGTCGCAACCACATGGTGGCCCCCGCCAGCAGTATGCCGGTGGCCAGCAGCCGCTCCAGCCCGGGCTGCTCCTTGTTGAGGCGGGCAAATTGCAGGGTGAGGGCGGTGGAGGAGGCGAGCCCCGCCAGCATGCTGGTGAGCACCAGACCGGCGCGGGTGCCGAGCAGGCGCACCGCGAAGTGACCGGAGAAGGAGATGCCGGCGATCACCACCACCATCAGCCAGATCTTGAAGGGATTGAAGGCGTCGAGGGGGCCCATCTCGACGTCGGGGAGCACCGGCAGCAGCACCAGGGAGATGAGCAGGAAGCGCAGGGTGGCGTGAAATTCCGTCTCGCTCAAGAACAGCATCCCCTGCTGGATCTGGCCCTTGAGTCCCATCAAGAGCGCCGCCAGCACGGCGCAAGCCACCGCCTCGCTCGGGCTCTGCAGCACAGACATCAGCCCCAGCAGGTAGGTGAGCACCATGGCCACCGAGCTGGTGAGGCCAAACTCCCCCTGCCAGCGCTGGGCCAGCCAGACCGAGAGGCCGCAGCCGATGACCACAGCCAGCAGGCCGAGCAGGGCCAGCCAGGCACCCAGGGTGGGCAGCAGCAGGGCGCAGACGCCGCCGAGCAGGCCGATGAGACCATAGGTCCGCATCCCGGCGATGCGCTGGTTGTCCCCCAGCTGGCGTACCTGCCAGCCCCGCTCCAGTCCGATGATGAGCCCTATGGCCAGTGACACCAGGGCGCCGTAGACGGGCTCCGCCTCGATCCACATGGGGTTCTCCTCTCATTGCTCTCCCTGTCAGGATGGCACAGACGGTGCGCCAGCAGGGGGAGCTGGCTCACAGAGCGGGCGCACCGCCTGGCGCCTGCCAGGCACGCAAAAAAGGCGCCACCCAAGGGGGACGCCTGAAAACCAAACCTTGCGGTTTGAAGACCAACGGAACCAAAGATCACACACTCAGCACTTCCCTCGGCAGGCTCAACCCTGCCATTTGCCTCCTTCCACTATGACATCGTTGGGATCGGTGTCGGCGCTTAAGCGATCGCGCACGTACTGGTCGTAGAGTTTCAGCAGGTACTTCTCTTCCCCCAGCCTGGCGAGGCGGTCGTTGACCCAGTCACGCAGCTCGATATTGCCCTTCTTCACCGCCGGCGCTATGGGGTCTTCCGAGCCCAGCTTCTCGGGCAGCACCCGATAGCCCGGGTTCTCCTTGGCCCAGCTGAACAGCACCAGGTTGTCCTGGGCATAGGCGTCACCGCGCCCCTGGGCCAGGGCCTGCAGGGATTCGCTGTTCTTCTCGAACTTGAGCACCTTCCACTCCGGGTGGTTGCGGGTCAGCCAGATGTCCGCCGTGGTGCCCGTGGTGACGATGAGTGTCTTGCTGGCCAGATCGTCGAGCTGCTTGGCGGGGCTCCCTTCTGGCACCAGCACCTGCACCGCGACCTTGAGGTTGGGGTTGGTGAAGTCCACCACCTCGCGCCGCTCCGGGGTCACCGTCATGTTGGCGAGGATGAGGTCCACCTTGTCGCTCTGCAGGAAGGGGATGCGACTGGCGGGCTCCACCGCCACGAACTCGACCTTGTTCTCGTCCCCCAGCAGATCCTTGGCGAAACGGCGACCGAGGTCGGTGTCAAAGCCGACGTAGTTGCCCTTCTCGTCCACATAGCCGAAGGGGGGCTTGTCGGTGAAGACACCGACGATGAGCTTGTCGCGTTCCTTGATCTTGGCGAGGGAACCGTCCGCCGCCTGGGCGGCGCCGCTGGCGAGGCCCAGGCCTATGAGGGCGCTAAACAGAACCGAAGTGATTATTTTCATGCTGACTCCTTTCGTTTGATGACAGTTGTATAAGAGAACTTGGCGAGGAACTGGCGTGCACGCTGGCTCCTGGGGTTGTCGAAAAATTGCCGGGGCGCGGCCTGCTCCAGGATGTGGCCACCGTCCATGAAGAGGATGCGATCCGCCACCGCCCGGGCGAACGCCAGCTCGTGGGTGACGATGAGCAGGGTCATGCCGCTGCCGGCGAGGTCGCGGATCACCTCCAGCACCTCCTGCACCATCTCGGGATCCAGCGCAGCGGTCACCTCGTCAAACAGCATCACCTGCGGGTTCATGCACAGCGCCCGCACGATGGCGATGCGCTGCTGCTGGCCGCCGGAGAGCTGGCGCGGATAGTCGTGGCGCCGCTCCCACAGGCCGATGCGGGTCAGCAGCTGCTCCGCTTGCAGCAGGGCTTCGGCCCGCTCCCGCTTCTGTACCTGCAGAGGCCCGAGCAGCACGTTCTCCAGCACTGTCAGGTTCGGGAAGAGGTGATAGCTCTGGAACACCATGCCGATGCGCTGGCGTACCCGCTGCCAGTCGGTGTCACCATCCAGCAGCACGCCGTCGAAGCGGATCTCGCCCCCTTGAATCGGCTCTAACCCGTTCAGGGTGCGCAGCAGGGAGCTCTTGCCGCAGCCGCTCGGCCCCAGGATGACGATCACTTCCCCGGCGTTCACCGTGAGGCTGACCTCGTCCAGTACCCGGTGTTGGCCGAATTGTTTGCTGACAGCATTGAGTTCAAGCAGAGGTGTCATACCGCATTACCCCGTTGTTGCTCCAGCCGGCGCGAGGCGAGCGAGAGCGGATAGCAGACCAGAAAAAAGAACAGGAACAGCAGACCGTAGATGAGCAGCGAGCCATAGGTGCGCTCGATGATCTGCTGGCCCACCTTGATCACCTCCACCACCCCGATCAGCACCGCCAGGGAGCTGGTCTTGATGATGCGGGTATGGATGTTGATGGTCGGCGGCGTGAGCCGTTGCAGCGCCTGGGGCAGCAGCACGTGGCGATAGAGCTGCCAGCGGGAGAGCCCGAGCGCCAGGCCGGCCTCCTGCTGGCCGCGGGCGAGGGATCCCAGGCCGCCGCGCACCACCTCCCCCACCTCGCTGGCCCCCCAGAGGGAGAGCACCAGCACGGCGCACCAGAAGGCCGGGATGTCCAGGCCAAAGAAGATCGGCAGCCCGAAGAAGAAGAGGTAGAGCCAGACCTGCACGGGCACCACCCGAAACAGCTCCAGATAGACCCGCAGTGCTCCCCGAGTCAGCCTTCCCCCCTGCTGGGCCAGCACGCCGTAACCGACCCCGCCCAGGGTGGCGAACAGGATGGCGAGCAGGGAGATGGCGAGGGTCTGACCCGCGCCCACCGCCAGCAGCGGCAGCGCCTGCGTCAGCTGCTCAGTGACCGAATTGACCATATTGATCCCTCCTTTCTTGTGCATGGGTGGCGAGTGACGGCGGCAGCAGGAAGATAAGTGTCCACATCGGGATCCTCGCCTGCATCAGCGATTCAGTGACCGAACTGACCATGTTGTAGCCTCCTTTCAACGACGCGCAGGGCAAGGGATAGCGGCAGGAAGATCAGCACGCACATCAGGGTCAGCACCGCCAGCATCTCGTAGGTCTTGTAGTAGAGGGCGATGTAGTTCCTGGTGGTGTAGAGCAGCTCGGGCACCGCTACCGCCGAGGCCACAGTGGTCTCTTTCAAGAGGAAGATGAAGTTGGCAAACAGCGCCGGCAGGCTGGCGAGCCAGGCCTGGGGCAACTGCACATGGCGCAGCAGCTGCCAGTGGGAGAGGCCGATGGCCCGGCCCGCCTCCAGCTGACTGGGGGGGACCGCCTGAACGCCCGCCCGCAGCGCCTCGGTGAGGTAGCCACCGCCGAGGAAGGTCATGGCGATCACCGCAGTGGCAAAGCCCGACAGCGACAAGCCGAGCGCCGGCAGCCCGAAATAGAGAAAGAACAGCTGGATCAGCAGCGGCGTGTTGCGGGCCAGCTCCACATAGGCGCGGATCACCCGGTTCAGCCAGGGCCTGTGCAGGCTTTGCAGCGTCACATTGAGCAGTGCCACGGCGAGGGAGGTGAGGATCACCAGGGCGCCGAGCTGCAGGGTGACCCAGACCGACTTGCCAAAGGCTGGCAGGGTAGTGAGGACAAAGGACCAGTCGAAGCTCATGCGGGGATGCTCCCGTCGCGGCGCAGCCGCTGGGGCAGCACAGTGATGGCGTCCGGGTACTTGATGCCGGCGCCTGTGTTGAGCACCACCACCCGCTCGCCTCCCTGGATCCAGCCCGCTTCCCGCAGCTGGCGGGCGGCGGCGAAGGCAGCCGCCCCTTCCGGGCAGACGAAGCTGCCTTCGCGCGCGGCGAGCTGGCGGATCTCGCGCTGGATGGCGCCGTCGTCCACTGCTATGGCGCAGCCTTCGGTGCGATAGAGGGCGTCCAGCACCAGAAAGTCCCCCAGCGCCTTGGGCACATTGATGCCAAAGGCCAGGGTCTGGGAGTCGGGCCAGAAGCGCGACTCGCGCTCCCCCTGCAGCCAGGCCTGGACTATGGGGGCGCAGCCGCTCGCCTGTACCGCCACCAGCCTGGGCAGGTCGCCCTTGACCCAGCCCAGCTCCTGTAACTCCCGCAGCGCCTTGTAGATGCCGATGAGGCCGACCCCGCCGCCGGTGGGGTAGAGGATCACGTTCGGCAGGGTCCAGCCGAGCTGCTCGGCGATCTCCAGCCCCATGGTCTTCTTGCCCTCGATGCGGTAGGGCTCCTTGAGGGTGGAGGCGTCGAACAGCCCCTGCTCCGCCACCGCCTGGGCCACCTGGCGACCGGCGTCGCTGATGAGGCCGTCCACCAGATAGAGGCGGGAGCCGGCGAGAGAGGTCTCCAGCCTGGTGATGGCGGGGGCCGCCTGGGGCATGACTATGGTGCTGCGCAGTCCGGCGCGGGCGCCGTAGAGCGCCCATGCGGCGCCGGCGTTGCCGTTGGTGGGCATGGCGAAGTGGGTGACGCCGAGTTCCCGGGCGCGGGAGACCCCGACTGCGGCGCCACGGGCCTTGAAGGAGCCGGTGGGGAGGACGCTCTCATCCTTCATCCAGAGATCCGGAATGCCAATCTGCTTGCCGAGGGTGGGCAGGGGCAGCAGGGGAGTGAAGCCTTCCCCCAGGGTGACCACCTGGGCGGGGTCGCGCACCGGCAGCAGCTCGTGGTAGCGCCACAGGCTGGCGGGGCGACCCAGCAGGGAGGCCGGGTGCCAGGCCTGCTTCAGGGCCTCAAGGTCGTAGCTGGCCAAGAGCGGCGCCCCCGCCCTGCTCAGTTGCTGGGGCCGATCGGCATCATGGGCCTCGCCGGTCTTGCTGCACCTCAGATGTGATAGGTAGCTGTAGGGCATGCTTTATCCTGAATGGGTCACGTTGGCTGGTTTCTTATTCCATCCTGTGACTCAGGGGCCGGATAACAAACAAAATAAAGCGGCAAACCTAAGTGAAAAAATTCATATGACTCCGTCTTTGCCGGGGACACCGCCCGTCGCCACCGGCCGGGGGGTTGGGCCGTACGGCACTCTTTGCTAACCTGCCCGCTTCACCGAAATTGCAGGGAGCCGCCTCGATGCGAGCCATTGTCAGCCTGCTGGCCCTGTCACTGCTGTGTGCGTGCAGCGGCCAGTCAACCGAAGAGGATGCCATGTCAGGGAAAACGCGCCTTCACTACCCCGTCACCCGCCAGGGGGATCAGGTGGATCACTACTTCGGCCAGGCCGTGGCCGATCCCTATCGCTGGCTGGAGGATGACCGCAGCCCCGAGACCGAGGCCTGGGTCAAGGCCCAGAACCGGGTAACTCAGGATTACCTTTCGCAGATCCCGTATCGGTCGGCCATCAAGGAGAGGCTGGCCTCGTCCTGGAACTACGCCAAGGAGGGGGCGCCGTTTCGCGAGGGGCGCTACCACTACTTCTTCAAGAACGACGGCCTGCAGAACCAGAACGTGCTGTGGCGCCAGCTGCCGGGCAAACCGGCGGAGGTGTTCCTCGATCCCAATACCCTCAGCCCCGACGGCACCACGGCGCTGGATCAGCTGAGCTTCTCCCGGGATGGCCGCATCCTGGCCTACTCCCTGTCGCTGGCTGGCAGCGACTGGCGCGAAATCCACCTGATGGACGTGGAGAGCAAACAACCCCTGGAGACGCCCCTCAAGGACGTGAAGTTCAGCGGCATCAGCTGGCTCGGCAACGAGGGCTTCTTCTACTCGAGCTACGACAAGCCGGACGGCAGCGAGCTGTCGGCCAAGACAGATCAGCACAAGCTCTATTTCCACCGCCTCGGCACGGCGCAGCAGGAAGATCGGCTGGTGTTTGGCGCCATTCCGGCGCAAAAGCACCGCTACGTGGGGGCCAGCGTCACCGAGGATGACCGCTTCCTGCTCATCTCGGCGGCGAACTCCACCTCCGGCAACCGCCTCTACGTGAAGGATCTGAGCCGGGAGAACGCACCGCTGCTGACGGTGCAGGGGGATCTGGAGGCGGACGTGAGCCTGGTGGACAACCAGGGCGGCACTCTCTACCTGCAGACCAACCGGGACGCCCCCAACGGCCGGCTGGTGACGGTGGAGGCCGCCAACCCGGGCCCCGAACAGTGGCGCGACCTCATCCCCGAGCGCCAGCAGGTGCTGAGGGTGCACAGCGGCAGCGGCTACCTGTTCGCCGAGTACATGGTGGATGCCACCGCCCGGGTCGAGCAGTTCGACTACGAAGGCAAGCGGGTGCGCGAGGTGGCGCTGCCCGGCCTTGGCAGCGTCAGCGGCTTCAACGGCAAGCACGACGATCCCGCCCTCTACTTCGGCTTCGAGAACTATGCCCAGCCGCCCACCCTCTACCAGTTCGAGCCAAGGAGCGGGGCCATCAGCCTCTATCGCGCCTCGGCGGCGCCGTTCAAACCGGAGGATTACGTTTCCGAGCAGCGCTTCTACCGGAGCAAGGACGGTACCCGGGTGCCGCTCATCATCAGCTACCGCAAGGGGCTCAAGCTCGATGGCAGCAACCCGACCATCCTCTACGGCTATGGCGGCTTCGACGTGAGCCTGACCCCGAGCTTCAGCGTGTCGGTGGCGAACTGGCTGGATCTGGGGGGCGTCTATGCGGTGGCGAACCTGCGCGGGGGTGGCGAGTACGGCCAGGCCTGGCACCTGGCGGGCACCAGGATGAACAAGCAGAACGTGTTCGACGACTTCATCGCCGCGGCCGAGTACCTCAAGGCCGAGGGCTACACCCGCACCGACCGGCTGGCGATCCGCGGTGGCTCCAACGGCGGTCTGCTGGTGGGGGCTGTGATGACCCAGCGGCCGGATCTGGTGCGGGTCGCGCTGCCGGCGGTGGGGGTACTCGACATGCTGCGCTACCACAGCTTCACCGCCGGGGCGGGCTGGGCCTATGACTACGGCACCAGCGCCGACGATGAGGCCATGTTCGCGTATCTGAAGGGCTACTCGCCCCTGCACCAGGTGCAGCCCGGGGTCAGCTACCCCTCGACTATGGTGACCACGGCGGATCACGACGATCGCGTAGTGCCGGCCCACTCCTTCAAGTTCGCCGCCACCCTGCAGGCGGACGACGCCGGCCCCCATCCCCAGCTCATCCGCATCGAGACCAATGCGGGGCACGGGGCGGGCACGCCGGTGACCAAGCTTATTGAGCAGAGCGCGGACCTCTATGCCTTCACCCTCTACGAGATGGGCTACCGGCACCTGCCGACCGTCCAGTGAGACCAGGGCCCTGCGGGGCCCTTTTCCGTGGTGGGACAGGCGGGCGCGACCATCCCTGTCTCGCCATTTGCCCGTTTTGGGGCCGGTACAGCCTGCGCCGCGCCCCCGGTGGTATAGTCAGCCACAGGATCTGCATTGAGGAGTTCGTCGTGAAGAAGATCATCTACATACTGCTGGGGTTGGCGCTGGCGGCCGTGGTGGCCATCGCCGCCCTGGTGTCTCTGGTTGACCCCAATCAGTTCAAGCCCCAGCTGGCGGAGCAGGTGCGCAAGAGCACGGGCCGCGAGCTGGTGATGGAAGGGGATATCGGCTGGCGCTTCTGGCCGAGCCTCGGCCTCTCTCTCGAGAAGGTGCAGCTTCGCAACCCCGCGGGCTTTGCCGAGCCGGACCTGCTGCGCTTCGCGCAGGGTGACGCCTCTGTCGCCCTGCTGCCGCTGCTCTCCCATCGGCTGGAGATTGGCAAGGTGACCCTGAGCGGCGCCCATCTCTTTATCCAGACCAGGGCCGACGGCAGCTCCAACCTGAGCGGTCTGGTCAAGACTGTCACCGCCGACAAGGGCGATGGCGCTCAATCCCCTGCCGGCGATGGCCAGCCCGCCGCCCCTGCCGCCAGTGAAGACCAACCCTGGCAGATCAGCCTGCAAGGGGTGGCATTGGTCGAGGCCAGCGCCCTGGTGCGGGACGATCGCAGCGGCGCCGTCTCCCGTCTCGACCGGCTGGATCTCGATCTGGGACAGTTGACCCCGGGGGAGTGGGTGCCGGTGACCCTGGCCGCCAAGGGGGCGCAGGGGGATCTGGGGTTTGATCTCAAGGGAGAGGCCCAGCTCAAACCGGCCCAGGAGGCAATGAAGAGCGAGCTCAAGGATCTCAGCCTCAGCGGCAGCCTGAGCCAGCCATCGCAGCGGCTCGATGCCTTCACCCTCAAGGCCGATCGGCTGGCGCTGGGGCAGTGGAGCAGCCTGACCCTTAACCTGAGCGGCACCCAGGGGGAGGCGGACAAGCCGACCCTGGCCGGTACCCTGGAGGGGACCCTCAAGGCGCGGCTCGACGAGAAACGGCAACTGCTGGAGGTGTCGGATGCCGTGCTGGCCGCCAAGCTCAGCGGCGATGCCCTGCCGCGCCCGCAGATGAACCTCAAGCTGGCGGGCTTTGCCCGCGCGGAGCTCGACAAGCAGAGCGTCACCCTGAGCAACCTGGTGATGGGGGCCGATGACGCCCTGCTCAGCGGCAACGGCACTGTGCATCTGGGGGCCGTGCCCAGGGTGGAGTTCGACCTCAAGGGGGAAAAACTCGACCTCGACGGCTGGCTGGGTCAGCCAGACAAGGCGGCGCCCGCTGCGGCCACCTCGGGGGCGGCTGCACCGGCCGGAACAAAGGCGCAGGCCGCGGCTCCCGCCACCAGGGCGCTCTCCACCATGGAGCCCGATCTCGCCGCCCTCAAGGCGGTGGACCTGGCCGGCCGGCTGCAACTGGGCAGCCTGAGGGTGAAGGGGCTGGATCTCGGCGCCGTCGACCTGCAGCTCGTCCTGGCCGGTGGGCAGCTAACGCTCAAGCAGTTCAGCGCCGGGGTGGCCGGTGGTCAGGTGACGGCGAGCGGCGTGCTCGATGCCCGTCAGCAGCCGGCCCGCTATCAGGTGCACAAGCGGATACAGGGGGTGGATATTCGCCCCCTGCTGCAGACCCTGGCCCAGAACGATCGACTGGAAGGCAAGGGAGATCTCGAGGTGCAGGTGCAGGGCACAGGCCTCTCCGAGCAGGCCCTGCGCAGCCAGATGCAGGGCAAGGCGAGCCTCAGGCTGAGGGACGGTGCCCTGCACGGCATCAACCTGGCCGAGATGATCCGCGAGGCGCGGGCCACCCTGACCGGCAAGGGGGCGGATCAGGTGAAGGAGGCGCGCAAGACCGACTTCAGCGCCCTGACCGCCAGCTTCCGGATCGCCAATGGCGTGGCGCGCAGCGACGACATCCAGCTGCTCGCCCCCGCCCTGCGGGTGAAGGGCCAGGGTCAGACAGCCCTGGTGCCCGAGACCCTCGACTTCCTGTTCCTCACCTCAGTGGTGGAGAGCAGCAAGGGGCAGGGGGGCAAGAGCGTGGACGAGCTCAAGGACGTCACCATACCGGTGCGCATCGGCGGCCACTGGCAGTCACCCAGCTACCGGCTCGACGTGAAGGAGCTGCTCGGCAACAACAAGGTGCTGGAGGAGAAGGCCCGCAAGGAGGCCGAGCGCGGCCTCAAGAAGTTGCTGGGAGACAAGGGCGACGACGAGCAGATCAAGGGGGTGGCGGATCAGCTGCTCAAGGGCCTGTTCAAATAGCCTGGACCTTTCGTGTTATCGCCATGCAGAGCCCGCCCAGTGCGGGCTCTGTGCGTGTTGCTCTGCGCTCGGGCAAGGAGGCGGGACTCGACGCCGCCTGCGCCGGTAGTGAAAGAGAGGGGTGTTTGGGCCGGACAAAGATGGTATCACTGTGGTTTTACCAAGGAGCAGATGAATGAGTCGCAGTGAAATCGCAAGAGAGATATCCCATCCGGACTGGCCGCTGGTCTGGCAGATCTACGGCAGCAGCTTTCCCCGCTACGAACAGCGCCAGCCGCAGCATCAGCAGCTCAAGATGGGAGACTCCCGCTTTCACTGCCAGCTCTTTTATCAGGGCGAGCAGCTGCTCGGCTTTATCTTCTGGTGGGACTGCGGCGAGCAGATCTACATCGAGCATCTGGCCATCAACCCGGCCCTGCGCGGCCAGAACCACGGCTCCCGCCTGCTGGCGACATTCTGCCGGGAGGCCGGGCGCCCCGTCATCCTGGAGATAGATCCGCCAGAGGACGAGATCGCCATTCGCCGGCTGCGCTTCTATCAGGGGTTGGGTTTTTGCCTGAGCGATCATGACCATGTGCACCCGCCCTATCAGCCGGATCATCAAGGCCATGCGCTGCGGGTGCTTAGCTATCCGGCCCCGCTCGATGAGCAGGGGTACCGGCGTTTCAACCAGGTGCTGGTGGAGACCGTGATGGATCACGGCCCGGCCTGACGCGGCCGCCATCCATCTCGCAGTAGTTCAATCCGCGACACGACCAGGAGGGTCCATGCACAAACGGGTGCTGATCACAGGTGGCAGCAGGGGGATAGGGGCGGCGACGGCCCGTTATCTGGCGGGGCAGGGCTATCATCTGTGCCTCAACTATCGTCATGACAAGGCCAGTGCCGAGGCGCTGGTGGCCGAGATCCGGGCCCGGTATCCGGTCTCCTGCATAGCCGTGCAGGCGGATGTCGGGGTAGAGGCCGAGGTGGTGCGCCTGTTCGAGGAGATGGACGCCCGGCTCGGGGTGATCACCCATCTGGTGAACAACGCGGGCATACTCCAGCCCCAGATGAAGGTGCTGGAGATGAGCGCCGAGCGCATCAACAAGACCCTGACCACCAATGTGACCGGCTATTTTCTCTGCTGCCGGGAGGCGGTGCGCCGCATGACGAGCGGGGGCGCCATCGTCAACGTCTCCTCCGCCGCCGCGCGCCTGGGCTCCCCCGGGGAGTATGTGGACTACGCCGCCTCCAAGGGGGCCATAGACGTGCTGACCAGGGGCTTGTCCCTGGAGGTGGCGGCCCAGGGGATCCGGGTCAACGGGGTGCGCCCGGGCTTTATCTATACCGAGATGCACGGGGACGGCGGCGAACCCGGCCGGGTGGACAGGATCAAGGGCAATATTCCGCTGCAACGGGGCGGTCAGCCGGTGGAGGTGGCCGCCGCCATCGCCTGGCTGCTGTCGGACGAGGCCTCCTACGCCACCGGCACCTTTATCGACGTGGCTGGCGGGCGCTGATCCTGACCCGAGGGTGGGTACAACAAGGGGCGCCATGGCGCCCCTTGTTGTCGATGCGGCGAGAGCCTTACTCCCCCAGCAGCTGTTGCCAGACCGCCAGCACATGGCCCCGCTCGGTCAGCAGCTGATCGTCCCCCACCTTGCGGGAAACCTCGGAGAGGTTGAGACGATGGCCAAGGTTGCGGATCTCCAGATAGGCGTGCTTGAGCCCCTCCGCCTGCTCCAGGGTCAATACCCCCGCCATCACGCACTCGTCGAAGATGCGCACGTTGTCCGACCAGCGGGTCAGGGCCTCGGGCTCGCCGCAGGCGTGGGCCAGCACCAGGTACTGGGCGATGAACTCGATGTCCACCATGCCGCCGGGGGACTGCTTGAGATCGAACTCCCCCTCGCCGGCCTTGAGCAGGTGATCCCGCATCTTGTGGCGCATCTCCCGCACCTCGCGGGCCAGGGTTGGCAGGTCGCGATCCTTGGCCAGCACGTCGCGGCGGATGCGGGCAAATTCGGCGACCACGGCATCATCGCCATAGATGGGGCGCGCCCGTACCAGGGCCTGATGCTCCCAGGTCCAGGCTTCCTGCTGCTGGTACTGCTCATAGGCGGCGAGGGAGGAGACCAGCAGGCCGGCGTCGCCGGAGGGGCGCAGCCGCATGTCGATCTCGTAGAGGATGCCGGAGGGGGTGCGGGTGCTGAACAGGTGCAGGATCCGCTGGGCCAGGCGCAGGTAGAACTGGCGGCTGTCGATGGGCTTGCGCCCGTCGGTGTAACTGTTGGGGTCGCCGCCGTGCAGGAACACCAGGTCGAGATCCGAGCCGTAGCCGAGCTCGATGCCGCCTAGCTTGCCGTAGGCCACCACCGCAAAACCGCGCTGGCCGCTCAGCGCCACCTCGGGGGGCACGCCGTAGCGCTCGCTCATCTGGGTCCAGGCCTGATTGACCACCTCTTCGGTGATGGCCTCCGCCAGCCAGGTGAGGTGGTCGCTCACCTTCATCAGCGGCAGGGCGCCGGCGATGTCGGCGGCGACGATGCGCAGCAGCTGCACCTGCTTGAACTGGCGCAGCGCCTCCATCTGCTGCTCCACGTCCTCCTCGGGGATGCGCAGCAGGAACTGGCGCAGCTGGGGCTTGTACTGATCCAGCGGGGTGGGGTGGTAGAGGTGCTGGGGATCCAGCAGCTCGTCCAGCAAGATGGGGTAGCGGGCGAGCTGCTCGCTCACCAGGTTGCTCTCGTCGCACAGGCGCACCAGCTGGCGCAGGGCGGCGGGGTTCTCCGCCAGCAGCTGCAGATAGGCGCTGCGGGTGAAGATGCGGGTCAGCAGGGTGCAGACCCGCTCGAACAGGCGGGCGGGCTCACGGCTCGCCACCACAAGTCGCAGCAGCTCGGGCATCAGCCAGTCCAGGGCGATGCGCCCCTGGGGCCCGACCTGGCGGCGCTTGTACTCCTCCTTGAAGCGCAGCAGGGCGGCGCAGAGCGGAACCGGATCGCCCACCCCCTGGGTAGTGAGCAGCTTCTCCAGCTCGGCGGCATCGAGCTCGGTGCGCCACAAGTCGAGCCAGAGCTGCTCCAGGTGGGCGGGGGCCTCCTTCTCTTCCCCCACCACGGCGACGAACTCCTGATGGACTATGGCCATCTCCTCGTCGAGGTGCGTCATGAAGCGCTCCCAGTCTGCGAACCCGGTGGCGGCGATCAGTCGCTGGCGATCCCGCTCCTCGGTGGGCAGGGTCTGGGTCTGCTGATCGCCGATCTCCTGCAAGATGTTCTCCACCCGGCGCAGGAAGCGATAGGCCTGGAGCAGGCGCGCGCAGCGCTCCTCGTCGAGGGCACCGCTCTGTGCTATGGCCGCCAGGGCCTCGGGCAGGTGGCGCACCCGCAGGGCGGGCTCGCGGCCGCCACGAATGAGCTGCAGCGCCTGGGCGATGAACTCCACCTCGCGGATGCCGCCGGCCCCCAGCTTGATATTGCCCTCCAGCCCCTTGCGGCGCACCTCGGCGGCTATCATCGCCTTCATCTGACGCAGGCCGTCGATGACGCCGAAGTCGATGTAGCGGCGGAACACGAAGGGGCGCAGCAGCTCGGTGAGGGCCTGGGCGTGTTCGCACTGGGGCCCCAGCACCCGCGCCTTGACCATGGCGTAGCGCTCCCAGTTGCGGCCATGGTGCTGGTAGTAGTCCTCCATGGCGGCAAACGAGATGGCGAGCGGCCCCGCCTCGCCGAAAGGACGCAGCCGCATGTCGACCCGAAATACCTGACCATCCTGGGTGGGCTGGTGCAGGGCGTTGATCAGGCGCTGCCCCAGCTTGATGAAGAACTGCTGGTTCGCGAGCTCCCGCCGCCCGCCGACCGTGTAGCCGTTGTCGGGGAAGGTGAAGATGAGGTCGATGTCCGAGGAGAAATTCAGCTCGCCGCCACCCAGCTTGCCCATGCCGAGGATGAGCAGGGGCTGGGGGTCGCCGTTGCCGTCCATGGGGGTGCCGAGCTCGGCACATTGCCTGGCGTAGAGCCAGTCCCGGGCGCCGCAGATCAGCGCGTCCGCGAGCCTGGTGAGATGGACAAAGCTCTCTTCGACCTCTGACTCCCCCAGCAGCTCGCGCCAGGCGATCACCAGCATGCGGCTGCGCCTGAATTGGCGCAGCACGCGCTTGAGCGCCTCCTCGTCATGGACTTCGGCGAGCAGGGCCGCCAGATCGCCCTCGTAGGCGGGCCAGCGCTCGGACAGCGCCAGATCCCCGGCGGCCAGGGTCTGCGCCAGCAGCTCGGGCTGCTTGATGAGGGAGTCGGCGACGAAATCGGAGAGGCCAAACAGGGTCAGCAGGGTCTGCTGCTCCATCGCTGGCAAATTGCCATATTCGGGGACCAGCGCCAGCAGCCGCTGCCACTGGCGCCCGGCCTGATCCTGCAGCAGGGGGGACAGAGTGGAGAGGGATGCTGGAGATGGGGGAAGAGAAGAGGAATGCTGGGCCACGGTTGCCGTCCTTGTGATTAACGGGTCTGCAGAGGGAATGAAAACACCGGCAGCCAATCTAGCATTGTCCCGTGCCCGCGTCACAGCCCGGGAGAGAGAAGCATGAGCCGGCGAGGAAAATGGGCCGCCGGCGCGGGCTCAGGGGCGCCGATAGATCTCGGGGTCGTACTTTTCCATCAGGCTGCCGGGGGCGAGGGGCGGCGCGAAGCCAAAACCGGCATAGAGGCCCTGGGCATCCGAGGTGGCCAGCATGAGGCGGCGCAGCCCCTGCAAGGCGGGATGATCGACAATGGCCGTGACCAAAGCCTTGCTGTGGCCGCGACCGCGATGCTCGGGCAGCACGAAGACGTCGGAGAGATAGCCGAAGGTGGCCCGGTCTGTGATGACCCGGGCGAAGGCCACCTGCTGGCCGTCGACATAGCCGCCGAAGCAGAGGGAATGATTGATGGCCCGCTGCACTGTGGAGAGGGGAATGCCGAGGCTCCAGTAGGCCTCCTCGGACAGGAAACGGTGAATGAGCGGGACATCGAGCCGTCCCTTGTCGTCGCTGATCTCCAGTGGGGATGGGGTGTGCTGCATCCTGGCTCCTTGCCGTGTCATGAGATGAAAAAGGCCCCTCGCGGGGCCTTCCAGTTTACTCAAATCACGACCTCAGGCCAGCTTGAAGGCCTGGATGTGGGTATCTAGCGTCTGGCTGTGGTCCGCCTCTCTTTCCGACACCTTGCTGTGATAGCAATAAGAAAGGCCCCTGACGGGGCCCTTGTTAGTACCAGGTTGATGCCATCAGGCCAGCTTGAAGGCCTGGATATGATTGTCCAGCGTCTGGCTGTGGTGCTCCACCAGTTCGGAGGCATCTTTCAGCTCCCGTAGTACCACCACGGAGCCTTCCACCACCTGCTTGACCTGCTCCAGGTTGGCGTTCATCTCTTCGGCCACCGAGCTCTGCTGCTCGGAAGCGGCGGCGATCTGGCGGTTCATGTCGGCCACCCCCTGTACCCGCTGCACTATGGTGGCGAGCTGATCGCCGGCCTGGGTCACCTGCTCGACCCCCTTGTCCGCCTGCTGCACGCTCTCGGCCATCAGGCCGACGGCCTGGCGGGCATTGCCCTGCAACTGCTCGATCATCTTCTGGATCTCGACGGTGGCGGCCTGGGCCCGGTTCGCGAGTTCGCGCACCTCGGAGGCGACCACGGCGAAGCCGCGCCCCGCCTCGCCGGCGCGGGCGGCCTCGATGGCGGCGTTCAGGGCCAGCAGGTTGGTCTGCTCCGAGATGCTGCGGATGGTGTCCACCACTGAGCCGATGCGATCGACCCCGTGTTCCACCTCGTTGACCACGGCGGAGGAGCGCTGGATGTTGCCGGAGAGGGTGTCTATGGTGCTGACGGTGGCGGCCACGCAGCGGCTCCCCTCCTCGGCCAGGGCGCTGGCGTCGGCAGTGGCGTGGGAGGCCTGCTCCGCATGGTTGGCCACCTCGCGAATGGCGCCCACCATCTGGCTCATGGCGCTGGCGAGCTGCTCTATCTGGGTGAACTCCTCGTTGATCGCCTCGTTGGCCTCATCCATGCAAAGCGTCACCTGGGAGGCGATGTCGTTGAGCTCCTTGCAGGCGGCGCGCTGGGTGCCGAACACCTCCTTGAGGTTCTCCTGGGAGTGGGCGACCGCCTTGGCGATGTCACCGAACTCGTCCCGGGACTTGAGCAGCACGCTGTGGCTGAGATCCTTGCGGGCGAAGCGCTCCAGCAGGCCTACCAGATAGTGCACCTGCTTGACCATGAGACGGGAGCCGGTCAGCAGCAGCACCACGAAGACGACCCCCATCAGCGCCGTCTCCATCAGACCGGTCCAGAGCAGGCGATCGGCAATGGCATTGGCCTTGGTGGCATCTATGCCCTCGCCGAGCAGGGTGGCTTCCAGGTTGCTGGCATCGAACCAGAGCTTGGCCAGCAGCAGCAGCGTGCTGAACACCATGAGCAGCACCACTTTGGGCACCAGTCGGATGTTGCTCATTCGCCTCTCCAGCGAGTTTAACTGCATAATCTTTCTCCTTCTTAATGGCCGGTTTTCCTTTGTCCTCAGGACTATCGGCATTATCTTCCTTTTTATTAATTCGCACCGTGCCTAAAGTAGGAAATTGTATGCGACATCACTTAACTCACCTGCGCGCCATGGATCTGCTGATGGCGTTTCTGTCGGTGATCTCCGTTTGCCTGGTCTGTGCCCGCTGGTGGGGTCACCGCGAGTGGAGCCCGCAGACCCTGCAACTCTTCTATGACGTCGACAGCCTGATCTGCTATTTCTTCCTCGCCCACTTCGCCTATGGCTGGGTGAGGGCCCCGGATCGCATGGCCTTCTTCAAGGCCAACTGGTTCTATCTGCCGGGCAGCCTGCCCATGGTGGAGCAACTGCGCTGGGCGCGGCTCATCCAGCTGTGGCGGGTCTATCAGCTGCTGCGAGACAGGCCGGACCTGCTGGGCATGTTTCGCCGGGAGCGCAACGAGACAACCCTCTCCGGCATTCTGTTCCTCTTCTTCCTGCTGCTGGGGGTGGGCTCCGGCGTCATGTACTGGCTGGAGACGGGCCAGCCAGGGAGCCTGATCCAGACCCCCTACGATGCCTTCTGGTGGACGCTGGTGACACTCTCTACCGTGGGCTACGGGGATCTGGTGCCCAAGACGGAGGAGGGACGCTTCGTCGCCAGCCTGCTCATCCTGTTCGGTGTGGGTCTGTTTGGCGCCCTCAGCGGTTTCATGGCCAGCCTGTTCGTCCATCCCGGCAAGACCAACGACGACACCACCCTGTGGCGGCGCCAGCAGAGCGAGCAGCAGGCGCAACTGCTGCAGGAGCTGAGGGCCCTGCGCGCCGAGGTGAAGGCACTGCAACAGAAGTAGCCTGCGGCGTCTGGAATGGTCGCGTGGCAAACGGGGGAAGCCGTGAGGCGCCTCTCAGTCAGGGGGGCGCCGCTTTTCTTTGCTTGTCCTTTGACCCGCTGGCGGCTTAACATTCGGCCTGCAACCTAATTCAACGAAGAGAATCGATCGACCATGCGCGCCCTTCTCGGGATCTTGATCTGCTTGTGTGCCCAACAGGTACTGGCCGATACCCGTTATGTCTCAGACAACATCTTTACCTATATCCACAACGGTCCTGGCACCCAGTACCGGATCCTCGGCAGCGTCAAGGCCGGTGAACCGCTGGAGGTCAAGGCGGTGAACAACGACGCCGGTTTCACCCAGGTGGTGGACGGCCGTGGTCGTGAAGGCTGGATCAAGAACAGCGAACTGCAGGGGGAGATCAGCCTGCGCGAGCGTCTGCCCCAGGTTCAGAAAGAGCTGGATGAGGCCAAGGCCCGTCTGCTGAACCTCAATGGCGACAACGAGCGTCGTTTCGCCGAGAAGGATGGCCAGATCACCGAGCAGAGCAAGGAGATCGCCAGCCTGAAGGCCCAGCTCGCCAGCCAGAGCACAGAGATGAGCAGCCTCAAGGAGCAGAACGACGCCCTGACCCAGAGCTATGACAACCAGGAGCACGACATGCAGATGGACTGGTTCATCCGCGGTGGTGCCATGGTGCTGGGGGGCATACTGCTCGGCATACTGCTCCCCATGCTGCCTCGTCGCCGCAAGAGCAGCGAGCGCTGGATGAATTGATCGCCCTGGCGGTCGCAACGAGAAAGGTCGCCATGGCGACCTTTTTTCATGGGCGCGCACCGGGGCGGATTCCTGACCCGGTCGGGGTCGCCAGGGGACCTCTGCGGCCGTAAGATGAGCCGAACTATCCCGTGCCCTGCGCACCCTTCTCAACAAGAGCCTTCAACATATGTCATCAACCGAACAGGCCCGCTGGTTCGTGCTGGGGGGCGATCACCTCGTCCTGCTGGATGAACGGGGGCAGATCCCCCGGGGCCCCAAGGCCAGCCTGCCCGCCCATCTGCACGCCGCCCATTTCGAGGCTTTCGACGAGTGGGGCGGCCTGCCTTGTTATCTGCTGGATCTGGGACCGGATGCCGAGATCGCCTCTCTGGCGGGGCTGCGCCAGCTGATGGTGGCGGGGGACGAGGAGGGTTTTCGCCTCGCCGGGCGCGCCTGGCAGCTCGCTACCTTCCGCCGCACCCATCGCTTCTGCGGCGAATGCGGCGCCCCCATGACCCCCAAGGCGGGGGAGTGGGCACAGGTGTGCCGGCATGGTCATGTCGTCTACCCGCGCATCTCCCCCTGCATCATAGTGGCGGTGCGCAAGGGCCCGGCGATCCTGCTGGCGGCCCATCGCCGTCACTATCAGGCGGAGGATCCCATGTATACCGTGCTGGCGGGCTTCGTGGAGGCGGGGGAGAACCTGGAGCAGTGCGTGGCGCGGGAGGTGTTCGAGGAGAGCGGCATCCGGGTGCGCAATGTGCGCTATGTGGCGAGCCAGCCCTGGCCGTTTCCTCACAGCCTGATGATGGGCTTCACCGCCGACTACCAGAGCGGCGAGATCAAGGTGCAGGACGACGAGCTGGTGGCCGCCGGTTTCTTCGAGGCGGACCGGCTGCCACGGCTGCCCCCCCACGGCACCATAGCGCGGCGGCTGATCGAGCAGAGCCTCGCGGCAGAGAGGCCCTGAAAAGCGGGGCCCTGGTTTGCGCCCCCTCACATCTTTGCACTCCGGCGACCCTGCGGCGCGTTTGTGCCGCCCTTAGCCTTGCACAAAGTGGTATCATATCCGCCATTTTATGCTGGATATGAACTCAGGAACTGGGATGAAAGAGCTGAAGAACGATCGATACCTGCGTGCCCTGCTGCGCCAGGATGTGGACATGACCCCGGTGTGGATGATGCGTCAGGCTGGCCGCTACCTGCCGGAATACAAGGCGACCCGCGCCGTCGCGGGGGACTTCATGTCCCTGTGCCGCAACGCCGAGCTGGCCTGTGAAGTCACCCTGCAGCCCCTGCGCCGCTATCCCCTCGATGCCGCCATCCTCTTCTCCGACATCCTGACCGTGCCCGACGCCATGGGGCTTGGCCTCTACTTCGAGCACGGGGAAGGTCCGCGCTTCGAGCGCCCCATCACCTCCATGGCGGACGTGCAGGCGCTGCCCATCCCGGATCCGGAAGACGAACTCGGCTACGTGATGAACGCGGTGCGCACCATTCGCCGCGAGCTCAAGGGCGAGGTGCCGCTCATCGGCTTCTCCGGCAGCCCCTGGACCCTGGCCACCTACATGGTGGAGGGGGGCAGCTCCAAGGCGTTCACCAAGATCAAGCAGATGATGTATGCAGAGCCGCAGACCCTGCACCTGCTGCTGGACAAGCTGGCGGACAGCGTGATCGCCTACCTCAACGCCCAGATCAAGGCAGGTGCCCAGTCCGTCATGGTGTTCGACACCTGGGGCGGCGTGCTGACCCCCCGCGATTACCGCGACTTCTCCCTGCAGTACATGCACAAGATCGTCGATGGCCTGATCCGTGAGAATGAGGGGCGCCGCGTGCCGGTGACCCTGTTCACCAAGAACGGCGGCCAGTGGCTGGAGCAGATCGCCGCCACCGGCTGCGACGCCCTGGGCCTGGACTGGACCACTGACATCGCGGATGCCAAGCGCCGGGTCGGCGACAAGGTGGCGCTGCAGGGCAACATGGATCCCTCCATGCTCTACGCCGCGCCTGGGCGCATCCGCGAAGAGGTCGCCACCATATTGGCGGGCTTTGGCAGCGGCAACGGCCACGTCTTCAACCTGGGCCACGGCATCCATCAGGATGTGGACCCGGAGCACGCCGGGGTGTTTGTGAACGCGGTGCACGAGCTGTCGGCTCAGTACCACGGTCGCTGAGCGCGGCAGACAGCACGATGAGAACGGGGCCTGCGGGCCCCGTTTTGCTGCCCGGCCTCGCGGGGGCTGCATCCTGGTCACCGCTCGGGTTACACTGCACCACCACTGAACAGGGTCGCGGACAGGATGGGCGAGTGCACCTCCTGACGACCCGGTGAGGGCGTCGTCGAACATGGCAGGAGGCAGGATGGGCAAGAGTGCATGGGACTGGGGAATCGATCTTGGCGGAACCAAGTGCGAGTGCGTGGTACTCGAGGGTGACGAGGTGCTGCTGCGCCATCGCATCCCCACCGAGCGCCGTGGCGGTTACGAGCACATGATAGGCCAGATCGCCAAACTGGTGGACGAGTGCGCCGAGCGGCTCGGCCAGCGTCCCGCCATCCTCGGCATGGGCACCCCGGGGGCGCGGGATCCCCAGACCGGGCTGATGAAGAACTGCAACACCACAGAGCTCAACGGCAAGCCGTTCAAGGAAGATCTGGAGCGCAGGCTCGGCATTCCTGTGCCGATCGCCAACGACGCCAACTGCTTCGCCCTGGCGGAAACCCATCTGGGGGCGGTGCGCCAGCACCATCCCGATGCCAAGGTAGTGTTCGGCATCATCATGGGCACAGGGGTGGGCTCCGGCATCGTCATCAACGGCCAGATCCTCAACGGCCATCACGGCATCGCCGGGGAGTGGGGCCACAACGTGCTCTCTCCCGACGGCCCGGAGTGCTACTGCGGCAAGCGCGGCTGTGTCGAGACCTTCATCAGCGGCCCGGCGCTGGAGGCCTGGTATGAGGCCAAGGCCAGGCGCCACCTGTCACTGGCCCAGATAGCGGCGGCGACGGCTCACGACCACGTCGCCAAGCTCACCATGGACCGGCTGCATCTGCTGTTCGGCCAGGCCCTGGCCAACGTGGTCAACATCCTGGATCCGGACGTCATCGTCATCGGCGGCGGGGTGGGCAATGTGCAGAGCCTCTACAGCGTCGGTCGGCAGACTGTGCTGCCATTTCTGTTCAACCCCCGCTTCGCCACCCCCCTCATTGCCCCGGCCCTGGGAGACAGTGCCGGTGTGTTCGGGGCCGCGCTGCTGGCCAGGGGCGTCTTCCAGGAGGCCCTGCTGTCGTGAACCAGTCAGGGACCCGTCACTTTGTCGCAGGTAAGGACACAGATTTTTCATGATCAAGATTGCCATCAACGGATACGGGCGCATCGGTCGCAACGTGTTGCGGGCCCTCTACGAGAGCGGCCGCGATAACCAGCTTAAGATAGTCGCCATCAACGAACTGGCGGCCCCCGAGGCCATGGTGCACCTCACCCGCTTCGACACCAGCCACGGTCGCTTCGGCTACCCGGTGCAACTCGCGGGCAACAGCATGCTGGTGGGGGAGGATCTCATCGCCCTGTTTGCCGAGCGGGATCCGGCCAGGCTGCCCTGGCGGGCGCTGGGGGTGGATGTGGTGCTGGACTGCACCGGGGTATTCGGCTCCCGGGCCGATGCCGAGCTGCATCTGGGGGCGGGGGCGGGCAAGGTGCTCTTCTCCCATCCGGCGGATGCGGACGTGGATGCCACCATAGTCTACGGGGTCAACCATCAGGTGCTGACGGGACGGGAGCGGATCGTCTCCAATGCCTCCTGTACCACCAACTGCGTGGTGCCCGTCATCGAAACATTGCATCGAGAATTCGAGATAAATTGTGGTACTATTACGACAATTCATTCGGCCATGCACGATCAGCAAGTCATCGATGCCTATCACAGCGACTTGCGTCGAACCCGGGCCGCCAGCCAGTCCATCATCCCGGTGGATACCAAGCTGGCAAAGGGGTTGGAGCGAATCCTCCCTCACTTCGCCGGCAAGTTCGAGGCGATCGCGGTGCGGGTGCCGACCATCAACGTCACCGCCATGGATCTGAGCATTACTGTTCGTAAAAAAGTGACAGTTAGTGACGTAAATCAAGCCCTGCAACGGGCATCCAGAGGTACATTACAGGGTATCCTGGACTACACGGAAGAGCCGCTGGTCTCCGTAGACTTTAATCATGATGCACACTCCTGCATCATTGATGGTACCCAGACTCGGGTGAGCGATGCCAACCTCGTCAAGATGTTGATGTGGTGCGATAACGAATGGGGCTTCGCCAACCGCATGCTGGATACCACCCGGGCCATGATGGCCGCAGGCTGAGAGTCTGCACCGGGCGCAAGGTTACTGTTTTTTTAACATTACCTGAAAATATATAGAGGACTGAATATGTCTGTTATCAAGATGACCGACCTGGATCTGGCGGGTAAACGCGTTCTGATCCGTGCTGACCTGAACGTGCCGGTAAAAGACGGCAAGGTCACTTCCGATGCACGTATCGTGGCGACTCTGCCGACCATCAAGCTGGCTCTGGAAAAGGGCGCCAAGCTGATGATCACCTCCCACCTGGGTCGTCCGACCGAGGGTGAATACAACGAAGAATTCTCCCTGGCCCCGGTAGTCAACTATCTGAAAGACGCTCTGTCCTGCCCGGTCCGCCTGGCCAAGGATTACCTGGATGGCGTAGACGTCGCCGCCGGTGAGCTGGTTGTGCTGGAAAACTGCCGTTTCAACAAAGGCGAGAAGAAGAACACCGAAGAGCTGGCCAAAAAATACGCCGCCCTGTGTGACGTCTTTGTAATGGATGCATTCGGTACTGCTCACCGCGCCGAAGGGTCTACCTACGGTGTGGCCCAGTTCGCCCCTGTTGCCTGTGCTGGCCCCCTGCTGGCCGGTGAACTGGACGCCCTGGGCAAGGCCATGCTGAAGCCCGAGCGCCCCATGGTTGCCATCGTTGGCGGCTCCAAGGTCTCCACCAAGCTGACTGTGCTGGAATCCCTCTCCAAGATCGCTGACCAGCTGGTGGTCGGTGGTGGCATCGCCAACACCTTCATCGCCGCTGCCGGTCACAACGTCGGCAAGTCCCTGTGCGAGCACGACCTGATCGATACCGCCAAGAAGCTGGCTGCCGAGACCAACATTCCGGTGACCACAGACGTGGTTGTCGGTGCCGAGTTCTCCGAGTCCACCCCGGCCACCATCAAGTCCGTGAGCGATGTGACCGACGGCGACATGATCTTCGACATCGGCCCTGACTCTGCCAAGGCCCTGGCCGACATCATCATGAACGCCAAGACCATACTGTGGAACGGCCCGGTCGGCGTGTTCGAGTTCGACCAGTTCGCCGAAGGTACCAAGGTGATCGCCGAAGCCATCGCCGCTTCTCCGGCCTTCTCCATCGCTGGCGGTGGTGACACCCTGGCCGCCATCGACAAGTTCGGCATCGCCGACAAGGTCTCCTACATCTCCACCGGCGGCGGCGCCTTCCTGGAGTTCGTAGAAGGCAAGGTACTGCCGGCTGTCGCGATTCTTGAAGAACGCGCCAAAGCCTAATTGACCCGGGACGGGGGGCAAAAGCCTCCCGTTTCGTTTATCATGTGGCCGCTGTGCCGGTTCATGATGAACCCCCCATTTTTTATTAACGGCATACGAGAACAGGACGATTAAACATGTCTAAGAAAATTTTCGACTTCGTAAAACCCGGCGTGATCACTGGTGATGACGTTCAGAAAGTGTTCGCCATCGCTAAAGAGAACGGCTTCGCTCTGCCTGCCGTGAACTGCGTGGGTACCGACTCCGTCAACGCCGTGCTGGAAGCTGCCGCCAAGGTCAAAGCCCCGGTCATCGTTCAGTTCTCCAACGGTGGTGCCGTGTTCACCGCCGGCAAGGGTCTGAAGCTGGAAGGCCAGCAGGCTGCCATCATCGGTGCCATCTCCGGTGCCAAGCACGTGCACGCCGTTGCCGAAGCTTACGGTGTACCTGTCATCCTGCACACCGACCACGCCGCCAAGAAGCTGCTGCCGTGGATCGACGGTCTGCTGGAAGCGGGCGAGAAGCACTTCGCCGAGACCGGCAAGCCGCTGTTCTCCTCCCACATGCTGGATCTGTCCGAAGAGTCTCTGGAAGAGAACATCGACATCTGCTGCGAGTACCTGACCCGCATGGCCAAGATGAACATGACTCTGGAGCTGGAACTGGGTTGCACCGGTGGCGAAGAAGACGGTGTGGACAACAGCCACATGGATCAATCCGCCCTGTACACCCAGCCGGAAGACGTGGCTTACGCCTACGAGCGTCTGTCCAAGATCAGCCCGCGTTTCACCATCGCTGCCTCCTTCGGCAACGTGCACGGTGTTTACAAGCCGGGTAACGTCAAGCTGACCCCGTCCATCCTGGATGCTTCCCAGAAATACGTTTCCGAGAAGTTCGGTCTGCCTGCCAAGTCCCTGGACTTCGTGTTCCACGGTGGCTCAGGTTCCACCCTGGAAGAGATCCGCGAATCCATCTCCTACGGCGTCGTGAAGATGAACATCGACACCGACACCCAGTGGGCTACCTGGGAAGGTCTGTTGAACTTCTACAAGACCAACGAAGCCTACCTGCAAGGCCAGCTGGGCAACCCGGAAGGCGCCGACAAGCCGAACAAGAAGTTCTACGATCCGCGCGTATGGCTGCGTGCCGGTCAGACTTCCATGATCGCCCGTCTGGAGAAAGCTTTCTCCGACCTGAACGCCATCAACGTACTGTAATTCGTTACCGTATCTTGATTGCTGAAGAGGCGCCCTCTGGGGCGCCTCTTTCATTTTGGGCCCTCGGCTGGCCTCACAAAAGGTGTCCTTCGGGACACCTTTTGCATTTCTGTGATCCTGACAGGCTGGATTGGTGACCCTGGGCTGGGTATTATCGATGACACTGCGTTTAATTTAGTAAACAAGTGCAACCAAGGCAGGATGCTGAGCATGCAGACAGGAAGACACAACGGACACCAGGAGCACGTGGCCTCCTATTACGCGGCCACCCGCAACGACCATCGGCAGTGGCCCGAGCTCAGCGGTGAGCTGGATGCCGACGTCTGCATCATAGGCGGCGGTTTCACCGGCCTCAACACCGCCATCAACCTGGCCGAGGCGGGCTACAAGGTGGTCTTGCTTGAGGCCAACCGCATCGGTTGGGGCGCCTCCGGCCGCAACGGCGGCCAGCTCATTCGCGGTATAGGCCACGACACCAGCCAGTTTGCCCGCTGGATTGGCGAGGAAGGGGTGCGCGAGCTGGATCTGATGGGGCTGGAGGCGGTGCAACTGGTGCGCGAGCGGGTCGCGCGGTTCAACATCGACTGCGACCTGACCTGGGGCTACTGCGATCTCGCCACCAAGGCGCGCCACCTCAGGGGATTTGAGGAGGATGCCGAACACTTGGCCAGCCTGGGCTACCGGCACGAGGTCAGGCTGGTGCCCAAAAGCGAGATCAAGTCGGTGGTGGGGTCGGATCGCTATATCGGCGGCATGATCGACATGGGCTCAGGCCACCTGCATCCCCTCAACCTGGCCCTCGGTGAGGCGCGTGCGGCGGCCAGCCTGGGCGTCGCCCTGTTCGAGCACTCCAGGGTGACTCACATCGACTACGGCGATCGGGTCGAGGTGACCACGGCCCACGGCCGTTGCCGCGCCAGCTACCTGGTGATCGGCTGCAACGCCTACCTCAACGAGCTCAATCCTGAGCTCGGGGGCAAGGTGCTGCCGGCGGGCTCCTACATACTCGCCACCCAGGTGCTGGAGAAGCGGCTGCGCCAGCGTCTGCTGCCACAAAACATGGCGGTGTGCGATCAGAACGTGGCGCTCGACTACTACCGGCTGTCGGCGGATGGTCGCCTGCTGTTTGGTGGGGCCTGCAACTACTCGGGGCGCGATCCCAGGGACATCAAGGCGTTTATGCTGCCCAAGCTGCTGCGGGTCTTCCCGGAGCTCGCGGGCACCGCCATCGAGTTTCAGTGGGGGGGCATGATAGGCATAGGCGCCAACCGGCTGCCGCAGATCGGGCGCCTCAAGGAGAACCCCAATGTGTTCTATGCCCAGGCTTACTCGGGACACGGCCTCAATGCCACTCACATGGCTGCCAAGCTGGTGGCCGAGGCGATCAGGGGGGAGAGCCGGGGCTTCGATCTCTTCAGTCGCGTGCCCCACATGACCTTCCCCGGCGGGCCTGCCCTGCGCTCCCCCTTGCTGGCGCTCGGGATGCTGTGGCACAGAATGAAGGATCTGCTCTAGGGGAGGGCTGGCGGCAGGGAGGAGGGTGCTTATCCCTGCTGCGCCGGTTCTGCCAGCTGCCAGCCCTGCTCCGTCTTCATCATCCAGACCTGGCTCTCCTGCGCCAGCGCCTGGCCTGCCTCGAACTCGCCGTATTTGCGCTCCAGCTCCATCAGGGCCATCTCCTGCTGGAAGGGGCCGACCCTGTCATAGACCAGATCTTCGTCGTGCAGCACCTGCAGCTGATCCAACCCCTGCTTGAAGTGGAGCCGGTAGCTCACCCTGACCAGGTAGACCCCCTCCATCCGCTCCTCCTTGCCGAGCACGGCGAAGTCGCTGATCTCGAACAGGTTGGCGTCGGTTTCGGCCTGCAGCCTGGCGGTGACCTGGCTCTGGATCGCCTCTTCACCTGGACCTGAGTTGCAGCCATAGAGCCAGCAGGCCAGCAGGGGGATGAACCACTTTTTCATCAAAACTCCGGACGATGCGAGACGGGAAAGGGCAAATTCTGCCATGGCGCCTGTCATATACAAGGGATGGCCAGAAAAATCAGCGCGCGGTGGCCGAGTTGGCAGGATTGGGCCCATCTGGGTGGCAGACGGCACGGGTCATGACCAGGGTATCGCCGGTGAACCCGGCTATCTGCTTGCGATCCACCTGCTTAAAGCCGTGTTTCGACCAGAAATGCAGGGCGGGGACGTTGGTCTCGATGACCCCGAGTCGCAGGGTGGTGCAACCCCAGCCAGCCGCCATCCCCATGACGTGTGCGACCAGCTCGCTACCCATCCCCCGTCGCTGCCAGCACTCCTTCAAAAGCAGCAGGCCAAGATAGGCCGTCTGCTCATCCGGATAACCGCGGACCAGATCGATGCAGCCAATCAGCACCTCTCCCTCCAGGATGGCCAGCACAAACTTGTCATGCTCTCCTATGCCAGGCGGGCAGGCCCTGAGTATCTCCAGGGCATCCGCAGGGTTGGGTGCCTTGCCTTCCGTCAGCCAACTGTAGGCAGGCGCCGCCAGCACGACCTCCTCCAGCCACGCTATGTGGCTCGAGTGAGCCGATGATAGGCGTCGCAGCTCCATCTAGCGCAGCTTGTCCAGCTGGCCGAGGAACTCGGCGGGGCCCATAAAGCCGGTCACCCGCTGGCCGCTCACCTCGTTGCCATCGCGATCGAAGAAGATCAGGGTCGGCAGCCCCAGCACGTTCAGGCCGTTGAGCAGATCCACATCGGCATCGTCGTTGGCGGTGACGTCAGCCTGCAGCAGCACCATGTCGGCGAAGCGCGCCCGCACCTCGGGATCGCTGAAGGTCTTGTGCTCGAACTCCTTGCAGGCCACGCACCAGTCGGCGTAGAGGTCCAGCAGCACCGGCTTGCCGCGGGCGGCCTCGAGCCGGGTCTTGAGGTCATCCAGGGTCTTGATGCGGACAAACCGGGGCGCCTGGGTCCCGGTGCTGGCCTTGACGCCAGGCTCGGGCAGCAGCAGGTCCTTGCCCACCACCACCAGGCCCATCATGGCCAGCAGCAGCACGAAGCCGCCGAGACTCTTGCCCACCGAGTGGGGGCGATGCTGGTTGTGGTGATAGAGATAGCCGCACAGCACCAGCCCCCAGCCGAGCCAGAGCAGGGTGGCGACCTGGTCGCTCAAGAGCCGTGACAGCAGCAGGATGGGCACCGCCAGCAGCGCAAAACCAAACAGCTGCTTGATCACATCCATCCAGGCGCCCGCCTTGGGCAGCAACTTGCCCCCCGAGGTGCCGAGCAGCAGCAGCGGCAGCCCCATGCCCAGCGACAGGGCATAGAGGGCCGCACCACCGAGCCAGAGATCGCCGCTCTGGGCAACATAGATAAGCGCGCCGGAGAGCGGCGCCGTGGTGCAGGGGGAGCAGACCAGGCCGGAGATCATCCCCATGATGGTGACCCCGACCACGGAGCCGCCCTGCTGGCGGTTGGAGAGGCCGGAGAGCCGGGTTTGCAGGCTGCTCGGCAGTTGCAGGCTGTAGAGCCCGAACATGGAGAGCGCCAGCAGCACGAACATCACCGAGAGGCCGATCAGCACATAGGGGTGCTGCAGCGCCGCCTGGAACTTCAGCCCCGCCGAGGCGACCACCAGCCCGAGCAGGGTGTAGGTGACCGCCATCCCCTGCACATAGACGAAGGAGAGCAGGAAGGCGCGGCGGGTGGAGAGGTGCTGACCTGCACCGGCGATGATGCCGGTCAAAATGGGGTACATGGGGAAGACGCAGGGGGTGAAGGCAAGCCCCAGCCCCAGCGCAAAGAAGGCGGCGATGCTGAGCCAGAAGCCCTGGCTGCCGAGGGCGGCCGCCAGTCTGTCCTGCTGGCTGCTGGCCGGCGTCTCTATGGCGTCTGCGGGGCCTGTCTGCCCGGCGTCGCCGGTGGCCGCGAGGGGCTGCACCGGGATCCGCTTGTCGGTGGGGGGATAGCAGAGGCCCTCGGTGCAACCCTGATAGCTTATCCTGAGGCTGGCGGCGTCCCCCACCTGGGTCAAGGTGACGGGGATCTGCAGCTCCTGATAGAAGACCCGGGTCTTGCCGAAGAAGTCATCCTCATGCTCGGTGCCTGCGGGCAGCACTGGGGGCTCGAAGGCGAGGTTGTCCCCCTTGACGCTGATGCTGTGGCGATAGAGATAGTAACCGTCGGCGAGGCGCAGGGTCAGCAGCAGCTTGTTTCCGTGCTGTTCGCTCTCGAGGACGAAGGCCTCGTCGACTTTCAGAAACTTGGGCTGGGCACTGGCCTGGATACCGAGGCTGCCGAGCAGATCCTGACTGCTGGCCTGGGCGGGGGCCGCGAGCAGGCTCAGCAGGAGCAGCAGGGGGAAAAGCAGGGGGCGAAGAGTCATGAGGTCTCCTGTGTCAACCAGTCGAGGTAGGCTTGATGACCCTGGCTGGCGGGGATCGCCAGGATCTCCGGCACCTGGTAGGGGTGGTGAGCCAGGATGCACCGCTCGAGCTCGGCAAAGAGCGGCTGGCGGGATTTGATGATGAGCTGGATCTCCCGTGCCCGTTCAGTCTTCCCCTGCCAGCGATAGACGGAGGTGAGCCCTGGCAGCTGATTGATGCAGGCGGCGAGGCGCTGGTCGAGCAGTTGCTCGCAGATGAGGTCGGCACTGGCTTCATCAGGGCAGGTGCAGAGCACCAGAATGGCGTCGGTCATGGGGTTGGCGGTCTCGTCAGCGGGGGCGCAAAGGCCCTCTGGAACAGCGGTTACTATACCGGGCAAAGGGGCAAATAGCACCCGGCCCGCGCCCCGCTGGCGGGACGCTCAATTAGTGATGCGCCCGAGATAGACGCTGTGAAAAGGACAGGGCAGAATGAGCGGGCTTGTTCCCACTCTACGTAAGGAAATGTATGACCCAACAGAATGAGCAGCAGAGAAACCGCATGTTGAGCCTGTTGCGTGAAGGCGAGCGCCGCATGTTGGTGCAACTGGCCGGTCTGCTGCGTACCAGTGTCGATGAAATCAATGCGGAGCTGGAAAAAGAGGAGTTGCTGTCTGCCCTGGAGCAACCCATCACGGTGGAGTACCTCAACGGCGTGGTGCAACACCATCTGTTCGAGCGTCTGCACAAGGGGGACATGGTCGCGGCCCAGCGCATGCTGAACCAGTATCAGAGCGACCTCGAGGCCATGCTGAACCAGGAAGCGGCCCAGACCGAGGCCCCTGCCGACGAGGTGAAGGCGCAAGCCTGAATACCTGCCCCTCGAGGATCCAGATCAGCACCATCATGCCAGTCGCATGATGGTGCCTCGATTTTTCCCTTCTCTTGTCACCCCGTGACCGGCCGCCCCCCCTGGCCCGGGATGGGGAACACCTTGTCATAGCTCCAGTTGTAGACGAAGGCATAGACCAGGTAGAACAGCACGAAGCCCAGATCCAGCACCAGCGCCTCCAGCAGGCCGATGTCGAGCCACCAGGACATCACCGGCAGGGCGACGATCAGCAAGCCCCCCTCGAAACCCAAGGTATGCAGCACCCGTTGCCACAGGCTCTTGTGGGTATGGCCCTGCAGGCGCAACAGCAGCCTGTCCACCCCGATGTTGTAGACATAGTTCCAGACGGTGGCGACCACCGAGAAGAACAGGGCCAGCGGGCCCATGTGGTTGAGACCGAGGCCGGTGACCCAGCTTGCCAGGGGGGCGGCGATCAGCAGGCCAATCAATTCGAAGCCGATGGCGTGGCGCAGGCGATCACGGGTATTACGCATGGTCTGTCTCTCTGTTTCTCTTTCCGGGTGGGTATGGCGGCCAATTTATCGCTATTTTTCGATAGGTTCACGTTAGTATCTATCGCTAAAATAGATGGATCTGGGTGCAATAATCAGGGCAGGAGCAGGCGAATGACCCCTTCACTGGAACAATTCAAGGCGTTGCTGGCGGCCGCCGAGACGGGATCTTTCTCGGCGGCGGCGCGCAGCCTGGGCAAGGCGCAGTCGGTGGTGAGCACCGCCATCGCCAACCTGGAGATAGATCTCGGCCTCGAGCTGTTTGATCGCAGCGGCCGCTACCCCGTGCTGACCGAGGCGGGGGCCCGCATCAGCCAGGAGGCGAGGGTGCTGCTGGCCCAGAGCGAGCGGCTGCAGGCCATTGCCGGGGAGCTGGCCAGCGGCATAGAGTCGCGCCTCACCCTGGCCATCGACGATGACTCCCACCTGCCCTGGCTCGGCGCCCTGCTGGAGGAGTTCGCCGGCCGCTATCCGACGGTGGAGCTGGAGCTGCTGTTCCCGCTGATGGAGGATGTGACCGAGCTGCTCAAGAGCGGGCGGGCCCAGCTCGGCATCAGCTACCAGAAGGCGCACCCGGAGCGGGAGCTGGTCTCCCGCTCCCTGGGGAGTGTCGCCATGCCCCTGGTGGTCTCCCCGGATCACCCCCTGGCCCACAAGACACCGCTGCACGAGAGCGACCTGCAAGGGGCCCGCCAGCTGATGGTGACGGGACGGCGGGAGGGCACGGAGCGCCATCGCTTCCGCCTCTCGTCCCAGGTGTGGTGGGTCGAGGGGGATCTCGGGATCCTGGAGCTGGTCAAGCTGGGGCTGGGCTGGTCTGCGGTACCCGAGTTTCTGCTGCACCGGCCGCTGGCGCGGGGGGAGCTGGTGGTACTCAAGCCGGATTTCCTTCCCCTGGCCGAGCTGGAGCTGGAGTTGCAGTGGTATCGCGCCCGCCCGCTCGGGCAGGCGGGGCGCTGGCTGAAGGAGGCCCTGCTGGCGCGGGTGCCTCGTTAGCGGACCTTAGTCGGTCAGGGAGTAGGGCAGGGGCTGCAGGGCGAGGCGGGAGCCTTCCTCCTGCTTGAGGCGGAAGCTGGCATCGGCCTCGGTGTCCTTGGGCAGCACGGCGGTGAGCCACACCTGGCCATCCTGCTGCCAGGCGTTCAGCACCATGCCGCTGCGCCGCCAGTTGTCACCGAGCTGGATCTCCAGGGTATCGCCGCTGGCCACGGGGTCACTGGCCTGCCCGGCCAGCACGAAGAGGGCGCGGTTGTTGGCGCCGCGGTACTTGGCGCGGGCTACTATCTCCTGCCCCATGTAGCAGCCCTTGGTGAAGCTGATGCCGTCCAGGGCCTGCAGGTTCAGCATCTGGGGAATGTACTCCCCCTGATGGACCGCCTCCAGGTGCGGGATGCCTGCCTTGATGTCCAGACCCCACCAGAGCGCTTCGTCGCCGACAGGCAGGCTCAGCGCCAGCGGCGACTCGCTTGCCAGCAGCCAGCGATCGGCTTCCACCCTGACCGCCATGCCGCCCTCGACAAGGCCGGTTTCCTGAAGGCCGTATTGCGTCGCGATCCAGGCATCCGTGCCCTGACCGGCCAGGCCGACCGCCTGGCCCTGGAACTCGCCGATCTCCACCTTGGCGAACACCGCAAACTTCTTGAGTTCGGGCAGCTGGCGCGCCAGCACCGACGGCTTGGTCAGCAGCAGCAGGCTCTCATCGAGGCAGAACAGGCGAAAATCGCTCCACAGCTTGCCCTTGGGATCGCAATGGCCGCCGAGGGTGCTCTGGCCAGGTTGCAGGGCGTTGACGTCACAGGTGACCTGGCCTTGCAGATATTTCACGCGATCATTGCCGGTGAGGCGGGTGATGGCCAGATCGGTCAGGGGAAACAGGGTTGGCTCGGCAGGAAGAACAGGGGTCGGCAGGCTCACGATGGTATTCCAGAGACAGAAAGTATGTGACCTGCATGGTAAAGACGTAAGGAATGTTTGTCAGCCGGAAAATCCAGCTGCTACCATCCCCGGGTCTTTGTAAGGAGAGTTCCATGTTGAGCCCAATTGAAAAGTCCCGCCTGAAGTGGGCCTGCCGTCGCGGCATGCTCGAGCTGGATGTGATCTTTATGCCCTTTTTCGAGCACGAGTTCGACTCCCTGAGCGAGGCCGAGCAGCAGACCTTCATCCGTCTGCTGGAGTGCGAGGATCCCGAGCTGTTCCGCTGGAGCATGGGCCACGGTGTGCCGAGCGACCCCGATTTCGCCGCCATGATCCCCCTGATCCTGGAGCGCAATCAGGCCCGTCATGATCGCCTGAGCTGATCCCCGATGCGGGTCCTGATGCCCGTCATTCCCTCCCGGCGGCAGCGCCTGCTGCTGCTTGCCCTGTTTGGGCTGTTGCTCTGGCCCACCGCCAGCCTGATCCAGGGCTGGCAATGGGGGCTGTTTCTTCCCTGCTGGTTGCTGGGGCTCTGGCTGGCCTGGCGCTCCGTCACGCCAGGGCGCCAGGCGCTGCTCTGGGATGGGGAGTGGCTGGAGTGGCAGGGCCGGCGCCATCGCCTGGATGACCGCAGCCGCATCCTGCCCGGGGTGCTCTGGCTGAGGCTGGTGGCTGACGAGGGCGCCGAGTGCCACCTCTGGCTCTTCTCCGACGCCCTGGCACCCGAGCACTACTGCGCCCTGGCCCGGGCCATTCACCTCGCCGCTCCTCGCTGACCCCATCCTGCCCTCCAATAAATGACCCCGCCGAAGCGGGGTCATCTATTGGACTGCGGTGGGTTGTTTACTCCCGCTCCGGCGTCAGCACTGTCGGCTTGGGATTCGGCTGCATGTCCGGGTAGTCGAGGTTATAGTGCAGTCCGCGGGACTCCTTGCGCTCCAGGGCACAGTTGACGATGAGCTCGGCCACCTGCAACAGGTTGCGCAGCTCCAGCAGGTTGTTGGAGACCCGGAAGTTCGCATAGTACTCCTGCACCTCCTGCTTGAGCAGGTCGATGCGGCGCTTGGCGCGGGCCAGGCGCTTGTTGGTGCGCACTATCCCCACGTAATCCCACATCATCAGCCGCAGCTCGTGCCAGTTGTGCTGGATCACCACCTGCTCGTCCGAGTCGTCCACCTGGCTCTCGTCCCAGGCGGGCAGGCTCGGCGGCTCCACGCTGGTGGGCAGCTTGGCCAGGATGTCGGCCCCCGCCTGATGGGCGTAGACCACGCATTCGAGCAGGGAGTTGGACGCCATGCGGTTGGCACCGTGCAGCCCGGTGTAGGTCACCTCGCCGATGGCGTAGAGACCCGGTATGTCGGTCTGGCCGTTGTTGTCGATCATCACGCCGCCACAGGTGTAGTGCGCCGCTGGGACGATGGGCATGGCCTCCTTGGTGATGTCGATGCCGACCGCGAGGCAGCGCTCGTGGATGGTCGGGAAGTGCTTGATGATGAAGTCCGCCGGCTTGTGGCTGATATCCAGATACATGCAGTCGGCGCCGAGCCGCTTCATCTCGTGGTCGATGGCGCGGGCGACTATGTCCCGCGGCGCCAGTTCGGCCCGCTCGTCGAAGTCCGGCATAAAGCGGCTGCCGTCGGGACGGCGCAGATAGGCCCCTTCCCCGCGCAGGGCTTCGGTCAGCAGGAAGTTGGGATCATCGGGGTGGAACAGGCTGGTGGGGTGGAACTGGTTGAACTCCAGGTTCGCCACCCGGCAGCCGGCGCGCCACGCCATGGCGATGCCGTCCCCCGAGCTCACGTCCGGGTTGGAGGTGTATTGGTACACCTTGGAGGCGCCGCCGGTGGCCAGCGCCACGAAACGGGCGCGGATCACCTCGACCTGCTCGACGTTGCGGTTCCAGACATAGGCGCCGAGCACCCTGTTGCCCGGCAGGTCCAGCTTGCGGGTGGTGATGAGGTCGACCGCGTTGAAGCGTTCCATCAGCTGGATATTGGGGTGGGCGCGGACCTGATCGATCAGGGTGAGCTGCACCGCCTTGCCGGTGGCGTCCGCCGCGTGGAAGATGCGGCGATGGCTGTGACCCCCTTCCCGGGTCAGGTGATAGTGGGATTCCCCCTCTGCATCCTCTTCCTGATCGAAGGGCACACCCTGCTGGATCAGCCACTGGATGGAGTCGCGGGCGTTGCGGGCGGTGAACTCCACCACGGCCGGGTCACACAACCCGGCGCCGGCGTTGAGCGTGTCGCTCACATGGGATTCGATGCTGTCGGTCTCGTCGAACACGGCAGCGATGCCTCCTTGCGCATAGAGAGTGGCCCCCTCACTGATGGGCCCCTTGCTCAGAACCAGGACTTTGGCCTGGTCTGCCAATCGCAACGCGAGGGACAGACCGGCGGCACCGCTGCCAATGATCAGTACGTCGCAAAGGTATTCAACACTTGCTTTCATAAGTATCATTGGCCTGGATTAAGAACTGGCCCCATGGTAGCCCAAGGGGGGTTGTGATGCAGCCCGCATCACATTTTTTTCAATGCAAGCGAACTTTCTCTGATTCCTCCTGTCTGAACTTGTGCGCTTAGAAGGGGCCGGAAAAGAAGAACGATAACCTGATGGGGGTTTTACGGCTCTGATGAGCGACCAGAATCTACTGGACGAACAGCTGGTTGAACGGGTCCAGCGTGGCGATAAAAATGCATTCAACCTGTTGGTAAGAAAATACCAGCATAAGGTGGTCAACCTGGTGGCCAGGTATGTCAACAATCCGGGCGATGTGCCGGATGTGGCGCAGGAGGCCTTTATCAAGGCTTACCGTGCGTTGCCGACATTCCGTGGCGAGAGCGCGTTTTACACCTGGTTGTATCGGATCGCCGTCAACACGGCCAAAAATTACCTGACCTCACAGGGGCGCAGACCGCCCAGCAGTGATGTCGAAGCGGACGAGGCTGAATATTATGGTGGTGGTGAAGCCCTGCAAGAAGTGGCCACCCCGGAAAACCTGGCGCTGACCGACGAGATCAAGCGCACTGTGTTTGCCGCCATAGAAGCCTTGCCAGAAGACTTGAGAACAGCGATCACCCTTCGTGAAATGGAAGGGCTGAGCTACGAAGAGATTGCAGAGATCATGGATTGCCCTGTGGGTACGGTGAGATCCCGTATCTTTCGGGCGAGGGAAGCAATCGATAAAAAGCTGCAACCTCTGATCGAGAATTAAACTGGGGAAAGACAGGCAAACTTATGGCAAATAAAGAGCAACTTTCAGCCCTGATGGATGGTGACCTCAGCGACATGGAGGTTCTGAACGAGCTGGGAACGGATCCCGCTCTGCAAGATACCTGGGCTCGTTACCATCTGATCGGTGATGCCATGCGGGGAGACCTGCCGGTCAATCTGCAACTGGATCTCAGTGACAGCATCATGCTGGCACTGGAAGACGAACCCGTCATACTGGCGCCCAAGCCGGTGCAACCTGTTTCGCCTCAGGTGAAGCCTGCAGGCAAGGTGATACCTCTGGTCCGTCGCTTTGGTCAGCAGATGGGGCAGTATGCCATTGCGGCCTCCGTGGCTGCCGCCGTCATCTTCGGGGTGCAGCAGTATCAGGGCAACGACGGCATGCCGGCCAACCCTGTGCTCAACACCATTCCGGTCGGTGGCAGTGCGACGCCAGTGAGCGTGCACTATCCCCAGGAGGGCAACCGTGCCACTCCTCGCCAGCAAGGCTTGAACGAGCAACAGATGCAGGAGCAGCGCGAGCGCATCAACGCCTTCCTGCGAGACCATCAATTACAACAGCGTCTGCTGCAAGACAAGCAGATTCAGGAATAACGCATCTTTAGGGATCAGACCGTGCGCCAGTCCAGCCTCATTCTGCTGGCCTCTCTCCTGCTGATTTGTGCCAAGGCCTCGGCCGACGATCTGTCGGCCGAGGCCTTGTTGCAGCAGATGCAGAGTGCCGTTTCGCAACAAAATTTTGAGTTGTCCATGGTCAAGGCCCGTCAGGGACGCCTCGAGCCCATTCGCTTCAGCCACGGGGTGATCGATGGCAAGGAGGTCGCTCATCTGAGTTATCTCGACGGCAAGGCGGTGGAGTACCTGCAACGCCAGAATGAATACACCTTCTTCGAAAACACCCACGAACCCTACACCCTCAAGGGGGCGCGTTTCCCGGGCGTCTGGTCGAGCCTGGTGAAGATGCCGCTGCCCCGGGTGCTGGAGAGCTATGATCCCGTGCTGGCCGGTCGCAGCCGGGTGGCTGGCCTGGTGGCCCAGGTCGTGAGACTGGTGCCCAAGGAGGCGGACAAGTACGGCTTTGTGCTCTGGGTCGATGAGCAGAGCCACCTGCTGCTGCGGGTGGACATGGTGGACAAGGAGGGCAACCTGGTCGAGCAGGTGCTTGGGGTGGATCTGGACAGGCAGCCGGCGCCCGCGCCCTGGCTTGTCACCCTGGCCCGCAGCAAGCTGCCCGATGCGCTGGCATTGGAAGACGCCTATCCCGCCCCCCAGCAGACCCTGAACTGGCACCTGACCTGGCTGCCGGGTGGATTCAAGGTGCTCTCTCAGGACAGGCACCAGCTGGTCAGCACCAGCCTGCCGGTGGACTACATGATGCTGTCGGACGGCGTGGTGGATCTCTCCGTCTACGTCTCCCGGGTCGATCCCAAGCAGGCGGTGCGCCAGCAGTTGATCCGCCAGGGGGCCACCTCGCTGGTGAGCTTCGTCAACGAGGTCGGGGTGGAGATCACCGTGGTCGGGGAGGTCCCCACCGAGACCGCCAAGCGCATCGCCGAGTCGGTGCAGCCGCTGGCCCGCAACGAGGCGGTTCAGTGAGGCGGCATGCTGCCACTTGCCGAACCGGGACGACCGTGCTGAGATCGGGTAAATCCATAGCCGTTCGTCTGGAGTCATCCTGTGAGTAACATGAGCGAAGAGCTGGCAACCGTGGTGGCCGTCGAGGGGGCTTATGCCTGGGTGGAGTGCGAACGGCGCTCCGCCTGCAGCGGCTGCCATCAGCAGTCAAACTGCGGTACCGGCACCGTCGCCAAGGCCTTTCCCCTGAAGTCGCAGCGACTGCGGGTGGCGCTGACCGGCGAGGTCATGGTCGGTCAGCAGATCAGGCTCGGCATTCCCCAGGCGAGCATCCTGCGCGGCGCTGCCCTGGTCTATGTGCTGCCGCTGTTCTGCCTGCTGCTTGGCGCCCTGCTTGGTCAGCTCTGGCTGGCGCCGCTGCTGTCGGCGGGGGAGGGGGTGACCATCCTCAGTTGCCTGCTCGGCGGCACCATCGGATTTTTACTGGTTCGTTACTTTTCTGCCCGGCTCGAGCAAGGGGAATATGGTCCCCGCATGCTCGGCGTGGTACTCAATACTCGCCACCTCTCCTGAGCGGCGCGACCCTTTTCTGGCTCCGTCGCCGCCGTTTTGGTGCCGAGGGCCCGCCAGACAAGGCGCTATTTCTGGTGCCCGCCGACTAAAGATTGGCCGTCGACCGGGTTATCCAGTAAAATCCTGCCCTCATATCCGACCCTAACTTAATTTTGAGTGATTCTTGCTCGATGAAACACATTCGTAACTTTTCGATTATTGCGCACATCGACCACGGTAAATCGACCCTGTCGGACCGTCTGATCCAGACTTGTGGCGGCCTGTCCGACCGCGAGATGCAGGCTCAGGTGCTTGACTCCATGGATCTGGAGCGCGAGCGCGGCATTACCATCAAAGCACAGAGTGTGACCCTGAACTACCAGGCACAAGACGGTAACACCTATCAGCTGAACTTTATCGACACCCCGGGCCACGTGGATTTCTCCTACGAGGTTTCTCGCTCCCTGGCTGCCTGTGAAGGGGCTCTGCTGGTGGTGGATGCCGGTCAGGGGGTTGAGGCACAGACTCTGGCCAACTGCTACACCGCCATGGAGATGGAGCTGGAAGTGGTGCCCATCCTGAACAAGATCGATCTGCCTGCCGCAGAACCCGAGCGGGTTGCGGAAGAGATCGAGGACATCGTCGGCATAGACGCGGTGGATGCGGTGCGTTGCTCCGCCAAGACCGGTCTGGGTGTCGATCTGGTGCTGGAAGAGATAGTGGCCCGCATCCCGGCACCGGAAGGTGATCCGGATGCCCCGCTGCAGGCGCTGATCATCGACTCCTGGTTCGACTCCTACCTGGGGGTTGTCTCCTTGGTGCGGATCAAGAACGGTTCCCTCAAGAAGAACGACAAGATCAAGGTGATGAGCACCGGTCAGGTGTGGGGCGTAGATCGCATCGGTATCTTCACTCCCAAGCAGGTGGACACCATGGGTCTGGGCTGTGGCGAGGTAGGTTGGGTCGTCTGCGGCATCAAGGACATCCACGGCGCTCCTGTGGGTGATACCCTGACGCAGGCCAAGAACGGTGCCGACAAGGCGCTGGCCGGTTTCAAGAAGGTGAAGCCGCAGGTCTATGCGGGTCTGTTCCCCATCTCCAGCGATGACTACGAGTCGTTCCGCGACGCCCTCGACAAGCTCTCCCTGAACGATGCCTCCCTGTTCTTCGAGCCGGAAAGCTCCACCGCACTGGGCTTCGGCTTCCGTTGTGGCTTCCTCGGCATGCTGCACATGGAGATCATCCAGGAGCGTCTGGAGCGGGAATACGATCTGGATCTCATCACCACGGCGCCGACCGTAGTGTATGAAATCGAGCTGAACAACGGCGAGACCATCCACATCGACAGCCCGGCTGCCATGCCTGCGGTCAACAACATCAAAGAGATGCGCGAACCCATCGCCGAGTGCAACATACTGTTGCCGCAGGAGTACATGGGCAATGTGATCACCCTCTGTATCGAGAAGCGTGGCGTGCAGACCAACATGGTCTATCACGGCAAGCAGGTGGCGCTGACCTACGAGATCCCGATGGCGGAAGTGGTGCTCGATTTCTTCGACCGCCTCAAATCCACCAGTCGCGGCTACGCCTCCCTGGATTACGGCTTCAAGCGCTTCGAAACCTCCGACATGGTCCGTCTGGACATCATGATCAACGGTGAGCGCGTCGATGCCCTGGCCATCATCACCCACAAGGAGAACGCCCAGTATCGCGGTCGCCAGGTGGTGGAGAAGATGCGCGAGCTGATCCCGCGCCAGATGTTCGACATCGCCATCCAGGCGTCCATCGGCAACCAGATCATCGCCCGCAGCACGGTCAAGGCCCTGCGCAAGGACGTGACCGCCAAGTGCTACGGCGGTGACGTGAGCCGTAAGAAAAAGCTGCTGAACAAGCAGAAAGAAGGCAAGAAGCGGATGAAGTCCCTGGGCCGTGTCGACGTGCCGCAAGAGGCCTTCCTCGCCATTCTCCACGTCGGAAAGGATTAATAGATGGCAAGCACCTTTTCCCTGATCCTGGCCATAGTCACTCTGCTGACCGGCATCATCTGGACAGTCGACAAGCTGGTCTGGTCCAAGCAGCGGGCGGCCAAGATTGCGGCCGCCCGTGCCAACGCCGGCTCGAACATCGATGAGAAGACCCTGGCCAAGGTGGCCCCCATGCCGGTCTGGATCGAGCAGACCGGCGGTGTCTTCCCGGTCATCGCGCTGGTGCTGATCCTGCGTTCCTTCATCTTTGAGCCGTTCCAGATCCCGTCTGGTTCCATGATGCCCACCCTGCTGGTGGGCGACTTCATCCTGGTGGAGAAGTTCGCTTACGGCCTGCGTGACCCCGTGACCAACACCAAGTTCCTCGAGACGGGTTCTCCCGAGCGTGGCGACGTGGTGGTGTTCAAGTATCCGCTGGATACCCGGGTGGACTACATCAAGCGGGTGGTCGGCATGCCCGGCGATCGGGTGATCTATCGCAACAAGGAGCTGATGATCCGGCCCAAGTGCGAGGAGCAGGAAGGGAAAACGTGCCCGGGCTTCAAGAAGCTCGACGTCAAGTTCGAGCAACGGGGTGAGTTCAGCCAGATGGGGATCCCGCTGGATCGCTACACCGAACAGTTGGGCACAGTTTCTCACGAGACCCTGCGCAACCCCCTGATGCCGGACCTGGTGGATCGCTACTATCGCCAGCCCGGCACCTACCCGGATGAGTGGGTGGTGCCGGAAGGCCACTATTTCGTGATGGGTGACAACCGCGACAACAGTACCGACAGTCGTTTCTGGGGCTTCGTGCCCGAGCAGAACCTGGTGGGCAAGGCGGTTGCCATCTGGATCAGTTTCGAATTTGAGCGTGAGGAAGGATCCAGCTTGCCAGGCTGGGTGCCGACCGGTGTGCGCTTCAACCGCATTGGCGGAATCAAGTAAATGAATATCAAGATGAACAGACTGCAGTCCCGTCTCGGGCATGTCTTTCAGGATCAAGAGCTGCTGACCCGGGCGCTGACCCACCGCAGCGCCGGTTCCCGTCACAACGAGCGACTGGAATTTCTGGGGGACTCCATCCTGAGTCTGGTGATTGCCGATGACCTCTTCCACCGCTTCCCGCAAGCGGCGGAAGGGGATCTCAGCCGGATGCGCGCCACCCTGGTGCGGGAGAAGACGCTGGCCGAACTCGGCCGGGAGTTTGACCTCGGGGATCACCTGATCCTGGGGCCCGGCGAGCTGAAAAGCGGCGGGTTCCGGCGCGAGTCTATCCTGGCCGACACTGTCGAGGCGGTGATCGGCGCCGTCTATCTGGATACCGATCTGGAGCGGGTGCGGACCCTGTTGCTCGGCTGGTACGCCAGCCGCCTGGATGAAATCAAGCCCGGCATCGAGCAGAAGGATCCCAAGACCCGACTGCAGGAAATTTTGCAGGGAAGCCGCAAATCCCTGCCGACCTACACAGTGACCAACGTCAAGGGCGAAGCCCACAACCAGGAGTTCACCGTCCAGTGTGACGTGGATGGCCTGGATGGTCCGCTGGTCGGGGTCGGCACCAGCCGCCGCAAGGCCGAACAGGCCGCGGCGCAGCAAGCACTGGAAAAACTGTCATGACAGATACTACCGATTTGAAAAGGCGCGGTCTTTTGACACAACAGGCATTGGAAACACTGGCATGACAGATACCACTTATTGCGGCTTTGTCGCCATCGTGGGCCGCCCCAACGTGGGCAAGTCCACCCTGCTCAACAAGCTGCTTGGCCAGAAGGTCAGCATCACCTCGAAGAAGCCCCAGACCACCCGTCACCGGATCCTGGGGATCGACACCGAGGATAACTACCAGACCATCTATGTGGATACCCCGGGTCTGCACATCGAAGAGAAGCGGGCCATCAACCGCCTGATGAACCGCGCCGCCACCAGCTCCCTGGGGGACGTGGCCATGGTGGTCTTCATGGTCGACGGCACCCACTGGACCAAGGACGACGAGATGGTGCTCGGCAAGTTGCGCCACCTGCACTGTCCCGTGGTGCTGGCGGTCAACAAGATCGACAACGTCAAAGAGAAAGAAGATCTGCTGCCTCACCTGGAGTGGCTGGGTCAGCAGATGAACTTTGCCCACATTCTGCCCATCAGCGCCGAGAAGGGCACCAACGTGGAGAAGATCCGCGAGTGGGCCAAGCCGTTGCTGCCGGAGAACGTTCACTTCTTCCCGGAAGACTACGTGACCGACCGTTCGTCCCGCTTCATGGCCTCCGAGATCATCCGCGAGAAGCTGATGCGTTTCACCGGCGAGGAGCTGCCCTACTCGGTGACGGTGGAGATCGAGCGCTTCAAGGTGGAAGAGAACGGCCTCTACCACATTCACGGCCTGATCCTGGTGGAGCGCGATGGCCAGAAGAAGATGGTCATCGGCAACAAGGGCGAGAAGATCAAGACCATAGGTACCGAAGCGCGCCTCGACATGGAACGGCTGTTCCAGAACAAGGTGCACCTGGAGCTGTGGGTCAAGGTCAAGTCCGGCTGGGCCGATGACGAGCGCGCCCTGCGCAGCCTGGGTTATGGTGACGACTGATTGCTGAACCCGGCTTTCGTCATCCACAGTCGGCCCTATCGGGAGACCAGCCAGCTGGTCGAGGTCTTCACCCAGGATAGCGGCCGATTTACCCTGGTGGCTCGCGGTTCCCGCGGGCCACGCTCCCCTCTGAAGGGGCTGCTGCAACCCTTCACCCTGCTCACCATGAGCTGGCGTGGCAAGGGCGATCTCAAGAACCTCGCCCAGGTCGAATGCCCGGATCACTCCCTGCGACTCGGTGGCGATCGCCTCTTCTACGGCCTCTATCTCAACGAGCTGGTCTACTACCTGCTCGAAGCCCATACCCCCTTCCCCGAGGTGTTCGACGCCTATGCCCGTGCCCTGATGGCGCTGGCGGATGGCGAGACGCCGGAGCTGCCCCTGCGCCGCTTCGAGTTCCTGCTGCTGCAGGCCTTGGGCTATGCGGTGGATTTCGAATATGCCGCCGACGACGACACCCCGATCCAGCCCGATCTGCTCTACGGCTTCGAGCGGGAGCTCGGCTTTGTCGCTTGCGAGCGGGCGCCGGATCCCCGTACCCTGTTCCTCGGCGCCCACCTGCTGGCCTTCGCCGAGGGGCGATTCGATACCCCTCCCTTGCTGCAGGCGGCCAAGCGTTTCAGCCGGCTGGCGCTGCAGCCCTATCTTGGCAAACGCCAGCTCAAGAGCCGGGAGCTGTTTTTAAAACGTAAAGCCAGCATGCAAGGCTGACACAGATTACCGACATATGGATATCGGCGCGGAGTGATTCGCTGACCGCGCAGTCAACAGATGAAGAGTTTCAAGGAGTCCTCAATGAGTGAAATCTATCTGGGTGTGAACATCGACCATATCGCCACCCTGCGCAATGCCCGCGGCACCCAGTATCCGGATCCTGTCCAGGCCGCCTTCGTGGCCGAGCAGGCCGGTGCCGATGGCATTACGGTTCACCTGCGTGAAGATCGCCGCCACATCACCGACCGCGACGTGGAGATACTGCGCCAGACCATCCAGACCAGGATGAACCTGGAGATGGCGGTGACCGAGGAGATGATCGGCATCGCTTGCCGCATCAAGCCCCAGTTCGTCTGCCTGGTACCGGAGAAGCGCACCGAGGTGACCACTGAGGGTGGCCTGGACGTGGCTGGTCAGCTGGACAAGGTGACCGATGCGGTGACCCGCCTCGCCGCCGTCGGTGCCCAGGTGTCGCTCTTCATCGACGCCGACCCCATCCAGATCGATGCGGCCGCCGAGAGTGGTGCCCCCTTCATCGAGATCCACACCGGCCGCTATGCCGATGCCACCACGGATGCGGAGCGCAACGCCGAGTTCAAGCGCATCGCCGCTGGCGCCTCCTATGCCGCCGGCAAGGGCTTGAAGGTCAATGCCGGCCATGGCCTGCACTACCACAACGTCAAGGCCATCGCCGCCATTCCCGAGCTCTATGAGCTCAACATCGGCCACGCCATCATAGGCCGCGCCGCCTTCGACGGTCTGGCCAAGGCGGTCAGCGACATGCGTCTGCTGATGCAGGAAGCCCGTCAGGGGATCTGATGCCGGTCTGCCTGCATCGCACAGACAAGGGACGCCTCGGCGTCCCTTGTTGCTTTCGGAGGCTCAGCCCGGCTCGGGAAAGTACCGCTCCAGCAGGGCCATCAGGATGGCCTGACACTCGGCATCCGGCTCACCGGTGATCAGGGCGGGGCGGAAATGGAGTTCGGCAGGGAGGCGCATCGCGGCTTGGGAACACGCTGCGTCAGCGGAAATATCGGGACAACATCAGCCCGGCTCGGGAAAGTACTGCTCCAGCAGGGCCGTCAGGATGGCCTGGCACTCGGCATCCGGCTCGCCGGTGATCAGGGCGGGACGGAAATGGAGCTGGAAGGCACGCATGGCGGCGCGGCTCTGCTCATCCCAGGTGCCGTGCTGGGGGAGGCCGTAGCCGTAGCGGGCGAGTCGCTGCTGCCATTGCAGCGCATCCCAGGGGATGAGCTGTGCCTGGCGCAGCTCGGCCACCCTGGCCTCGTCTGGCCAGGCGCCGACGCCATGGTGCAGGGCCAGCTCGCGCCAGGGGAAGTGGGGGCCGGGATCCTGCTTGCGTTCCGGGGCTATGTCGCTGTGGGCCAGCACCTGGGTGGGGGGAATGCGATAGCGATCGACCAGATCCCGGGCCAGAGCGCCGAGGGCGGCGATCTGGGCCCGGGTATAGGGTTGCCAGCGCCGCTGGTGAGCAGGCAGGGCTTCGTCTTCCGCGGGATAACCCAGATTGACTATCTCGATGCCGAGGGAGCTGGCGTTGAGCCCGGCATACTGATGCCAGCGGCTGCGACCGGCGTGCCAGGCGCGCTGGCTGTCGGGCACCAGCTGGTAAACGGGAAGCGGCCGCTCGTCGGTGTCGCGGGGGATCAGGTAGTGGGCACTCACCTTGTGCTCGGGTTCGGTCAGCAGGCGCAGGGAGCGGGCGTCGTCCTCGTCGGTGTAGTGGAGGATCAGAAAGGCGATGCGCTCATTCTGGTTGGCGCTGACATGACGGGTGTTGAGCTGATAAGGCGCCGGTTGGCAGCCGCCGAGCCCCAGCAGGCAGAGTGACAGCAGTATGGTGCGGCATCTGCCTGGCGAGGGGGCACAGACAACAAGGGATGGCCAGCGCGGCCTGCCGCCCAGGCGGAATGACGGGGGGCAGGTGCGCTGGCCCATGGCTCAGGCGCGCTGTCTGAGGGTGACACGCGCGCGCGGGCTCATGGCGCTGTCCTGTACTTGGCGGTGAGGCCGATGAGGAAGTTGCGCAGGATCTGATCCCCGCAATCCTGGTAGTGCTTGTGATCCTTGGCGCGGAACAGGGCGCTCAGCTCGGACTTGGATAGGTTGAAGTTGGCGAGCTTGAGGGTGCCCAGCATGTCCTCTTCCTTGTAGTCGAGGCCGATGCGCAGCTTGCGCAGGATCAGGTTGTTGTTGATCCGGTTAGGGATCACCTGGGGCGGGGCATTTTCCCGCACACCGCGGCGCACGGCGATGAAGCCGTCGAGGAACTGGCTCAGGGCCGAGTCCGGGCAGGCGGCATAGCCGGCTTCCTGCTCTTCCCCTTCCGCGGCCTCTTTCAGCAACCAGCTGTGGAGCTGGGCGTGGGTGACAGTCAGGTTGCCCTTGGCAAACATCTCGACCATCTGATCGTTGCTGATGGTGAGGGCGTAGCGCAGGCGGCGCAGAATATCGTTGTTGGTCATGTTGACTCCTGTGGAAACGGCGCGATTTTACCATCTGCGGGCCCCGCAGTCAGAAAAAGCGCCTCACTCGGCCAGGGAGAGGTAGCGAGGGGCCTCCTGCCTCACCTGCTCCAGGGCATCTTGCAGCTCCAGCAGCTCGGGTTCGAGCTCGCTCACGGGCACGCCGTCGCGCAGCTGCTGCTCGAGCTGGGAGAGCAGGCGCTGCAGGCCGGGCACCCCCGAGTAGGCACAGCCGCCGTTGAGGCGATGGAGCTGGGCCAGCACCTCGGCATCCTCCACCTCCCCCGCCAGCGCCTCGTCCAGCATGGGTTCCACCTCGTCGAAGCTGGCCAGCAGCATGGTCAGCATCTCTTTGGCGAGATCCTCCTTGCCCGCCGCCTGGCGCACCGCCAGGGTCCAGTCTATCTGCTGATCCCCCTGGTTCTGGTGGCGCCTGTGGGCGAAGTCGGTGATGAGCTGCGCCAGCATGCCCTCGTCGATGGGCTTGGCCAGGTAGTCGTCCATGCCCTGGCGGATCAGCCGTTCCCGCTCGCCCGGGATGGCGTGGGCGGTGACCGCGACTATGGGGGTCTCGGTGTTGAGGGAGTGATGGCGGATCGCCTGGGTGGCGCTGATGCCATCCATGACGGGCATCTGTATATCCATGAAGATGATGTCGAACGGCTGGCTCTGGGCCAGGTTGACCGCCTCCTTGCCGTTCTTGCACACCACCACCTCGGTCACCATCTCCTTGAGCATGGCGGCGATGAGCTTGAGGTTGGCGGCGTTGTCATCCACTGCCAGCACCTTGACGGCCTGTACCCGGTGGGGGGCCGGCGCGGGCAGCGGCGTGCGCCTGGCCGCCTCGGGGGAGAGCAGGGCGTGCAGCAGCTTGCGGTGGTTGATGGGCTTGGAGAGGCAGTGGGCGGCGCCATGGGCCAACATGGCGTCATAGAGCGCCGGCTCGTGGCTGCTGAGCAGCACTATGGTGTTCTGTTGCCCGCTGAGGCCATCGAGACGGGTGATCACCTGCTGGGGGGTATGCAGTGTGCTGCTGCCGATGATCACCATGTCCTGGCTGCCCATCTCGGGCCAGTCGTCGGCCATGGTCAGGGAGTGCACGTCCAGCTGCCATTCGGCCAGCAGGGCGAGCAGGGAGGCGTGGGTGAAGGGATCCGGCTCCAGCAGCCAGACCCGTTTGCCCAGGATGCGATCCAGCGGCAGCCGCTCGGTCTGGGGCAGGGGCGAGACATCCAGCTCCAGATTGAAGGAGAAGACGGAGCCCTTGCCAAGCTCGGACTCGAATCGGATCTGGCCTCCCATCTGCTGCACCAGCTTCTGGGTGATGACCAGGCCAAGCCCGGTGCCACCATAGCGGCGGGAGATGGAGGAGTCGGCCTGATTGAAGGCCTGGAACAGCTGGCGCTGCTGCTCCTCCGAGATGCCGATACCGGTATCCCGGATGAGGACTCGCAGGCGAACCTTGCTGCCGTTGGGGGCCCCGGTCTGCTCGACGCGCACATCCACGTTGCCTCGCTCGGTGAACTTGATGGCGTTGCCGGTGAGGTTGGTCAGCACCTGTTGCAGGCGCATGGGGTCGCCGGTGAGGTAGTCCGGCACGGCGGCATCCACCTGCAAGGAGAGCTCGAGCTGCTTGTCGTGGGCGCTTGGTCCCAGCAGGTGCATGGTCTCGTTGAGGGTGTCCCGCAGGCTGAAGGGGATGTGCTCCAGCTGCAGCTTGCCCGCCTCCAGCTTGGAGAAGTCGAGGATGTCGTTGATGATCCCGAGCAGGTTGCGCGCCGACTTCTCTATGGTCTGCATGTAGTCGGTCTGGCTCGGGGTCAGGCTGGTCTTGAGCAACTGGCGGGTGAAGCCGATGACGCCGTTGAGCGGGGTGCGCAGCTCGTGGGACATGTTGGCAAGGAACTCGGATTTGACCCGGGCCGCCTCCTGCGCCCGCTTCTTCGCCATGTCGAGCTCGACGTTCTGGATCTCTATCTGTTCGAGCGTCTCTCGCAGATCCGAGGTCGCCTGATCGATGTTCTGCTGCATCTCCTCATGGTATTCGGAGAGCGCCTTGGCCATGGCGTTGATGCCGTTTTTCAGCATGTCCAGCTCGCCGGTGAGCTGGCCGCTGACCCGGGTATCGAGGCGCCCCTCCCTGATCCGGTGCACCGCCTGCACCATGTCGGTGATGGGCTGGGTCACGCTCTTGACCAGGCGGAAGCCGAACAGGGTGCTGATGGCGAGGCCGATGAGCACTATGATCACCGCGAAGAAGGCGTCGCGATACTGCAGGACTATGGCCCTGTCGGTGGCGAGCTGCATGGAGATGTAGCCGATGACAGGCGGCTCCAGATCGCTCGGCAGGGGGAAGCCGTCCAGGCTGGTCTCGGCCTGGATGGGGGTGCGCAAGATGATGTCATCGCCATTGAAGGTGACGCTGGTCAGGGCCGGGATGGCGCTGCCGTCCGGCAGGCGCAGCTGGCTGAAGTCCCTGTGATAGTTGGACGTCACGAACAGCTGGTTCTCCTGGGTGAAGACGGCGATGGACTTGATGAAGGGGGAGTTCTTGCGATGGGTCAGCCCGATCAGCCGCTTGAGGGATTCGCGACTGTGCTGGGTCATGCCGTATTCACTGGCGATGGCCAGGGGCTCTATGATGTTGATGCCCTGATCGATCAGGTTGTTTTCCAGCTGATGGTAGCGGTGGAAGGTGAAGTAACCGGCGATCAGGCCGCCGATGATCAGGGTTGGCAATATGGTAAATGCCAGTACACGGGCTCTGAGGCCGTACTTGGTCATGCTGATAAACCGCCGGCAAACATGATGAAGACCATAGCCCCGGGGGCGTGTGGGCGCAGGGGGAGGGCTGGCAATACAGTCGATGTCACCGTACGGGCGCTCAGGCCGTATCCTGTCATATCAATGGGCCACTTATGGTCAGATTGGGCAATGGGGCAGAGGCCGCAGCTCGGGCCCTCAGGCCGCATTTGGTCATACTATTATTCTTGTGGGACAATGGCCTGCTGCAGATTCCACAATCATGACATAGCCACCTATAGGCACCAAGTTTTATGGCCCAGTTTTTCAAGCCCCAAAAGAAATCCACCCAGCCCCAACGTATTGAATTTACGATAGACAGTCTGGACCACCACTGTGTCGGTGTCGGCCGTCATCAGGGCAAGGCCATCTTTGTCGAAGGGGCACTCCCCGGTGAGCTGATCAAGGCTCGCATCGTCGATGACAAGAAGCACTATGCCCACGCCGCCCTGCAACAGATAGTGACCCCGGCGGCCAATCGCATCGATCCCTTCTGCCCCCATTATCGCGAGTGCGGCGGTTGCAGTGCCCAGCACCTCGGCGAAGCGGATCAGCAGGCGGTCAAGGAGGCCGGGCTGGTCAGCCTGTTCGAGCGCCTTGGCAACATCAAGGCACCGGTGCTCGAGCCCGTGCTCAAGGGAGAGTCCCGCAGCTATCGCCGGGTCTGCCGTCTCGCCATCAAGTTTGACAAGAACGGTCGCTGCACCCGGGTGGGGTTCCGCCGCCGTCAATCCAATGACCTGGTGGAGGTGGCGGGCTGCCCCGTGCTGGCCGATCCCCTCTCTGCCCTCATCACCCCCCTGCGCGAGTGCCTCAATCGCTTGAAGAGCCAGCGCGAGCTGGGGCATGCGGAGCTCATCCAGGCCGAACAGGGCATCATGATGCTGCTGCGCCACACGGGTCGCCCCAACGAGGCGGATCGCGCCCTGCTGGTGGCATTTGCCGAGGCCCAGGGGATAGACCTCTATCTGCAGGCGGCGGATGAGCGCATCGAACCCCTGCGTCAACAATTTCAGCCGAGCTACACCCTCGATGGCCTGTCTCTTGCATTCGCCCCTGGCGACTTCATTCAGGTCAACGGCCCCATCAACCAGAGCATGGTGACCCAGGCGCTGGCGTGGCTGGAGGCGACCAAGGACGACAAGGTGCTGGATCTCTTCTGCGGCATCGGCAACTTCACCCTGCCGCTGGCTCGTCAGGCCCGTGAAGTGGTGGGGGTCGAGGGGGAGCTCGCCATGGTGGCCCGTGCCGAGGAGAACGCCCGTCGCAACGGCATCGACAACGCCCGTTTCTACAAGGCGGATTTGAGCGGCGACATCGTCGGTATGTCCTGGGCGCGGGAAGGCTTCGATCTGGTGCTGCTGGATCCGGCCCGGCCCGGAGCGCTGGAAGTCATGAGCCACGTGGCGGCACTTTCGCCCAAGCGGGTGGTCTATGTTTCCTGTAACCCTGTCACCCTGGCCCGGGACAGCCAGGTGCTGGTGAAGGGGGGTTATCGACTGGCTCGCCTGGGGATGCTGGACATGTTCCCCCACACCGGTCATCTGGAGTCCATGGCGCTGTTTGAACGGGATTGAGCAGGCTGTTTTCAGATTGCCGGGGCTGCGTTTTGTCGGCCTTCCGATGCCGGTAGCGCTGTTTGCGCAGGGGTGATTAGGGTAATCTAGATCTGCAAAAATGGGCCTGATGTGCGAGAGAAACCTGTTGCCGGGATCGGCAACACGCCTTGAAAACTCTCCCGTGCATCCCCATTTGAGGCAGTCATCAGCTGATGAGGGGATGGCAGAAAGCATCGGCTTTCGGCCCCACAATTTTAAGGATTGATACCATGGTTGCGGTGCGCGAAATTCATTTGAAAGACAATTTCACTCTGGAGGAGTGGGTCAGTTCCCTTACCCTGAGTGAAAGCGACAAGAATCAACTGCGAACCGTCTACCAGTACTGTCTGACGCTTGGCGACGAGGCGCTTACCAACCGCCTGCTGGTGCGTGGCGTCGAGATGGTGGGCATACTGCTGATGCTCAGCATGGATCTCGCCACCCTCAAGTCGGCCATTCTCTATCCCTTTGTCGAAGCCGGCCTCATCAAGCAGGAGAAGGTGAACGAGGACTTCGGTCCCAAGATCGCCAAGCTGGTGGAAGGGGTGCTGGAGATGGAGGCCATCCGCTCCCTGCAGACCCTGCACCGCAGCGAGACCTCCCCGGAGCAGGTGGACAACGTGCGCCGCATGTTGCTCGCCATGGTGGAGGATGTGCGCGCCGTCGTCATCAAGCTGGCGGAGCGGATCGCCTGCCTGCGGGAGGCCAAGCTGGCGGATGAGGAGACCCGGGTGCTGATGGCCCAGGAGATCACCAACATCTATGCGCCCCTCGCCAACCGCCTCGGCATAGGTCAGCTCAAGTGGGAGCTCGAAGATCTCGCCTTCCGTTACCTGCACCCGGATACCTACAAGCAGATCGCCAAGCAGCTCGACGAGAAACGACTCGATCGGGAACGCTACATCCGCGAGTTCGTGCAGTCCCTGCGCGATGCGCTGGCGGAGGCCGGGGTCGAGGCCGAAGTCTACGGCCGCCCGAAACACATCTACAGCATCTGGCGCAAGATGCAGAAGAAGCACCTCGAATTCAACGAGCTGTTCGACGTGCGCGCGGTGCGGGTGATCACCAAACGGCTGCAGGATTGCTATGCGGCGCTCGGCATAGTCCATACCCATTTCCACCACATTCCCCGCGAGTTTGACGACTATGTCGCCAACCCCAAGCCCAACGGCTACCAGTCCATCCACACAGTGGTGGTGGGGGAGGAGGGGAAGACGGTGGAGATCCAGATCCGCACCGAGCAGATGCATCAGGATGCCGAACTCGGCGTGGCGGCCCACTGGCGCTACAAGGAAGGGGCCCAGGCCGCCGCCAAGACCAGCACCTTCGAAGACAAGATCGAGTGGCTGCGCAAGCTCCTCGCCTGGCAGGAGGATCTCTCCGAGAGCGGCTCCCTGCTGGACGATCTGCGCAGTCAGGTGTTCGAGGACAGGGTCTATGTGTTCACCCCCAAGGGGGACGTCATCGACCTGCCGGCGGGGGCCACCCCGCTCGATTTCGCCTATCACGTCCACAGCATGATCGGCCACCGCTGCATCGGGACCAAGGTGGATGGCCGCATTGTGCCCTTTACCTACACGCTGCAGACCGGCGATCAGGTGGAGGTGATCACCCAGAAGGAGCCGAACCCGAGCCGCGACTGGATGAACCCCAATGCGGGCTTCCTGCGCTCCAGCCGGGCGCGGGCCAAGGTGGCGACCTGGTTCAGAAAGCTGGATCGGGACAAGAACATCGCCGCCGGCAAGGAGCTGCTGGAGAAGGAGCTGGACAGGCACAACCTGACGCTCTCCAAGGTGGACAAGGTGGTGCTGGAGCGCTTCCATGCGGAGGAGCTGGAGGACCTGCTGGCCGGGATCGGCAGCGGCGACATCCGCATCAACCAGCTGCTCAACTACCTCGACACCCGTTACAACAAGCCGACGGCGGAGGAAGAAGACCGCCGTCTGCTGGAGAAGCTGGAGCAGAAGGCCAATGCGCCCTTCCGCCCCAAGGCCAAGGATCACATCGTGGTGGAAGGGGTCGGCAATCTGATGACCCACATTGCCCGCTGCTGCCAGCCCATCCCGGGGGACTCCATCCAGGGCTTCATCACCATGGGCCGCGGCGTCTCCATCCACCGGGAAGATTGCGAACAGCTGAAAGAGCTGTCGCGCCGCAACCCGGAGCGACTGATCGACGCGGTCTGGGGGGAGAACTACTCCGGCGGCTATGGTCTCACCATCCGCATCCTCTCCAACGACAGATCCGGCTTGCTGCGGGACATCACGACGGTGCTGGCCAACGAGAAGATCAACGTCATGGGGGTGCGCTCGCGCTCCAACGTGCGCGAGCAGACCGCCGAGATCGACATGGAGCTGGAGATCTACAACATCAACGCCTTCAACCGGGCCTTGGCCAAGCTCAGCCAGCTCAACGATGTGATCAGCGCCAAGCGCCTCTGATACCCGATAAAAAGTGACCGGCCCCCGTGGCCGGTCCTGTTTTAACTCTTTGAACGAAGTGAAGCGACCCTCTCATGTTCCAAGGTGACGACCTGCCCCAGTTGCCCGACATGAGATTGACCGGCTGCGTGGCCTGATGCTAGGTAATCCCCCTTTAACGAATCGAAAGCGAACATCCCATGTCCCAACGTTACGACCTCCCTCAACTGCTCGACATCATGGCTCAACTGCGCTCCCCGGACGGGGGCTGCCCCTGGGATCTCAAGCAGAGCTTCCAGACCATAGTGCCCCACACCCTGGAGGAGGCCTACGAGGTGGCCGATGCCATCGAGACCCAGGATTGGGAAGGATTGAAGGGGGAACTCGGGGATCTGCTGTTCCAGGTGGTCTTCTACGCCCAGCTTGGCAAGGAGCAGGGGTTGTTCGATTTTGCCGACATCGTCGATGCGGTGAGCGAGAAACTCATTCGCCGTCATCCTCACGTGTTCTCCGATGCGAACCTCGGTGACGAGCAGGCGGTCAAGGTGAACTGGGAGGCGGAGAAGGCCAGGGAGCGGGCCGCGCTCGACAAGGAGAGCGTGCTCGATGACATCCCCCTCTCGCTGCCAGCCCTGACCCGCGCCGCCAAGATCCAGAAGCGCTGCGCCACCGTCGGCTTCGACTGGAAGACGCTAGGGCCTGTGGTGGACAAGATCCACGAAGAGATCGAGGAGGTGATGGAAGAGGCGCTGATGGTCGACGTGGACGAGGCACGGGTGAGCGACGAGCTCGGCGATCTGCTGTTTGCCACCGTCAATCTGGTGCGCCATCTGGGCAAGGATCCCGAGCAGGTACTGCGGGGCGCGAACGCCAAGTTCGAACGCCGTTTTCGTCAGGTTGAGCAGTTTATTGCCGCGGAAGGGCTGAAAATGACCGATTGCTCCCTGGAGAAGCTGGACGAGGCCTGGAACAAGGCCAAGGAAACCGAGCAAAGTTGATTTGGCGCAAGACGAGGCGGCGGGGAGCCTGATAGATTTTTGTTCATTGTTTGGGAGAGGGGGTTTTGGTATACTGTTTCCCCGTCCTGCTTCATCCCCGAAGCACCCCTTAAAATTCCCTAAACTTCTTTCAGGTTCAGCATGACGACAAAATATATTTTTGTAACTGGTGGCGTTGTTTCATCCCTCGGCAAAGGCATTGCCGCAGCTTCTCTGGCAGCCATTCTGGAAGCCCGTGGTCTGGATGTGACCATCATGAAACTGGACCCCTATATCAACGTGGATCCGGGCACCATGAGCCCGACCCAGCACGGTGAAGTGTTCGTAACCGAGGACGGGGCCGAGACCGATCTGGATCTGGGCCACTACGAGCGTTTCATCCGCACCAAGATGACCCGTCGCAACAACTTCACCACCGGCCGCATCTATGCCGACGTGCTGCGCAAAGAGCGTCGTGGTGACTATCTGGGCGCCACCATCCAGGTCATCCCGCACATCACCAACGCCATCAAGGAGCGGGTGATTGCCGGCGCCGAAGGCCATCAGGTGGCCATCGTCGAAGTGGGCGGCACCGTGGGCGACATCGAGTCCCTGCCGTTCCTCGAAGCCATTCGTCAGCTGGCTGCCGAAGTGAGCCGCGACAATGCCATGTTCATGCACCTGACCCTGGTGCCTTACCTGGCCGCCGCCGGCGAGGTGAAGACCAAGCCGACCCAGCACTCAGTCAAAGAGCTGCTCTCCATCGGGATCCAGCCAGACGTGCTGATCTGCCGCTCCGATCGCGCCATCCCGGCCAACGAGCGTGCCAAGATCGCCCTGTTCTGCAACGTGCCAGAGCGCGCCGTCATCTCCATGAAAGACGTCGACTCCATCTACAAGATCCCGGCGCTGCTCAAGTCCCAGAATCTGGATGACTACTTCATCGCCCGCTTCGGCCTGGAGTGCAAGGAAGCCGACTTGTCCGAGTGGGAACAGGTGGTCTATGAAGAGGCCAACCCGACCGCAGAAGTGACCATCGGCATGGTCGGCAAGTATGTCTCCCTGCCGGATGCCTACAAGTCCGTCAACGAGGCGCTCAAGCACGGTGGTCTGAAGACCCGTCTCTCCGTCAACATCAAGTACATCGACTCCCAGGACATCGAGACCCGTGGCTCCGAGCTGCTGGAAGGTCTGGACGCCATCCTGGTGCCGGGTGGCTTCGGTGAGCGTGGCGTGGAAGGCAAGATCCTGGCCGCCCAGTATGCCCGCGAGAACAAGATCCCTTATCTGGGTATCTGCCTCGGCATGCAGGTTGCCATGATCGAATTCGCTCGCAACGTGGCGGGCATGGCCGGTGCTCACTCCTCCGAATTCAAGAAAGATTGCGCCTATCCGGTTGTCGGCCTCATCACCGAGTGGGTGGATGAAGAGGGCAACGTCGAGACCCGTACCGAGAAATCCGATCTGGGCGGCACCATGCGCCTGGGTTCCCAGCTCTGCCACCTGGTGGAAGGCTCCAAGGTGCGCCAGATGTACGGCAGCCCGACCATTTACGAGCGCCACCGTCACCGTTATGAGGTGAACAACAAGCTGCTGCCGCAGATCGAAGCGGCCGGCTTGAAGGTGACCGGTCTCTCCGCCGACAAGAAGCTGGTGGAAATTATCGAGATTCCGGATCACCCTTGGTTCGTGGCGGCGCAGTTCCACCCGGAGTTCACCTCGACTCCCCGTGATGGCCACGCCCTGTTCGCCGGTTTTGTGAAGGCGGCAGGCGAATATCAGAAGCGTAATTTGAAGTAATTGAAAATAAATGCGGTTGGGGCTCTGTGCCGCAGCCGCTTTTTTTGGCATATTTTTGTTGTTTTTTTACGAAACCTGAGGAAATACACATGTCCAAGATCGTTAAAGTGATCGGTCGTGAAATCATCGACTCCCGTGGTAACCCGACCGTTGAGGCCGAAGTTCACCTGGAAGGTGGTTTTGTTGGTATGGCAGCCGCTCCGTCTGGCGCGTCCACCGGTTCCCGCGAAGCGCTGGAACTGCGTGACGGCGACAAGAGCCGTTTCCTGGGTAAAGGCGTGCTGAAAGCCATCGAAGCCGTCAACGGCCCGATCGCTCAGGCTCTGCTGGGTAAAGATGCCAAGGACCAGGCCACCGTTGACCAGATCATGATCGACCTCGACGGTACCGAGAACAAATCCAAGTTCGGCGCCAACGCCATCCTGGCCGTTTCCCTGGCTAACGCCAAAGCCGCTGCTGCTGCCAAGGGCCTGCCGCTGTACGCCCACATCGCCGAGCTGAACGGCACCCCGGGTGTCTACTCCATGCCGCTGCCCATGATGAACATCATCAACGGTGGTGAGCACGCCGACAACAACGTCGACATCCAGGAGTTCATGATCCAGCCGGTTGGCGCCAAGACCCTGAAAGAAGCCATCCGCATGGGTGCCGAGGTCTTCCACAACCTGGCCAAGGTACTGAAGTCCAAAGGCTACGCCACTGCAGTGGGCGACGAAGGCGGTTTCGCACCTAACCTGAAGTCCAACGCCGAAGCGCTGGAAGTGATCGCCGAAGCCGTTGCCGCTGCCGGTTACAAGCTGGGCACCGACATCACCCTGGCCATGGACTGCGCTGCTTCCGAGTTCTACGACGCAGAGAAGAAAGAGTACAACCTGAAGGGCGAAGGTCGTATCTTCACCTCCAACGAGTTCTCCGACTACCTGGCCGACCTGACCACCAAGTTCCCGATCGTCTCCATCGAAGATGGCCTGGACGAATCTGACTGGGAAGGCTTCGCCTACCAGACTGCTGAACTGGGCAAGAAAATCCAGATCGTGGGTGACGACCTGTTCGTAACCAACACCAAGATCCTGAAGCGCGGCATCGACAACGGCATCGCCAACTCCATCCTGATCAAGTTCAACCAGATCGGTTCCCTGACCGAAACTCTGGCTGCCATCAAGATGGCCAAGGACGCTGGCTACACCGCCGTCATCTCCCACCGCTCCGGTGAGACCGAAGACGCGACCATCGCCGACCTGGCCGTGGGTACCGCTGCTGGCCAGATCAAGACCGGTTCCATGAGCCGTTCTGACCGTGTTGCCAAGTACAACCAGCTGATCCGTATCGAAGAAGCCCTGGGTGCCAAGGCTCCGTTCCGCGGTCTGAAAGAAGTCAAAGGCCAGTAATTACTGCCTGCAATTCTTAAGCTGTTGAAAAGCCCCGCCACTCTGGCGGGGCTTTTTTGTATCCGTCGCCACTCCATTGTCAGGCCCGCCCCTGATCGGCGGCGGTTTTCCTGTGGTTGCCGCCAACCTGGCGCCAAGGCGGTCCGTCCTGGGAACTGCGCGGTTTTTTGGCCCTCGTCTGCGGGGCCCCGTCATCTTTTTTAGTCCCCCGCCCCGTCTGGCACACCGGCTTTCTTTTGTCTTGCCTGCGAATATGGGAAACTAGGCCGCTTGAAGGAGACTCAGTGCATGCGGCTACTCACTCTTATCCTGCTCCTCCTCTTGGGAGGGCTGCAATATGACTTCTGGCTGGGGAAAAACGGCCTATCCGATTATCGGGAGCTCTCCAATGCCATCGAGCGGCAACAGCAGGACAATCTGGTTCTCAAGGACCGCAACAACCTGATTTACCGGGAGATCGACGATCTGACCTCGGGCCTTGAGGCCATCGAGGAGCTGTCGCGCAACGATCTTGGCTACATCAAGCAGGGCGAGACCTTCTACCGGATCATTCCCAAAGACAAAGACCAAGCAACGGAGCCGGACGGCGTCCCCTACGATGACTGATTGCCACAGCGGGCTGACCGCCATAGTTCCGGCCGCCGGTATCGGCAGCCGCATGGGAGCAGACTGCCCCAAGCAGTACCTGACACTGGCAGGGAAAACCATCCTGGAGCATACGCTCGGCTGTTTACTGTCCCATCCGGCCATAGCCCGGGTGATAGTGGCGCTGGCGCCCCACGATCGCTGGTTTGAGACGTTGGCCGTGGCCGCCGATCCGCGGGTGCTGCGAGTGGAAGGGGGAAGCGAGCGCGCCTTCTCCGTGCTCAATGCATTGCATGTGGCAGAGGGGAAGTGGGTACTGGTGCATGACGCCGCCCGTCCCTGTCTGACCCAGGGGGATCTCGATGCCCTGATAGCCAGTGCCATGGCGTGCGATGGCGCCATCCTCGGCAGCCGGGTGCGTGACACAATGAAACGCACCGACGGGGCTGGCAACATAGTGGCGACCGTCGAGCGCGAACAGCTCTGGCATGCCCTGACGCCGCAGATGTTTCCCACCGGCACCCTGAAGCGGGCGCTGGAGGAGGGGCTGGCCCTGGGGGCCCTCATCACAGACGAAGCCTCCGCCATGGAGCGCGCCGGTTTTATCGTGAAGATGGTGGAGGGGCGTGCCGATAACATCAAGGTGACCCGCCCGGAAGATCTCTCCCTGGCCGAGCTCTTTTTACAACAACAGAGTGCGCGCCAGCAGGCGCGACCCGATTGACCCGCAGAGGGGCCCGCATGATCCGCATTGGACATGATTTTGATGAGACAGATTTCTGTGTATTGAGGGGGGAGCAGGCATGATGCGAATTGGACATGGTTTTGACGTGCACAAGTTTGGCGGGGTTGGCCCCTGCATGCTGGGTGGCGTCCCGGTACCCTATGAGCAGGGCCTGCTGGCCCACTCCGATGGCGACGTGGTGCTGCACGCGGTGAGCGATGCCCTGCTCGGTGCCATCGGTGCCGGCGACATCGGCCGCCACTTTCCCGATACTGCGGCCGAGTTCAAGGGGATCGACAGCCGCATCCTGCTGCGGAACGTCTTTGCCCGGGTACAGCAGGCTGGCTACGTCATCGGCAACCTGGATGTGACCATCATCGCCCAGGCCCCCAAGATGGCGCCCCATATCGCGGCCATGTGCGCCGTGCTGGCAGCCGATCTGCAATGTGATTTGAACCGGGTGAATGTCAAGGCGACCACCACAGAACAACTCGGGTTTACGGGGCGCAAGGAAGGGATCGCCACCGAAGCCGTCGTCTTACTGGTGAAACAATGATGCTGGAACAGCTGAGCTATCTGCACGGGGCGCCCACTGCCCGCGGCATCCTCAAGGCCGAGGCCGCCGACTTCGTGGTGAATGAAGATCTCGGCTTCGAACCCTGCGGGGAGGGGGAGCACATCTTCGTGCGGGTGCGCAAAACCGGCGAAAACACCGCCTGGGTCGCGGGCCTGCTGGCCGATGCGGCCGGCGTCAACCGCAATGCGGTGACCTGGGCGGGTCTCAAGGATCGCCACGCGGTGACCGAGCAGTGGTTCGGCATTCATCTGCCGGGCAAGGGCGAACCGGATCTCTCTGTCATCCAGAGCGACAGCATCCAGATCCTGCAGGCCAAACGCCACAACAAAAAGCTGCGGGTTGGCTACCTCAAGGGCAACCACTTCACCCTGCGCCTCACCGGTCTGGAACAGGCGGGCGATCTGGAAGCCCGGCTGCAGGCCATCGCCACTCAGGGCGTGCCCAATTACTACGGCGAGCAGCGCTTTGGCCGGGATGGCAACAACCTGGAGGCCGCCAAGGCGATGTTTGCCGGCAAGCGGATCAAGGATCGCAACAAGCGCTCCCTCTATCTCTCCGCCGCCCGCAGCATGCTGTTCAACGCCATCGTCAGCGCCCGCATCGAGCAGGGGCTGGCACACCAGCTGCTGGCCGGTGACTGCGTGATGCTGAGGGGCAGCCACTCCATCTTCAGTGAAGAGGTGCTGACTCCCGAGCTGGAGGCGCGCCTCGCCTCCGGCGACGTGCAGCTCACCGCTCCCCAGTGGGGCCGTGGCCGGCTGGCGAGCCAGGGTGCCGCCGCCGAGTTTGAACAGGCGGTGCTGGCTCCTTACGCCGAATGGTGTGACGGGCTGGAGAAGGCCGGACTGGATCAGGACAGGCGTCCGCTGCTGCTCAAGCCGGAGCAGATGAGCTGGCAGCAGGATGGCGAGGTGCTGACCCTCTCCTTCTTCCTGCCGGCCGGTGCCTTTGCCACCAGCGTGGTGCGCGAGTTAATGCAGGCCGAAGAGGCCGATCACGGTTTCAGGAACCCAACCGATGCGAATTCTGGTCAGTAATGACGATGGAGTACATGCCGAGGGCATTCGTGCCCTCAGCGAGGCGTTGACTGCCTGCGGCGAAGTCATTGTGGTGGCGCCGGATCGCAACCGCAGCGGCGCGAGTCACTCCCTGACGCTGGAAGTGCCGCTGCGGGTTACACGCCTTGGCGAAACCGGCTTTAATGGCAGCGAGAGCTATGCGGTGAAGGGTACCCCGACCGACTGCGTGCACCTGGCGGTCAACGAGCTGGTGCGCCCGGAGCCGGACATGGTGGTGGCCGGGATCAACCACGGCGCCAACCTGGGGGACGATGTCATCTACTCGGGTACGGTCGCGGCGGCCACCGAGGGGCGCCACCTCGGCTTCCCCTCCATCGCAATTTCTCTAGTGGGCAAGACCCATTTCGCCACGGCGGCCCACTATGCGGTCCTGCTGGTGGAGGGGCTGATGAAACATCCCCTGCCTGCCGATCGGATCCTCAACGTCAACGTGCCTGACCTGCCCCTCGAACAGATCAAGGGGATCAGGGTGACCCGCCTTGGCAACCGCCATCCCGCCGAGTCGGTGATCCGCAGCGAGGATCCCCGTGGCCAGCCCATCTACTGGATAGGCCCCCCCGGCAGCCAGCAGGATGCGGGAGACGGCACGGATTTCGCCGCCATCGAGCAGGGTTATGTCTCCATCACCCCGTTGACCATCGACATGACTGCCTATGACAGTCTGGCGAGTCTGGGTGCCTGGCTGGATCTGCAGGGATGACGTTGTGATAGTACAGCGCCTGTTGAATCAACTGATTGCCCAGGACATTCGTGATTTCCGCGTGCTCGCGGCGATTGCGAAAGTGCCACGCCAGCTGTTTGTGGATGAAGCCATGGCCCACAAGGCCTGGGACAACACGGCCCTGCCCATCGGCCACGGCCAGACCATCTCCCAGCCCTACATAGTGGCGCGGATGACAGAGTTGCTGATCCAGAACGATCCGGCCCATGTGCTGGAGATCGGCACTGGCTCCGGCTATCAGACCGCAGTGCTGGCCCATCTGGTGGAGCATGTCTACACGGTGGAGCGGATCAAGTCGCTGCAGTTCCAGGCCCGGCGCCGGCTGCGCCAGCTCGACCTGCACAATGTCTCGGCCAAGCACGGCAATGGCTGGCTGGGCTGGCCCAACAAGGGACCGTTCGATGCCATCCTGGTGACGGCCGCGGCGAGCGAGGTGCCCAAGGCCCTGACCGATCAGCTGGCCGAAGGGGGGCGTCTGGTGCTGCCGGTGGGGGATAGCCAGCAGACTCTGCAGCTGATCGAGCGATCCGGCTCCCAGCTGACCAGCCGGATCCTGGAGCCGGTGCGTTTTGTCCCCCTGATTGACGGAGATGTGGAGTGAAGTTGTTTTCCCGTTTGTACGTACTGGTGATGCAGTGGGCCCGCCACAAGCACGCCCCCTGGTATCTCTCCATCACCGCCTTTATCGAGTCGGTGTTCTGGCCGATCCCGGTGGACGTGATGCTGGCCCCCATGGCGCTCGCCAAGCCGCACAAGGCGTGGCACTACGCCGGGTTGGCAACCCTCTTCTCTGTGCTGGGGGCGCTGTTTGGTTATGCCCTTGGCTATGCCCTGTGGGAGCCCGTGGTCCAGCCGCTGGTGGTCTCCGTCGGCTATGAAGACAAGATGGCGCTGGCCGAGCAGTGGTTCACGCAGTGGGGGATCTGGGTGATTTTTATTGCCAGTTTCACGCCGATCCCCTACAAGGTGTTTACCGTCACGGCCGGCTTGCTTCATATGGCGCTACTGCCATTTATCGTGACCTCCCTCATCGGTCGTGGCATGCGCTTCTTCCTGGTCGCGGGCCTGATGCGATGGGGGGGTGAGAAGATGGAGCGCAAGCTGATGCACTATGTGGATGTGCTCGGTTGGCTCTGTATTGGTTTGGCCATTGCGGCCTATTTCTGGTTTAGTCGTTAAGGATCCACTATGCGTTCGCGTGTTTGGCAAGGAAGTAGTGTCGTCGTGTTGTCATGGCTACTGCTTGCCTGCTCTTCCAGCAAGACTGCTGCCCCGGTACAGAGTCTCGGCAATGACCCCATTGCCTCGACCATCCCGACTCGTCAAAACATGGCCAATTCGGGCATGCAGGGTGGCAGTTACACAGTGGTGAAGGGGGATACCCTGTACTCCATCGCATTCCGTTCGGGCATGGATGTCGCCTCCCTCGTCAGCCTCAACGGGATCAGCCCCCCCTACAACATCTATCCGGGCCAGCAGCTCAGGCTGGATGGCTCTTCCGGCGCCGTGGTCAGCACCGGCATGGCGATGAGCCGTCCTGTCACAAGCGGCAACGGCACCTATGAGGTGCGCCGTGGCGATACCCTGAGCAGCATAGGCCGCCAGTTCAATGTCTCCAATCAGACGCTGGCACAGCGCAACAACCTGCAGGCACCCTATTCGCTCCATGTTGGCCAGGTGCTCAACGTGGGGGCGAGTGCGGTGGCAGGCGGCCAGATGGTGGCGGCGACCACTCCGTCGGTGACCAGCTCAGGGCCCAAACCCATGGCGACGGCACCGGCAGGTACGACCACCCCGTTTATTGCTCAGAAAACGATTGCTCCTGCATCGTCAACAGCATACGCTCAGGCGAAAGAACAAAAAAACATCAGTTCCCAGTCAACTCTCTCCTGGCATTGGCCAGCTAAGGGACGGATAGTCGAAGGCTTCTCCGTTGCGGAACAGGGCAACAAGGGCATCGACATCTCCGGCCAGAAGGGCCAGCCCGTTTACGCCGCCAGCGGCGGCAAAGTGGTCTACGCGGGCAGTGCACTCAGGGGTTACGGCAAGCTGATTATTCTCAAGCACAACGATGACTATCTCTCTGCTTACGCCCACAACGACGAGTTGAGGGTCAGGGAGGGAGACTCCGTCAAAGGCGGAGCCGTTATCGCCAACATGGGTAGCACGGATGCGCCGGATGTGCGCTTGCACTTTGAAATCCGGTACAAAGGCAAGTCAATCAACCCGATGGGCTATTTGCCAAAGCGTTAACCCAGAGAGCTAGGTCTTACTCTGGTTCAGGTCAGGGAGACATATCATGAGCCAAGAACAACTGGTAATGCAGGATGCAGAGTTAGAGTTCGACGAAGAGCTGGAGGCCCAGGAGGAAGAAGAGGTTCAGGAGGTTGCCGCCGAGGCTGAGGAGACCATCTCCGATGAGCTCATGGTGCCGGAACTGAACAAGGTGATGGACGCCACCCAGCTCTATCTGGGGGAGATCGGCTTCTCCCCCCTGCTCACCGCCGAAGAGGAAGTCTATTACGCCCGTCGTGCCCTGCGCGGTGACAAAGCCGCGCGCAAGCGCATGATCGAATCCAACCTGCGCCTGGTGGTCAAGATTGCCCGGCGCTACAACAACCGCGGCTTGGTGCTGCTGGATCTCATCGAAGAGGGCAACCTCGGTCTCATCCGCGCGGTCGAGAAGTTCGATCCGGAGCGCGGCTTCCGTTTCTCCACCTATGCCACCTGGTGGATCCGCCAGACCATAGAGCGGGCCATCATGAACCAGACCCGCACCATCCGGTTGCCGATCCATGTGGTCAAGGAGCTGAACGTCTATCTGCGCACCGCGCGCGAACTCTCCCATCGTCTCGACCATGAACCCACCGCCGAAGACATCGCCTTCGCGCTGGATCGCTCGGTCGACGATGTGAACCGCATGCTCAAGCTCAACGAGAAGATCACCTCGGTGGATACCCCCATCGGCGGCGATCGCGACAAGGCCCTGCTCGACGTGCTGTCCGATGAGCGAGGCATGGGGCCAGAGCTGGAGTCCCAGGAGGATGACATGCGCAGCAGCATAGTGCACTGGTTGGAAGAGCTGAATCCCAAGCAGCGTGAGGTGCTGGCTCGCCGCTTCGGCCTGCTCGGTTACGAGCCGGCGACGCTCGAAGACGTGGGGGCCGAGATTGGTCTGACCCGGGAGCGGGTGCGCCAGATCCAGGTCGAGGGATTGCGCCGCCTGCGGGAGATCCTGCTGGGACAGGGGCTCTCCATCGAGGCCCTGTTTAGAACCAATTGACCCGAATCAGCCGACGGCTGTTATGCCGAGGGCAGACACAACAAAGGGGCCAGAGGCCCCTTTTTCATTGCGAGAGGATCCTTGGGATCACACGGGATCCAGGGTATCCAGCGGCCAGCGCGGCACCGCCTTGACGACCAGCGGCTCGAACACGCCTGCCTTGAGGCGTTGCATGCCGGCATAGGCGATCATGGCGCCGTTGTCGGTGCAATACTCGGTGCGCGGATAGAACACCTCGCCCTTGAGGCTCTCCATCAGCTCGGCCAGCTGGGCGCGCAGATGACGGTTGGCGCTGACGCCCCCGGCCACCACCAGGCGCTTGAGCCCGGTCTCTTTCAAGGCGCGGCGGCACTTGATGGCCAGGGTGTCGACCACAGCATCCTCAAACGCCCGGGCGATATCGGCACGAGTCTGCTCATCGTCACCGTTGGCGGCTATGGTGTTGGCGGCAAAGGTCTTGAGGCCGGAGAAGCTCATGTCGAGGCCGGGTCTGTCGGTCATGGGGCGGGGGAAGGTGAAGCGTCCCGTGGTTCCTTTCTCGGCCAGACGGGAGAGCAGGGGACCGCCCGGGTAGTCCAGTCCCATCAGCTTGGCGGTCTTGTCGAAGGCCTCGCCGGCGGCATCGTCGATGGATTCTCCCAGCAGCTGATAGCTGCCGATACCGTCGACCCGCACCAGCATGGAGTGACCGCCGGAGACCAGCAGCGCCACGAAGGGGAACTCGGGGGCCCGCTCCTCCAGCATGGGGGCCAGCAGGTGGCCCTCCATATGGTGCACCGCCACGGCGGGTTTACCCCAGGCCATGGCGAGGGAGCGGCCTATGGTCGCCCCCACCAGGATGGCGCCAACCAGACCCGGTCCCGCAGTGTAGGCGATGCCGTCGATGTCATCTTTACCCAGTCCCGCCTCTTGCAATGCGGCCTGGATCAGGGGGATCGTCTTGCGGACGTGATCCCGGCTGGCGAGCTCGGGGACGACGCCACCGTAGTCCGCATGCAGCTTGACCTGGCTGTACAACTGGTGGGAAAGGATCCCTTTTTGATCGTCGAAGATCGCGATCCCGGTTTCGTCACAGGATGTCTCTATGCCCAATACACGCATTGCTAAAAAATTTCACTGCTAAAATGAGACGGCTATGGTAACCTTCGCGGGTTTTTTAAACCAGAGCGATCTCTGCGGGTTTACTTTCATTCCCTGTCCAGAGTATAATTTCGCACCATTTTAAGACATGCTGATCGATTGAAGGTCAGCTAACCATATATCACTGAGGTGAAAGGCACATGCCAGTAATCAAAGTCCGTGAAAATGAGCCGTTTGACGTTGCTCTGCGTCGCTTCAAGCGTTCTTGCGAAAAGGCCGGTATCCTGTCTGAAGTTCGTAGCCGTGAGTTCTACGAGAAGCCGACTACCATTCGCAAGCGTGCCAAAGCGTCTGCCGTCAAGCGTCACGCCAAGAAGCTGTCCCGCGAAAACGCACGTCGTATCCGCCTGTACTAATCGGGGGATCATGCCGTGTCTCTGAAGGATCGACTCAAGGATCAACAAAAACTCGCCATGCTGGCCAAAGACAAGGCCCGCTTGGGAGCGATCCGTTTGTTGATGGCAGAAATCAAGCAGCGTGAAGTCGATACCCGTGTCGAGCTCAATGATGAGGATATCCTCGCTGTCGTGACCAAGATGGTCAAACAGCGCCGTGATTCCATCAGCCAATTTGAAGCTGCCGGTCGTCAGGATCTTGCCGACAAAGAGTCCGCCGAGATCCTGGTGCTGCAGGAATTCCTGCCGCAACAGCTGACCGCAGAGGAAATTGCCGTGTTGATCGAGCAAGCCATCACCGAAAGTGGGGCTGCCGTCATGGCGGACATGGGCAAAGTCATGGCTGTCTTGAAGCCGAAAATTCAGGGGCGTGCCGATGTCGGCGCCGTCAGTGCTCAGGTGAAAACCCGCTTGGCGTAACAGGCATTTCTCTTGTTAGTCGAAAGAAGCCGTGCTTCCCTGTGAATGCGCGGCTTTTTTATTTTCTCTGCAGTGAAACAGGACGGTTATGGCAGGCAGGATCCCACAATCCTTTATCGATGATCTGCTCGTACGCACAGACATAGTCGAGCTGATCGACTCGCGAGTGCGGCTGAAGAAGGCTGGCAAGAACTATCAGGCTTGTTGTCCTTTTCATAACGAAAAAAGCCCCTCTTTCACCGTCAGTCAGGAGAAGCAGTTCTACCACTGCTTCGGTTGCGGTGCTCACGGCAATGCCATCGGCTTTGTCATGGAGTACGACGGACTCGAATTCCCGGACGCCATCGAAGAGCTCGCCAGCATGCAAGGCATGCAGGTGCCTCGCGAGCAGAGCCTGGGCGGTTCTGGCAGTGCCCAACCCGCCGTCAGCAAGGATCTCTTTGAGCTGATGAACCAGATCGCCCGCTTCTACGAAAGCAACCTGAAGAGCGCTCCCCATGCGGTGGAGTACCTCAAAGGGCGTGGCCTGACCGGGGAAGTGGTCAAGCGCTTCAACATAGGCTATGCCCCGGGAGACTGGGATCAGGTGAGGCGCCGTTTCGGGACCAGCCGGGATCACGAGCAGTTGCTTATCTCCGGCGGCATGTTGATCCCCCGAGACAGCGGCCCTGGCAGCTATGATCGCTTCCGTGATCGCATCATGTTCCCCATCCGCGACAAGCGGGGTCGGGTCATCGGCTTCGGTGGCCGGGTGCTGGGGGATGGCACTCCCAAGTACCTGAACTCCCCTGAAACCCCCATCTTCCACAAGGGACGTGAACTGTTTGGCCTCTACGAGGTGAAGCAGACACACAAGGATCCTCGCCGGATCCTGGTGGTGGAAGGCTACATGGATGTGGTGGCGCTCGGTCAGTACGACATCGACTATGCGGTGGCCGCGCTGGGCACCGCCACTACCAGCGACCATATCCACACCCTGTTTCGCACCACGGCCGAGGTGGTCTGCTGTTACGATGGCGACAACGCCGGTCGTGAGGCAGCCTGGCGGGCGCTGGACAACGCACTCTCCCATCTGCAGGACGGGCGCGAACTCAAATTCGTGTTCCTGCCCGATGGGGAGGATCCCGATTCTCTGGTCCGCCAGATCGGCAAGGAGGGGTTTGAGGCCTTGCTGGACGAGGCCCAGCCCTTCGCCGATTTCATGTTCGAGCGTCTCGGGCGTGATGCCGCCCTCTCTGGCGAGGCGGGCAAGTTTGAAGTGGCCAACAAGGCTGCCGAACTGATCCGTCGCGTGCCGGAGGGCTTTACCCGGGAAGGATTGATCACCCGGCTCTCCAGCATGATGCGCTGGGGGGAGAACAAGCAGCGGATCGCCGAGCTGTTTGCCCGCAATAGCCAGCCCAAGGGCGAAGTCAGCAAGCCCAAGGCCGCCAAACTGACCCCCATTCGCCGGGCACTGGCTCTGATGGTGCAATATCCGGCGGTGACGGCCGAACTGCCGGCCATGCCGGAACTGGCTGGGCTGAGGGTGCAGGGCATCAAGTTCCTGTTGCAGCTGCATCAGCAGATCCTGACTCAGCCAGGGATCACTACCGGCATCCTGCTGGAGCACTGGCGCGGCACCAAGGAGGGGGAAATCCTGGCTCAGCTGGCCATGCACGACCTGTTTGAAGAGATCAAGCTCGACCAGGAGCCGGATATTCTGGGAGAATTGCAGGATACCTTCGTCGGTTTCATCAACCAGTTTCTGAAGCAACGAATCGAAGAATTGCAGGCCAAGGTGGCTCAGGAAGGGCTAAGCTCTGAGGAAACACAGGAGCTGATGATGCTGATCAGAGAGGTACAGATTGAGAAAAGAAATGAGAGCGGGGCTTGATATTTGAGTGATTAGTCCCAATATGAATACCGTTGCCCGAATCGACGGGATTAAAAGCAAACATTTTATAACCGCCTGGCCCCGACAATACTGCGGGCAGGGGTTTCTCATGACCGACGCCGCAACCAGACATAGCATGTCTGGCGGTTTTCTATTAGAATTGGCTATTTGCGCAGCAGCGCACTGTACGCGCAACCTAGCAACACCAACCGGATGAGTTCTATGGAGCAAACCCCGCAGTCTCAGCTTAAACTCCTCGTTGCCAAAGGTAAAGAACAGGGCTACCTGACCTATGCCGAGGTGAACGATCACCTCCCGCAAGACATTGTCGACTCTGACCAGATCGAAGACATCATCCAGATGATCAACGATATGGGTATCCAGGTAGTGGAAAACGCCCCGGACGCCGATGATCTGATCATGGCCGAAGGTGGTACCGCCGATGAGGACGCTGCCGAAGCAGCGGCCCAGGCTCTGGCATCTGTTGAATCTGAGATTGGTCGCACGACCGATCCCGTCCGCATGTACATGCGGGAAATGGGTACCGTCGAACTGCTGACCCGTGAAGGCGAAATCGACATCGCCAAACGGATCGAGGACGGTATCAATCAGGTACAAAGCTCCGTTGCCGAGTACCCTGAAGCCATCACTTACCTGCTCGAACAGTACGACAAGTACGAAGCCGAGCAACTGCGTCTGTCCGACATCATCTCCGGCTTTATCGATCCGAACGAAGCGGACGACGTGGCGCCGACCGCCACCCACATCGGCTCCGAACTCAGTGAAGACGATCTCGCTGACGAAGACGAAGATGAAGACGAGGATGAAGACGAAGACGGCGACAGCTCCGACGACGACGGGGACGGTGGTCCGGATCCGGAAGTCGCCCGCGAGAAGTTCGGCGAGCTGCGTGCCCAGTACGAAGTCACCCGTCTCTCCATCCAGAAGAATGGTCGCGCCCACGACGACACCCAGGCTGCCATCGCCCAGCTGGCCGATGTGTTCCGTCAATTCCGCCTGATGCCCAAGCAGTTCGATCGCCTGGTCAACAACATGCGGGAGATGATGGAGCGGGTTCGCGTGCAGGAACGCATCATCATGAAGCTCTGCGTTGAGCAGGCCAAGATGCCGAAGAAGACCTTCGTCGCTGCCTTCACCAACAACGAGTGCGAGACTGCCTGGTTTGAATACCAGAAGCAGGCTGGCAAGGCCTGGTCTCCCCGTCTGCTCGAGATGGACGAAGAAGTGCTGCGTTCCATCGGCAAGCTGCAGCAGATCGAAGAAGAGACCGGTCTGTCCATCGCCCAGATCAAGGACATCAACCGTCGCATGAGCATTGGTGAGGCCAAGGCCCGCCGAGCGAAGAAAGAGATGGTCGAGGCCAACTTGCGTCTGGTTATCTCCATCGCCAAGAAGTACACCAACCGTGGTCTGCAGTTCCTGGATCTGATCCAGGAGGGCAACATAGGTCTGATGAAGGCGGTGGACAAGTTTGAATACCGTCGTGGCTATAAGTTCTCGACCTATGCCACCTGGTGGATCCGTCAGGCCATTACCCGCTCAATCGCGGATCAGGCCCGTACCATCCGTATCCCGGTGCACATGATCGAGACCATCAACAAGCTCAACCGTATCTCCCGTCAGATGCTGCAGGAGATGGGTCGTGAACCGAACCCGGAAGAGCTGGCCATGCGCATGGGCATGCCGGAAGACAAGATCCGCAAGGTACTGAAGATCGCCAAGGAGCCCATCTCCATGGAGACTCCCATCGGTGATGATGAAGACTCCCACTTGGGCGACTTTATCGAAGATACCACGCTCGCCCTGCCGGCGGATGCGGCCACCAGCGAGAGCCTGCGCAACGCCACCCGCGAAGTGCTGGCCGGTCTGACCGCCCGCGAAGCCAAGGTGCTGCGGATGCGTTTCGGGATCGACATGAACACTGACCACACCCTCGAGGAAGTGGGCAAGCAGTTCGACGTCACCCGTGAGCGTATTCGTCAGATCGAAGCCAAGGCACTGCGCAAACTGCGCCACCCGAGCCGCTCGGAAGTGCTGCGCAGCTTCCTGGACGAATAGTCCTGAGGCACCGCCTGAACTTGTCTCAAAAGCCCCGCCATGCGGGGCTTTGTTTTATCCGGCAGCCTGAGTGCAAAAGATTAGCGGATTAGTGGACAAAAACTCGCCAAGTGGTTGATCTGACTATGGACGGCTTATCCCACATCCCCTATAATCCACGCCGCAAAACCAAGATTCTGGCCCCTTAGCTCAGTTGGTTAGAGCAGTCGACTCATAATCGATTGGTCGCCCGTTCAAGTCGGGCAGGGGCCACCACATTCAGACAAAGCCGCTCATCATGAGCGGCTTTGTCGTTTCTGGCGTTCACCAGCGCCGGTCCAGGTCGGCGGCGTAGAGTGCCATGGCGCGCCTGTAGGGGACGAGGGCAGGATCTGCGGTCGTCTCGGCCAGCACCCCCAGCAAGGTCTCCATCCCCTCCTTGTGGCGCCCCAGGTTGTAGCTGGTCATGGCACGGAACACCCTGAACTCGGTGGCATCCGGAAAGCGGGCCAGGGCCTCGTCGAAAGTGGCCAGCGCCTCGGCATATTGCCCGGTGCAGCGATAGGAGCTGCCAAGGCCGAGCCAGGCGCCGCGCAAGGAGGCCTCACCCAGCCCCAGCGTGATGGCCTTCTGGTAGAGGGGGATGGCCTGGGCCTCGCGCCCCTGCATGTCGTGCAGGCTGGCCACTTCATAATGCAGTTCGGCGTGTTGCGGGTGCTCGATGAGTTGCAGCAGGCCGTGCTGGCGGGCTTCTTCGATCCGTCCCTCGGCCTTGAGGGTTTCCAATAGTTTCATATGCGCTCCTGCGTGGGGATGAAGGATCAGTATGCCTGCCGACGGGCTGGCGGGGAACCGGTCATGGGGCCATGAAAAAGGCCTCCCGCCGATGGCGGGAGGCCTGGTTCAGAATGCCCTGGGCGTGTGTCCAGCCCTATTGGGCGCTCAGGCTGTAGGCCAGTGTCTGGTCGTTGAAGCGCACCACATAGGCGCCGACCGCCGCTGTGGTGATGTCGGCTCCGGCCAGCTCGGCCACGCCGTCCTTGTTGGTGTCACCGTAGTTCTGGGTCCAGTCACCCTTGACGTCGAACTTGAAGCGCTGGCCGCCGTTGCCATCCCCGCTGCCGGTGAAGGTGACGCCGGCCTGCCACTGGTGATCCCCCACCAGTGTCATGGGGGTGGTGCCCCAGTTGTTGGTGGTGCCGCGAATGTTGAGGCTGGCGACATTCCTAGCATAGGCGACGCTGACCGGGGTCAGGCTGTATTGCAGGGTCAGGTCGTTGAAGCGCACCCGGTACTGGCCGCTGACCGGGGTCAGTATGTCGGCGCCCCCCAGCTCGGCCACGCCATCCTTGTTGGTGTCGCCATAGTTCTGGGTCCAGTCACCCTTGACGTCGAACTTGAAGCGCTGGTTGGCCTGGCCGTCGAAGGTGGCCAATGCCTCCCACTGATTGTCGGCAACCAGCGTCATGGCAAGGGATCCCCAGGCATTGGGGGTGCCACGCAGGTGCAGGGTGGGCAGCACGCTGTTGTAGGCACCGTTGCTGTCGGTGACTGTCACAGTGGCGCTGGCACTGGCGGTCAGCCCCTCGGTATCGGTGACTGTCAGGGTGACAACATGGGTGCCCGGGGTATCGAACTGGACTGTCTCAGTGGGGGCGCTGCCGCCGGTGGACCAGCTGTAGCTTGCCACGCCTTCATCATCGGTGGAGGCGGAGCCATCGAACACCACGCTCTCTCCCGTCTTGACGCTGAGGACCTTGGGCGAGAGGGCGGCGACCGGTGCCTGGTTGCTGGCGAGGGGGGTCACCGTATAGCGCAGATCGCTCTCGCTCAGGGTGATGCGGTAGGTGCCCGCCCCGCTGACCAGGATATCCTTGCTGCTGCCTTTGTCGGCGATGCCGTCCCCTTCGTTGTCGCCGTAGTTCTCGGTCCAGTTGCCGAAGACGTCGAACTTGAAGCGCTGGGCGCCGGTGGCGTCACCGCTGCCGGTCAGGGTCAGGGTGGCGGACCAGACACGGTTGGCATCGACTGCCATGGGGGTATTGCCCCAGGCATTGTGGGTGCCGCGCAGGTTCATGCTGCTGAACTTGTTGCCCGGCAGGGCGCTGCCGCCACAGGGGCTGGTCTTGGTACAGCCGGCGATGATGGCGGCCGCCTTCATGGCGGGCACGTTCAGGCTGGCCTTGCCGCTGCCGTCGACGGTGACATAGCCCCCGCTGCAGTAGTCATTGCCGCCGAGGAGGTTGCAGTACTCGCCCGCCGGCAGACCGGTCTGCACCGAGGCCACCAGGCTGCCGCTCTCGTTGTTGATGGCGACGAAGCCCTTGTCACCGCGGCCGAAGGCTATCTGGTTGTTGCCGTTGTCCCACCAGTTGCTGACCGGCTGGCCTTCGGTCCTGTTGTGGAACAGGGCCATATTCATGATGGTCGGGCGACGCTGCTCGCAGTTCCACTGGCCGTCTGTGCAGGGCGTGCTGCCCGGCGCCCCCTTGTCGGTTTCATAGGTACCCATGTTCTCGAAGCGATAGCCCGACATCACCTGCTTCCAGCCATAGGGCCAGGCCATCATGAAGGTGTTGGCCAGCTCATAGCGGGCACCGCTCATGAAGGTGAGCATGCCGCCACCGCCGTGGCCGCGTTCGCGGTCGTGGTTGACCACGAAGACGAAGGCCTTGCTGGAGGGGAGCAGGCCCCAGCTCTCGCCGAGGGTCTTGAGGTTCTTGATCTGGCCGTTGAAGTTGGCAGCGAGATCGGTGCCGTATTTGAAGTCGGTGACGGTATCGATATAGGTGTAGCGACCCGGCTGGATGTCCGCCGACTCTCCCCCGGCACCTATCACCTCCAGATAGGCCTTGGGGCTGCCCGCCTTGTCGAGAATGGCCTTCACCTCGCCGGGAGCCATGTGCTTGGCCGCATCGATACGAAAGCCCGCCACGCCCCAACCCAGCAGGGTCTTCATGTAGGTGGCTATCTGATCCTGCACGTAGGGATAGCCGGTATTGAGATCCGGCATGCCGTAGAGGGCGCCGTTCCAGACGTTGTTGCTGTCGCCGTAGTTGGTGATGTCACCGCTGTGGTGGAAGTCGTTGTAGCCGAACTGGGGATACTGATACTGCCCCGAGTTGTAGCTGCCGCCGCCGGTGGCGGTTCCGGTGCCCGAGGCCAGCTGGTTGAAGACGGCGTCCGCATAGACCTTGACCCCGGCCGCGTTGCAGCGGGTGATCATGCTCCTCAGTTCCGCCTCGCTGCCACCGAAGCTGTTGAAGTTCTTGAAGCTGACTGGCTGGTAGACGGTCCACCAGACCTGGCTCCCCTGCTTGTGCTCGGCGGGCGGGGTGATCTGGACACCGCCGAATCCCTTGGGACCGAGCACTGTCTCGCACTCATTGGCGATGTCGTTGAACTTCCATTGGAACAGGTGGACCATGACCCCTTCGGCGGTGGCTGTGTGGCTGAATGAGCCCAGCACCGCGGCGAGCACGGCGGTTCGAAACACTGTGTTGTGCATGACGATTTTCCCTTCGATCTTGTTATTGACGTCTCACTGTCATCATGTCGAACGGACCACAAACAACCTCGTTCGGCTCTGTAGCATTCATGAAATCGAGGAGATTGAAAATCGTACAGCCGGGATTAGTTAAGAAGTGTGAATGAAAATGCTTTCATGGCGGCGAGGCAAAAGAGGGGGGAGGCGTCACGCCGTTGAGGGGGGTAAACCGGTGCGGCCGCCAGTAAGAGGTGGTCTTGCGGCCGGACCGGCGGGACAGGAAGACGGGCACAGTGGTGCCCGTCTGCTTCAGGAATGGGGTTCCTGCTGGTGCTGCGACACCCTGCGCCGGCGGCGGGGCAGCATGCGGGTCACCAGGTTGCTGCGCTGACGCCAGGAGGTGTAGACGATGGCGCCCAGGTGCAGGGCTATCATGGCCTGCAGCGCCCAGGTACACCATTCGTGCCAGTCGTCTGCCCCCAGCTCGAAGCCGGTCTCTGTGTTCTGGAACCAGCCGCTGCCGGCGGTCGCCAGCACCAGCAGCCAGAGTGCCCAGACCGCCAGCTTGCCGCTGCCGTGATGGCCGGGCGCCGCGGGGGCGCGCTCGCGCAGCGCCACCGCCTGCTGGCGGAAATCGTCCCGGCTCGGGATCAGAGCGCTCAGGCGGGCATGGCCCCGTGCCAGGGTGAGCCCCCACAGCAGGCGCAAGCCGATCAGGGCCATGGCGCCATAGCCCAGCCACTCATGCCACTCCTCGCCCGCCTCGTTGAGCCAGAGGTTGCCGATGCAGACCGCTGCCACACCCCAGTGGGTGAGGCGGACCAGACCATCCCAGTGGAAGGGATCAGCCTTTCTGCTTGGCATATTGGTGGTACTCCTTCTTCAGGTCGTTGACCTTGGCCAGGTGGGCCTGGGCCTTCTCCTGATCACCGGCCTGCAGGGCCGCCAGGCTGGCATCCAGCTCGCTCTGCACCTTGTTCATGCCCTCGAGGAACTTCTCCTTCTTGGCAGCTGGCATGTTTCTCTCCTTGGCCACATCGAGCTGAGCCTTCATCTCCTTGATGTGTTTCTCCATGGTGGCCGCATCATCTGCCTTGACGGCCTGCTTGTAGTTGAAGCCGATCTTCTTCATCGGCTGCTCCAGATCGCCGGCCATGGCGGGCAGGGTCATCAGGCCAAACATCAGGGGCAGCAGCAGGGGACGCACAGTTTTCAACATGGGATTTCCTTATGAGACGACGAGATTGCAGGTTCTTATGGCACTCATTTGAGTGCGGTATCATACAGCATGATGCCATGAAAGCGGGGCAATTGTATGGGGAAAGTGCGACCAATTGTGACGAAATGTGTGCATTGTGCTGTACATATGTAGTCAGAAGAGGATGAACCGGGGGCGGAAGCAGGGCGGCAACCCGGGGCCGTGGACCCGAGGCGGCGAGCGGTGTCAAGGGGATGGATGCCGCCTTGCCACCCCCATGCCGGGCTGGGGAGGAAGCCTGAAACCTGCAGGGCGGTCCCCGGTGGCCCGGGCAGCAAAAAGGGCCCGCAGGCCCTTGTGTTCGGTGGGGGAGGCGGCCTTTATTTGGCCTGCTCGCGCTCGATGGCACGCCAGCCGATGTCCTTGCGGTAGAAGACACCGTCCCACTGGATGCGACCCGCCAGCTGGTAGGCGCGTTGCTGCGCCTCGGCGACGGTGTGGCCCAGCGCGGTGGCGCACAGCACGCGGCCACCGGCGGTGACTATGGTGTCTCCCGCCAGCTGGGAGCCGGCATGGAATACCTTCTCGCCGCTCGCCTCTTCCACCGGCAGGCCGCTGATGGGCTTGCCCTGCTGGTAGTCACCGGGGTAACCGCCCGCCGCCAGCACCACGCCGATGGCGACGCGGGGATCATAGATGGCTTCGACCTGATCCAGCTTGCCGGCACAGGCGGCCAGGCAGAGCTCCACCAGATCGGAGCGCATCCGCAGCATGATGGGCTGGGTCTCGGGGTCGCCGAAGCGGCAGTTGAACTCGATCACCTTGGGGTTGCCCTGGGCATCGATCATCAGGCCGGCGTAGAGGAAGCCGGTGTAGACGTTGCCCTCGGCCGCCATGCCGCGCACTGTCGGCATGATCACCTGCTCCATCACTTTTTGATGCACCGCATCTGTCACCACGGGCGCCGGGGAGTAGGCCCCCATGCCGCCAGTGTTGAGGCCGGTGTCGCCGTCGCCGACTCGCTTGTGATCCTGGCTGGTGGCCATGGGCAGCACGTGCTCGCCGTCCACCATGACGATGAAGCTCGCCTCTTCCCCGTCCAGGAACTCCTCGATCACCACACGGGCACCGGCGTCGCCGAAGGCATTGCCGGAGAGCATGTCGCGCACTGCCGCTTCCGCCTCTTCGAGGATCATGGCGACGATGACGCCCTTGCCTGCCGCCAGACCGTCAGCCTTGATGACGATGGGGGCACCCTTCTCGCGCAGGTAGGCCAGCGCCGGCTCCACCTCGGTGAAGTTCTGGTACTCGGCGGTGGGGATGGCGTGGCGCGCCAGGAAGTCCTTGGCGAAGGCCTTGGAGCCCTCCAGCTGGGCGGCTGCGGCGGTCGGGCCGAAGATGGCGAGCCCTTCGGCACGGAAGGCATCCACCACCCCTTTCACCAGGGGCGCTTCCGGCCCGACTATGGTGAGACCGATCTGCTGGGCCTTGGCGAAGGCCAGCAGGGCCTGGATGTCGGTCGCCTCGATGGCGACGTTCTCTATGCTGCCCTCGTGGGCGGTGCCGGCATTGCCGGGGGCGACGAACACCCGGGTCACCATGGGGGATTGCTTGGCCTTCCAGGCCAGGGCGTGCTCACGGCCGCCGTTGCCAATGATCAGTACTTTCATCGTATCGCTCGCTTCTATTTGTGATAACCGCCTGGGGCTGCGGTTGAAAATAGTCAGTTGAAAAGAGACAACAAAAGGGCCGCCAGTGGCGGCCCTGACTCATCAGTGACGGAAATGGCGCATGTTGGTGAACACCATGCACATGCCGTGCTCGTTGGCGGCCTCGATCACCTCGTTGTCACGCATGGAGCCACCTGGCTGGATGACGCAGGAGATGCCCGCGGCAGCGGCGGCATCTATGCCGTCGCGGAACGGGAAGAAGGCGTCGGAGGCCATGACAGAGCCCGCGACGGTCAGCCCTTCATCCTCGGCCTTGATGCCGGCGATCTTGGCGGAGTAGACCCGGCTCATCTGACCGGCACCCACGCCTATGGTCTGGCCGTCTTTGGCGTAGACGATGGCGTTGGACTTGACGAACTTGGCGACCTTCCAGCAGAACAGCAGGTCCTTGAGTTCGGCCTCGGTGGGCTGACGCTGGCTGACCACGGTGAGATCCCCCAGGGTGACCATGCCGTGATCCCGCTCCTGCACCAGCAGGCCGCCGTTGACGCGCTTGAGGTCAAAGCCCTGGGCCGGGGCAGTCCACTGGCCGCACTCGAGCAGACGCACGTTCTGCTTGGCCGCCACCGCCTCGCGGGCCGCCTGGCTGATGCTGGGGGCTATGATCACCTCGACGAACTGACGGGCGACGATAGCCGCCGCGGTGGCACCATCCAGCTCGCGGTTGAAGGCGATGATGCCGCCAAAGGCGGAGGTGGGGTCGGTCTGGTAGGCGCGATCGTAGGCACCCAGCAGGTCGTCACCGATGGCAACGCCACAGGGGTTGGCGTGCTTGACGATGACGCAGGCCGGCTCGGCGAACTCCTTCACGCACTCCAGCGCCGCGTCTGTGTCGGCGATGTTGTTGTAGGAGAGCGCCTTGCCCTGCAGCTGGATGGCGCTTGCCACCGAGCCCGGTGCGGCCTGCTCTTCGGCGTAGAAGGCGGCAGCCTGGTGGCTGTTCTCGCCGTAGCGCATGTCCTGCTTCTTGATGAACTGGGCGTTGAAGGTGCGCGGGAAGCGGGACTCGGCGTCACCCTCCTTGTTGTCACCGTAGGAGGGGACCAGGGTGCCGAAGTAGTTGGCTATCATGCCGTCGTAGGCGGCGGTGTGCTCGAAGGCGGCGATGGCGAGATCGAAGCGGGTAGCCAGGGTCAGGCTGTTGCCGTTGCCATCCATCTCGGCGATCACCCGGCCGTAATCGGCCGCCTTGACGACTATGGTGACGTCCTTGTGGTTCTTGGCGGCGGAGCGAACCATGGTCGGGCCGCCGATGTCGATGTTCTCGACGGCGTCTTCCAGGGTGCAACCGGGCTTGGCCACGGTGGCGGCGAAGGGATAGAGGTTGACGACGACCATGTCGATGGGGGAGATAGCGTGCTGGGCCATGATGGCGTCATCCCGGTCGCGGCGGCCGAGGATGCCACCGTGCACCTTGGGGTGCAGGGTCTTGACCCGGCCGTCCATCATCTCGGGGAAGCCGGTGTAGTCGGAGACCTCGGTCACCGGCAGGCCCGCGTCGGCCAGCAGCTTGGCGGTTCCACCGGTGGAGAGCAGGGCCACGCCACGCTCGTTGAGTGCCTTGGCAAATTCCAGGATGCCAGTCTTGTCAGACACACTCAGCAGCGCACGGCGAATGGGTCGAGCTTGTTCCATCACACTATCGTCCTCAGCATAACGGGGACCGTTCCATGGGAGGCGAGGCTCAACACAGAGAGTCCCCAAATAAATGGAAGTGGGGGATTTCGCAAACCACTCTCGCCCGGCGAGCCGGGGGTTGGCAAAAGCGTTTTAGGAAATGCCCGCTTGACGCGACGCTCTCTTGTGGGCGCGTATTCTACACAAAAAATGTGAGCTGTGGTGGATTTTTTAAAGAGACAAAGCCTTGTGTGGTGCGGTGTTAAACGTTTTCTGGTGATTTTTTGTGAAACGTTTGTCTTTTCAGTGTTTTGAGGGCCAAGGGGCGGGATCGCCGGGGTTGTCTACTGCTTTCCTGCCTTTGGCTGGCAATCGCCGGGCAAAGGGGTGATAGTGGAAGCCGGTTTATATTGAGTACCATTTTGGGCGCTATGCCATGTCGGGGAGAGGGTTATGTATCGGATCGGGGAACTGGCCAAGGCGTGCGGGGTGAAGGCGGACACCCTGCGCTTTTACGAGAAGAACGGGCTCATCTCGCCGGGGATCCGCAACGAGTCTGGCTACCGCCTCTATGGGGAGCAGGACAGGCGGCGGCTGGAGTTCATCATCCGCGCCAAGTCGGTGGGTTTCTCCCTGGCGGACATCGGCGAGCTGCTCGCCCTCGACACCAACAAGGCGCGGGTGACCTGCCAGGAGGTAAAGGCGGTGGCCGACACCAAGCTTGAACAGGTGGAGCAGAAGATCCTGGAGCTGACCCGCTTTCGGGAGAACCTGAAGGCGCTCTCCGACATCTGCTGCGGTGGCCCCCGCTCGGCGGAGCACTGCGCCATCCTGGAGACCCTGGAATCCGGCGCCCCCTCCCGTCACGAGCATCACGACCATGAGCACTGAGTGCCATCGTCCCCGGGTCTCTGCCTTCCTCGCCCTCTCCCTCGACGGCTTTATCGCGGGGGAGGGCGGGGATCTTGACTGGCTCGCCCCCTATGGCGGCGACTCCCAGGAGGAGACCGGCTACAGCGCCCTGATGGCCAGCACCGATCTGCTGCTGATGGGGCGCAACAGCTATGAAACCGTGCTCGGCTTCCCCGAGTGGCCCTATGGTGACAAACCTGTGACTGTGCTGACCCGCAGGCCCGCCACGCCCCGTGCCCATGTCTCTTTCCGGCAGGGGGCGCTGGCGCAGGTGCTGAGCGAGCTGGGGCAGCAGGGAGCGCGTCACATCTATCTGGACGGTGGCGAGGTCGTGAGGCAGGGCCTGCAGGCCGCGCTGGTGGACGAGCTGACCCTGTTCTGGGTGCCGGTCACCCTGGGGGCCGGCGTTTCCCTGTGGACGCAAGCCCTGCCCGGGCGCCTGGTGCCTGTGTCCAGCGCCGTGCTGCCAAGCGGCCTGGTGCGGGTCGTCTATCACCCGGCCTGAGCCCTTGCAGGCGGGCGGCAAGAGGCGCACAATCGGTGCGTTTTTTCGCCGTCCTGAGCTGCCTCCTTGGCCCCTCGTTCGGCAAAGTGCCATTCATTACCATCACAGCAAAGGAGCCAGCATGGCCAAGAAGAAGGTGGCCCTCGCCACCACTGAACCCGTCCACGATCATCAGCGCGGCATTATCCAGGACAACCACCTCAAGGCACTGGTGACTTCTCCCCTGTTTCAGGCCAGGGTCGAGCCAAGCAAGAAGGGCAAGGGGAGCTACCAGCGCAAGGCCAAGCACGGCAAGCGGTGGGAGCCCGGTCAACAGCAGAGGGTACGCGTCTGCTGCTGAGCGGGTTTCTGCTTTGGAACCTGTCCACGATCTTGCTGCGAGGCCGTGATCAAGGCTCATGTGCTGCTCGGAATCCTCATGTGTACTTACACACTCCGGTTCCTGCGCTGCTCTTCACCTTGCTGACAGCCTCTCGCGACAGACCGTGAACAGGTTCTTGGAACCAAAACAAGCGGGGCGCTCATGGCGCCCCGCTTGTGTTCCATCTGGTTAAAGGCGGTTACCTCATTCGTCCATAAAGAGCTCGAGCAGCACGTTCAGGTAGCGATGGCCGAGGGAGGTCAGCTGCCAATATTCGCCGAGATCCTCGATAAGCTCCTTGGTCTGGGCAACAGCGAGCATGGTCTCCACCCGCTCCAGCGGCAGCCCGGTATAGGCCTCGAACTCCGCCTTGGGGGCGGGCTCGAAGAGCCGGAAGCGGTTCATAAAGTACTCCAGCGGCAGATCGTCCGCGCTCACCTGCCACTGGCTGTCCAGATAGGGGCGGGCAGGGTCCAGATACCCCTTGGGGTGCTTCACCTTGGCGGTGCGCAGGATCTGCTGGTTCGCGAGATCCGTCACCTTGCCGTGGGCGCCGCAGCCTATGCCCAGATAGTCGCCAAAGCGCCAGTAGTTGAGGTTGTGGCGGCACTGATAGCCCGCCTTGGCGTAGGCCGAGATCTCGTATTGCTGATAACCCTGGGCGGTGAGCATGGCGTGGCCCTGCTCGTAGATGTCCCACAGGGTGTCGTCCTCCGGCAGCTTGGGGGGCTTGGAGGCGAACGCCGTGTTCGGCTCTATGGTGAGCTGATACCAGGAGAGGTGCGGCGGCGCGCAGTCGATGGCCTGCTGCAGATCATAGAGGGCATCCTCCAGGCTCTGATCCGGCAGGCCGTGCATCAGATCCAGATTGAAGGTGGGAAGCGATATGGCATGGGCCAGCTCGGCGGCCTTGCGCGCCTCTTCCGGGCCGTGGATGCGGCCGAGGCGGGTCAATTTTTCCTGCTGGAAGCTCTGCACCCCGATGGAGATGCGGTTGATGCCGGCTCGCTGGAAGCCGGCGAACTTGTCCGCCTCCACAGTGCCCGGGTTGGCCTCCATGGTGATCTCGCAGTCCGGGGTCAGGGCGATGCGGGCACGCACCCCGTCCAGCAGCGCCTGCATGGCTTCCACGGAGAGCAGACTCGGCGTACCACCGCCGATGAAGATGGAGGAGAGCGGGCGCCCCTGGGCCCAGTGCAGATCCTGATCCAGATCCTCCAGCAGGGCGGCCACGTACTCGAGGTGGGGCAGCTCCCCCTTCTGGGCGTGAGAGTTGAAGTCGCAGTAGGGGCACTTCTGGACGCACCAGGGCACATGGATATAGAGGGAGAGGGGCGGCAGTTGCAGCATGGTGTTTCCAGTATTCAAAAAATCAAAATGGGGGCCGGTCGGGTGGCCCCCATTGTAGATGAAATGCGTGTCGGCGTATCCCGGCGCCCGGTCGGGTCTCAGTGCGCCGCGGCCAGCGCCGCCTTGAGCTTGGCCAGCGCCTGGCCGCGATGGCTGAGCTGGTTCTTGAGCTCCGCCGGCATCTGGGCCGAGGTGCAGTCGTGATCCGGTACGAAGAACACGGGATCATAGCCGAAGCCGTGCTGACCGCGGGGCTCGTCGATGATCATCCCCTCCCAGCTCGCCTGGCAGATGATGGGGGTGGGATCGTCGGCGTGGCGCATATAGACCAGCACGCACCAGAAGCGGGCGCTCTTGAGGTAGTCGGGGGCGCCTTGCAGCTCGGCCAGCAGCTTGTCGATGTTCTCCTTGTCGCTGGCACCGGCGCCGGCAAAGCGGGCGGAGTAGACGCCGGGGCGACCGTGCAGCAGGTCCACTTCCAGGCCTGAGTCGTCGGCGACGGCGGGCAGGCCTGTGATGCGGGCAGCGTGGCGTGCCTTGATGATGGCATTCTCGACGAAGGTGGTGCCGGTCTCGTCGGCATCGGAGACCGCAAACTCGCTCTGTGGGATCACCTGGATCTTCATATCGGCCAGCATGGCGGCCAATTCCTTCACCTTTTTCTGGTTCCCTGTTGCCAGGACAAGCTTGTTCATCACGCACCTCCGCAAAAATAATCTGCGCATTCTATGCGGGGCAGGGGTTTAGTAAAAGCGCCAATTGCCTGCAATCCGGCACCGGATGTGGGTCGCCGCGGCAGTGCAGAGGAGTGGATAAAATACATGTTTCCAAGGAGGAATAACCGAAGTGATTAAATACCATTTCAATTCATTACTCTGAGTCAGTAGACTCGCGCACCAATCGATTTTCCCCCTAGGGCTTGAGGTGACTGATGCCATTGATTCTTCTGCTTGTACTCCTGGTGCTGTTCAGCCCGCTGGCCATCGACATCTATCTGCCCGCCATCCCGCAGATGGCCGAGCAGCTGGGGGCCGAAGTGACCCTGATGCAGGGCACCATCACCTGGTTCCTGTTCAGCATGGGGCTGGGTCAGCTGCTGGTGGGGCCGCTCGCCGATCGCTACGGGCGCAAACCCATCGCCCTTGGCGGCGTGCTGCTCTACGGCCTGAGCGCCCTGGCCGCCGGTTTTGCGGCGAGCCTCGGCGAGCTGATGCTGGCGCGGGTGCTGCAAGGCTTCGGTGCCTGTGCCACCTCGGTCGCCGCCTTCTCCGTGGTGCGTGACAGCTATGGCCCCAAGAAGAGCGGTCAGATGATCTCCTACCTGAACGGCGCCATCTGCTTCATTCCGGCGCTGGCGCCCCTGCTCGGTGGCTGGCTCACCGCCAAGGCGGGCTGGTCGGCCAACTTCTGGTTTATGGCCGGGTATGCCGTTGTGGTCGGTAGCTGGCTGCTGTGGCGGATGCCGGAGACCCGCCCCGAGGAGACCAGCAGCAGCGGCCCGCTCATCAGCTGGTCGCGCTACAGCCCTGTGCTGCGCTCCCCGAGCTTCCTGTTCAACGCGGCGCTCTGCATGCTGGCGATGGCGGTGATCCTGGCCTATGTCACGGCGGCGCCGGTACAGCTGATGGTGAAGCTGGGTCTGGACATGAACGGGTTCAGCTACTGGTTCACCGCCAACGCGGCGCTCAACATCCTGGCCTGCTTCCTGGCACCGCGCTTCATCGCCAGGGTGGGACCGAGACGCACCCTGCGCATCGGCCTGCTGGTGCTGCTGGTGTCGGCCATCCTGCTGACGCTGACCATGCACCTGGCTCATCCGCTGGCGATGATGGGGCCAGTGTTCCTCTCCAGCATCGGCTTCGCCATGATCTTGGGCGCTGCCGCCGGCATGGCGCTGGCACCCTTCGGTCACTGCGCCGGGACCGCCGCCGCCCTGCTCGGCCTGTTCCAGATGAGCGGCTCCGGCGCCCTGGTGGGGATCACCGGTTGGTTGATGCCGGATCCCCTGAGCCAGCTGGCCCTGCACATGTGGCTGCTGCTGCCCCCCTTGCTGATGTTGATGACGCGGCAGGGTCGTCGCCTCTGCCTGCAGCCTTGATGCGCGGGGCAGAGCCCCGGCGTCGATGGATAACGTCGCTTGCACAGGCCATAAATCCTGTGCTCTGATGAACGAAACGGGGGCTTAAGGCCCCCTTCTTTTTTGGGCGCAGCGTCGCCAGGTGCCTATCATATTGGACAGTTCAGCGGAGAATCCCATGAGTCAGACAATCAACGCCGCCCTGGTGGGTTACGGCTTTGCAGGACAGACCTTCCACGCCCCCTTCCTGACCAGCACCCCGGGGCTTGCCCTGCGCCGGGTGGTGAGCCGTGATGCCGCCAAGGTGCAGGCCGAGCTGCCGGGCTGCCAGGTCGGCACCCTGGACGAGGTGCTGGCCGACAGCACGGTCGATCTGGTGGTGATAGCGACCCCGAACGATACCCATGCCCCCATCGCCCGTCAGGCCCTGCTGGCGGGTAAGCACGTGGTGATCGACAAGCCGTTCGCGCTGGATCTGGCCGAAGCCGAGGCGCTCGTCGAGCTGGCCGAGAAACAGCAGCGGCTGCTCAGCATCTTCCACAACCGGCGTTGGGACGGGGACTTCCTCACGGTACGCCGCCTGCTGGCGGAAGGAGCGCTGGGCAAGGTAGCCCAGTTTGAATCTCACTTTGATCGCTACCGCCCCGAGGTGCGTCAGCGCTGGCGCGAGGCGGGCGGCCCGGGTTCCGGGCTCTGGTTCGATCTCGGTCCCCACATCCTGGATCAGGCGTTGCAGCTGTTCGGCCAGCCTGACTGGATCCAGGCTGACTTGGCCGCCCAGCGCCCCGGCGCCCTGAGCGATGACTACTTCCACGTGTTGCTGGGTTACGGCGAGATGCGGGTCATTCTGCACGGCAGCTGCCTGGTCTCTGCCACCATGCCGCGTTTCGTCATCCACGGCAGCGAAGGATCCTTCATCAAGTTCGGCATGGATGTGCAGGAGGAGCAGCTCAAGCTCGGCCTGCGCCCGCTTGCGGCGAACTGGGGCCAGGATCCCGAACCCGGCCAGCTCAGCCGCATGGTGGAGGGGCAATCCCTGGTGCAGGCGGTGAGTGGGGAGGCCGGTGATTACGGCGCCTACTACCGCGGTGTCTGCGCCGCCATCAGGGGGGAGGCCGGCAACCCTGTGCCCGCGGTGGAGGCCCTGGCGGTGATGGCACTGCTGGATCTGGCCAGAGAGAGCGACAGCCAGGGGCGGCGGCTGAGCTGTCAGAAGCTGTCTGACTGAAGGCACGTTCACGATACCGGTGACGGCTGCCGAAATGGCAATCATTGACTGACAATCGTTCTCTTGTTGGTTTTTAATCGTGCGGTTTGGCGTAAATAAAGGCGTATTGTATTAACATTTGTCGTTGCAGTAGTTCTTTTTATCCAGCCAACGAGAAAATATCATTGTGATACGCGTTTTCATTGGTCGCATATGGGGATATATTTCGCGCGCCTCCCGACTCCCGGTGGCTCGCTGTTTTACCGGGGGCGAAGACGCACAGTGATGGTTTTTGACACCATCTCTCCATCTTTTTTTGAGGGTATGCACATGAACAAAGTACTGGTAGCCGGTATCCTGGGTCTGATGTTGACCGCCTGTGGTCAGAAAGAAGAAGCCGCCGCTCCGGCCGCTACTCCGGCCGCCGACGTTGCTGCAACTGTTAGCGAAGCTGCCTCTACCGTAGAGAAGGCCGCTTCCGAAGCCTCTGCTACCGTCGAGAAGGCTGCTGCTGACGTGGCCACCAAGGCAGAAGCTGCTGTGAGCGATGCCAAGGCCAACTAAGCCTGCACCTCATAAAAAAATCGGGCCCGGCGGTAACGCCGGGCCCGTTTTTTTATGGCCACTGCGGGCAACGGCTCCCCGCTCAGGGTAGCGGCTCCACCAGCAGGATATGGGAGTCATATCCCGTCACCCGGACTCTGCTGCCCGCCGCCAGCGGCTGGTTGCAGCGCACCGTCCAGACGGTGTCATCCAGGTGCACCCGGCTCATCCCCTGGCTCACCTCATCAAGCAGGGTCAGCTCCCGTCCCAGATAGCTCTGCATCCGCTCGTTGATGGGGGCGGCCGCATCCCGGCTCGAGCGGTCGCGCTTGTGCTGCCAGCGCCACCAGGCCCAGGTGGTCACCAGGGACTGCGCCGCGAACAGCAGCAGCTGTGCCTGCCAGCCGAAGGGCCAGATCAGCAGCAAGATCCCCACCTCCAGGGCGGCGATGCCGGTCCAGAGCAGGAAGCCCACAGATCCCAGCACCTCGATGGCCAGCAGCACGAAACCGAGCCCCAGCCAGTGCCAGTGGGTCAGCCCCTCGAACAGGGCTGTCATGGCTTGCCGACCTTGCCATCTTTGTTGAACAGCTCGGCCATGCCGGCCACCGAACCAATCAGGCTGCCCGCTTCCAGGGGCATCATGATGATCTTGCTGTTGGGCCCTTCACCGATGCGGGCCAGGGCCTCGGTGTATTTCTGGGCCACGAAGTAGTTGATGGCCTGCATATCCCCCTCGGCGATGGCCTGGGAGACCATATGGGTTGCCTTGGCTTCCGCCTCGGCGGCACGCTCCCGCGCCTCGGCGGCGAGGAAGGCGGCCTGGCGTTCCCCCTCGGCTTTGAGGATCTGGGACTGCTTCTCCCCTTCCGCTTTCAGGATCTTGGACTGGCGCACCCCTTCGGCCTCCAGCACCTCGGCCCGCTTCTGGCGCTCGGCCTTCATCTGGGCGTTCATCGCCTCCACCAGGGCGAGCGGCGGGCGCACATCCTTGATCTCGATCCGGGTTACCTTGATGCCCCAGGGGGCGGTGGCGGCATCCATGGTACGCAAGAGCTTCTCGTTGATGGTGTCGCGCTGGGAGAGCATCTCGTCCAGCTCCATGGCGCCGAGCACTGTCCGCATATTGGTCATCGTCAGATTTCTGATGGCGCTGGTGAGATCGTTGACCTCATAGGCCCCTTTGCGGGCATCCACCACCTGCACGAAGCTGATGGCGTCTATGGTGACGTTGGCGTTGTCCCGGGAGATCACCTCCTGGGCCGGGATGTCCAGCACCTGCTCCATCATGATGATCTTGTGGCCGACTCTGTCCACATAGGGGATCAGCAGGTTGAGGCCCGGGGTCAGGGTACGGGTGTAGCGGCCGAAGCGCTCCACGGTCCAGTTGAAACCCTGTGGCACTATCTTGATGCCCGCGCTCAGGGTGGCCAGCACCAGGAACACGAAGATCCCCAGCACAATCAATGACTCATTCATGGTAAAGCTCCTTATGAAACACTTTCACTAGCCTAGAGTCTGGTGCGAACCACCACAAGGACATTCGCTCCCCTTTGCCACGGCACGGCTTTACTAATTACTAAAACGCATTAAAGAGCATTTTTTATTATTTTGAGGGATAAGGACTCCTGCCTATAGTCGCCCAAGATGTCGTCGTATGCCGAGGAGTGGGCCCTGATGGATTATTTACCTATGTTTGCCAGGTTGGAAGGCCGCCCGGTATTGCTGGTGGGCGGGGGCGAGGTTGCCTTGCGCAAGGCGCGCCTGCTGCTGGCGGCAGGTGCCCGGCTGACCCTGGTCTCTCCCGAGCTCGAGCCCGACTTCCATGAGTTTGCCGGTCGCTTCACCCATGTGGCGGCGCGCTTCGAGCCGGCCCATCTGGCCGGCCAGATCCTGGTGGTGGCGGCGACCGACAGCCTCGAGGTCAACGCCCTGGTCTACCAGAGCGCCAATCAGCTCGGGCTTTTTGTGAATGTGGTGGATGACCCCGAGCGCTCCAGCTTTATCTTCCCCTCCATCATCGATCGCAGCCCCATCATGGTGGCCGTCTCCAGCGGTGGCAAGGCTCCCGTGCTGGTGCGCCTGTTGCGCGAGCGGCTCGAGAGCCTGCTGCCCCGCCATCTGGGCGGTCTGGCGGAGCTCTCCGGCCGGGTGCGCAGCCGGGCCAAGCGAGTGCTGGCCTCCCTCTCCGATCGTCGCCGCTTCTGGGAGCGCGCCTTTGCCTCCAACACCCTGGCCGGTCTGATCGAGAAAGCCGATTGGCAAGGTGCAGAGCAGTGGCTGAACGAGGGGCTCGACAAGGCCCAGACCGAAATGGGGGAAGTGGTGCTGGTAGGGGCGGGTCCAGGGGACCCGGGCCTACTGACCCTCAAGGCGTTGCAACAGATTCAGCAAGCCGAAGTGGTGCTCTATGACCAGCTGGTCTCCCCGGAGATCCTGGATCTGGTGCGCCGGGACGCCACCCTGGTGTCGGTCGGCAAGAAGGCGGGGGCCCACAGCGTGCCCCAGGAAGAGACCAATCGCCTGCTGGTGGAATACGCCAGGGCGGGCAACCGGGTGGTGCGGCTCAAGGGGGGGGATCCCTTCATGTTCGGCCGTGGCGGCGAGGAGCTGGAAGTGCTGGCAGAGGAGGGTATCCCCTTCTCCGTGGTGCCCGGCATCACGGCCGCCGCCGGTGCCACCGCCTATGCGGGCATTCCGCTCACTCACCGCGACCATGCCCAGAGCGCCGTCTTCATCACGGGCCACTGCCAGAAGGAGGGCAAGGAGCCCGACTGGCAGCAGCTCGCTTCAACCAACCAGACCCTGGTCATCTACATGGGACTGATGCGCTCCGAGCACATCCAGCAGCAGCTGGTGAGCCATGGCCGAAGCGCCGCCACCCCCATCGCCATCATAGAGCGGGGCACCACGGCGCGGCAGCGGGTACTGACAGGCACCCTGGACGAGCTGGCGGAACTGGCCCAGCAGGCGGTGAGCCCGTCCCTCATCGTCATCGGCGAGGTGGTGGCCTTGCGCAAGCAGCTCGCCTGGTTTGGCGAGCAGGCGGGCGAGCGGGCCGAGACAGAGGCGAGCCGCCACGAACTCAAGCTGGTGAGCCTGGCCTGAAGGGCGAGACCCGAATCGATTTGACGGTGCGGCCAAGGCGGCACCGAACTGAACCAGAACCGCGCCCCGAGCAGGCGCGATAGCAATGAACCGAGGACCCAGACATGGACCGTGAAAGACTTACCCACTTGCAGCAGCTGGAAGCCGAGAGCATCCATATCATCCGCGAGGTGGCTGCCGAATTTGAAAACCCGGTGATGATGTACTCCATCGGCAAGGACTCCTCCGTCATGCTGCACCTGGCCCGCAAGGCCTTCTATCCGGGCAAGATCCCCTTCCCCCTGCTCCACGTGGACACCAACTGGAAGTTCAAGGAGATGATCAAGTTCCGCGACGAGACCGCCAAAAAGTACGGATTGGATCTTATCGTCCACAAGAACCCGGAAGGGCTCGCCATGGGCATCAACCCCTTCGTCCACGGCAGCGGCAAGCACACCGACATCATGAAGACCGAGGGGCTCAAGCAGGCGCTCAACAAATACGGCTTCGATGCGGCCTTCGGTGGCGCCCGCCGCGACGAGGAGAAGTCCCGTGCCAAGGAACGGGTCTACTCCTTCCGCGACAAGTCCCACCGCTGGGATCCGAAGAACCAGAGACCCGAGCTGTGGCGCGTCTACAACAGCCAGGTCAACAAGGGGGAGAGCATCCGGGTGTTCCCGCTCTCCAACTGGACCGAGCTGGACATCTGGCAATACATCTATCTCGAGAACATCGACATAGTGCCGCTCTACTTTGCCGCCCATCGCCCGGTGGTTGAGCGCAACGGCATCAAGATCATGGTGGATGACGAGCGCATGCCCATAGGCCCGGAAGACGAAGTGAAGCAGGAGCTGGTGCGCTTCCGCACCCTGGGCTGCTACCCGCTGACCGGGGCCATCGAATCCAATGCCACCACCTTGCCCGAGATCATCGAAGAGATGCTGCTCACCACCTCGAGCGAGCGGCAAGGGCGGCTCATCGACCACGATCAGGCCGGCTCCATGGAGCAGAAGAAGCGTCAGGGCTATTTCTAAAAAAATGTTCTAAGGAATCGCATCATGAACAACCACATTCAGACCGCCATCAGCGAACAGGGCATTGAAGCCTACCTGCACGCCCAGCAACACAAGAGCCTGCTGCGCTTTCTCACCTGCGGCAGCGTGGACGACGGCAAGAGCACCCTCATCGGTCGCCTGCTGCACGACTCCCAGCAGATCTATGAAGATCAGTTGAAGGCGCTGGAGTCCGACAGTCAGAAGCTCGGCACCACCGGCGAGAAGCTGGACCTGGCGCTGCTGGTGGACGGCCTGCAGGCCGAGCGCGAGCAGGGCATCACCATAGACGTGGCCTACCGCTATTTCTCTACCGCCAAGCGCAAGTTCATCATCTCGGACACCCCGGGCCATGAGCAGTACACCCGCAACATGGCCACCGGCGCCTCCACCTGCGATCTGGCCATCATATTGATCGACGCCCGCAAGGGGGTGCTGGATCAGACCCGTCGCCACAGCTTTATCGCGAGCCTCTTGGGCATCAAGCAGTTCGTGGTGGCGGTCAACAAGATGGATCTGGTGGAGTTCAGCCAGGAGGTGTTCGATCGCATCAGTGCCGAATACCGCGAGTTCGCCAGGAAGCTGAGCGTCGACACCATCCATATAGTGCCGGTTTCGGCGCTGGATGGTGACAACGTGGTCAACCAGAGCGACAAGCTGGCCTGGTACGAGGGCGAGACCCTGCTCTCATTGCTGGAGAGCGCCGAAGTGGAGCGCGAGCTGGAGCGCCATCCGGTGCGCCTGCCGGTGCAGTACGTGAATCGCCCCAACCTCGACTTTCGCGGCTTCGCGGGCACCATGGCCTCTGGCATCCTGCGGGTCGGCGATCGGCTTGCGGTGCTGCCCTCCGGCAAGGAGAGCACAGTCACCCGCATCGTCACCTTCGACGGGGATCTGGAGTACGCCCTGCCGGGCCAGGCCATCACGGTCACCTTCGCGGACGAGATCGACATCAGCCGCGGCGACCTGCTGGTGGATGCGGCGAAGAAGCCCCAGGTGACCCAGAACGTGCTGGCTCACATCGTCTGGATGGGGGAAGAGTCCCTGCAACCGGGCCGGGTCTATGACGTCAAGCTGGCCACCAAGAAGAGCCGCGGCCAGGTGGAGGCCATTCGCCACCGCATCGAGATCAACAAGCTCGATGAGCTGGACGCCTCCGAGCTCAAGCTCAACGAGATCGGCCTGTGCGAATTCAGCCTGACCGACCCGGTGGCGTTCGACCCCTACCAGGAGATCCGTGATACCGGCAGCTTCATCCTGATCGACCGTCTGACCAACGTCACCGTGGGCGCGGGCATGATAGTGGAAGGGCTGGCGGCCAAGGCAGTGAAAGGGCAATACAGCGAGTTCGAAGTGGAGCTCAACGCCCTGGTGCGCAAGCACTTCCCCCACTGGCAGGCGCTGACCATCAGCAACGATTCCGGCAAGGAGTAAGCCCATGACCTGGCAACAATCCCTGGTGCTGGGTCTGCTGGCTGCCCTCGTCGCCCTGCTGATCCAGGGCAAACTCCGGCCGGCGCTGCTCTTCTCGGGCGCCGTGCTCATCACCTATCTGAGCGGCCTGGCGGACATCAACGCCGTAGTGGCGGGCTACACCAACAGCGCCCTGCTGACCCTGGTGTTGCTGCTGCTGGTGTCGCTGGCGGTGGAGAAGACCCGGGTCATGAGCTGGTTCGCCAACCTGGTGGGCACCGGCTCCTTCAACAAGGTGCTGGTCAAGGTGTGGTTCTCCACCGCCTTCCTGTCGGCCTTCGTCAACAACACCGCCGTGGTGGCCTCCATGCTGGGGGCGGTCAAGCGCAACCCCAACCATGCGCCGTCCCGGCTGCTGCTGCCCATGTGCTTCGCGGCGACCTTTGGCGGCGTGCTGACCCTGATCGGCACCTCCACCAACCTCATCGTCAACAGCTTCCTCATCAAGATGGGGGCGCCGCCGCTCGGCATGTTCGACTTCTTTATGGTGGGGGCGGGGACATTGCTGACCGGCCTGGTCGCCGTGCTGCTGTTTGCCCGCCACCTGCCGGAACAGGACACCGAGATGAGCCGGGAATCCGGCTACTTTCTCGAGGCCAAGGTGGGCCCCGGCTCCCCCATGGCCGGGCGCAGCGTCAAGGAGAACGGCCTGCGCAGCCTCAAAAGCCTCTATCTCGCCGAGATCATCCGGGGCAACCAGGTGATCTGCCCGGTGCAGCCGGAACACGAGCTGCACGAAGGGGACATGCTGCTGTTTTGCGGCGACGTGGAGAGCGTCGGTGTGTTGCAGGAGCTCAAGGGGCTGGATCTCTACGGCCAGCACCGCCTCAACGGCCAGCATCTGGTGGAGGTGATCGTCAGCCACAGCTCGCGGCTGGTGGGGCAGACCATCAAGGATGCGGAGTTTCGTACCCACTTCGATGCGGTGGTGCTGGCGGTGCGCCGGGGCGAGACCCAGCTCACCGGCGGCCTCGGCCAGATTGAACTGCACGCAGGGGACACCCTGTTGCTGGCCCCCGGCCCCAAGTTTGCGGGCAACAAGTCCCTCTCCCGGGAGTTCGTGGTGGTGAGCGGGCTGGAAGCCTCCACCCGGCTCGATGGCAAGCGCAGCGCCGCCGTGGTGCTGGGCTTTCTCGGGGTACTGGCGCTGTCGGTGTTCGATCTGGTGCCGCTGTTCAAGGGGCTGCTGCTGATGCTGGTGGCGCTGCTGCTCACCCGTATCCTGACCCTGGACGAGATCCGTCGCCGCTTTCCGCTGGACATCTGGCTGGTGGTGGGCGGGGCGCTGGCCATCGCCGATCAGCTGGAGAAGAGCGGACTGGCGCGGCTGATTGCCGACTGGCTGATGGGGGAGTTCAACGGTTCCAGCCCCATCATCGCCTTTATCGGCATCTACCTGTTTACCCTGGTGCTGACCGAGCTGATGAGCAACAACGCCGCCGCGGCCCTGGCCTTCCCCATGGGCTACCAGCTGGCGCTCAGCATGGACGTCTCCACCATGCCGTTCATCCTGGCGGTGCTGTTCGGGGCCAGCTCCAGCTTTATACTGCCCTACGGCTACCAGACCAACCTCATGGTCTATGCGGCGGGCAACTACAAGATGCCGGATTACCTCAAGCTGGCGGTGCCTGTCTCCCTGGCCTACAGCCTCGGGGTGATCGTCATGGTGCCCCTGCTGTTTCCGTTTTAAGGCGCAACCCTCTTCGTTTTGGGGCCCTGATGCCTCGCAAGGAGTTTGAATGAGCAATATCGTGTGGCATGCCCATGCCGTCGACAAAGAGAGCCGCTCTGAACAGAAGGGGCAAAAGCCCCTGGTGATCTGGTTCACCGGACTCTCCGGGGCGGGCAAATCCACCCTGGCGGGGGCGCTGGAGCAGGCGCTGGCGGCGCAAGGCAAGCACACCTATCTGCTGGATGGGGACAATGTGCGCCACGGCCTGTGCGGGGATCTCGGCTTCGATGACGCCGCCCGTCAGGAGAATATCCGCCGGGTCGGCGAGGTGGCAAAACTCATGGTGGATGCGGGCCTTATCGTGCTCACCGCCTTTATCTCGCCGTTCCGTGCCGAGCGGGATCTGGTGCGCAATCTCCTGGGTGAAGGGGAGTTCGTCGAGGTGTTTGTGGATGCGCCCCTCGCCATCTGTGAAGAGCGCGACCCCAAGGGGCTCTACAAGAAGGCTAGGGCCGGAGAGATCCGCAACTTTACCGGCATCGACTCGGCCTACGAGGCCCCCGAACAGCCGGAAATTCATCTGCTTAATGCCGGTAAACCGGTTGCCACGCTGGTGGATGAACTGCTGACTGCGCTAAGGCTGCGGGGGTTAATCGATTAAGGTTGATTGTCAGCGCCGAATATTGATAAACAAGGGGGTGTTTGCCCTCTTGTTTATTGTCTTCTAACTATTCCCTTGGTTGTCAGTGGCTAACGGCTTAATAGGACGTGTAGTATGGTGCTCAAAGGTGAATTTTTCTCTGACTTTTAATGGCCGTACATAGTACTGTCAAGTTTCAAATTTGTTATAAAATCATTCTTCTATGAGAAGACCTTTCTATGATGTGTAATAAATTTTTGTAGTTCAGGAGTGACATCATATTTAGTTACTTTTAAAAAATAAGATATAGAGCGAGCAAAGAAGAAGTTCGCAACTCTTAACCAAATTGAAACCATGTTTCTATTGTCTTCTGAATTACTATAAACTTCATTTAAACCACTGAGCCAAAGGGTAGGTGGAATTGAATGAACAAGTGTTGATAAGTCAGCAATAATACCAGAGACGAAATCGGCATGTTCCTCACAAGAATTTTTTAATCTTTCCATTCTAGTGTTATAGAAAACACCTTCACCATTTTTCAGTTTATCAAGTCGGTGAGTATAATAGGGAGATGATTTGATTTTTTCCAATACTGTTCTTTTGAGTAAGGATAAAACTTTTCGGCTCTTTCATTATCTATCGATTTTTGGATTTTGTTAATGCGGCCTGATATATACATACCCAAAATGTTACGGTGAAGGCTCAACCTTTCAGGTGTATCTGCATTACTCATCATGTCTAAAACATCATGAGTATCAATGATATTTCTTACTAAAGATGCAATTGAACGTTTATCTAATATTTCATTTGTGTCATCTACAGAAGGCAATAGTTTTATTAATGACACTGAAGTTGCTTGCAATGTAGTTGTCAAAAATATAGTTGGCCAATCAAAAAATTCTTCATCTTCATATGCTTTGTGAACTCTATTTATGTATTGCTCGAACAAGGTAATACCATATGAAAGAGTACCTGCTTGTGATGAAAATAAATCAGACATAAACATTCCCTTGTTTTATAAATTCGCTTTATGCAGTAGCACGTAGTGCCGCCATAGGTTAAAACACTGTTGTATGTTCTTTAGCGTAGAGCAGCATGATATTCATCATATATTTCCTTGAATTTATCTTTTCGATTTTTCATATCAAATGGGAAACTTTTAATAATTAGATTTGCAGATGCTTCTGTATATTTATGAATTTTATTTAAACCGTGATGAGATGGAATATGGTATGTTGGGTTGTCCTTTATCCCAAGTTTCCATGTAACAGCGTCAATATAAGGGTTGTCAATTTTTACTTTTTTAGAAAGAGCTGTTTTTGTCAAGGGGTGCGTGTTTGCAAAATCGACAGGTTTTTGTATCTCAATGCCATGTTTTATTTCAACTTTTCTAACCACATAATAAGCTTTTCCACCTTCATTTTCATCCTCAACAAAACTCCCGCTATCAATCCAGTTTAGTTTCTGTGCGGTGTCATTTGTTAAATATACAGAAGCTGCCTGATCATTTCCAGATAACTCATGAGCATCAATAACTGCTGCTTTATCTATGCCCACTTTATTCAGTAGCGTAATATTGTCAATCATTGCTTTGAAATAAGATTCACGCTCAGTATCAAGCATATATATTAAATCAGCATATTTTATTTCATCAGTGGAGGCTGAGTATCTATAATAAATTGCACCTTCGCGTAAAACTTCTTTATCAGGCTTACCTTGTTCAGCTCTGATTGATTTTGATTTCTTGCAAATTATTGGTTTTCTGTGAGCTGGTTTAACCAACAAAGCATGAATTTTTAGACCGTGTCTTTCAATTACATGTGATTCGAAAAGAATCTCTGGCTGAAAATACTCTTTTAAAAAGTTTGTGATGACTACATCATCTGGTACTTCAGCTTCTACGATCCCTATCAGCTCTCGAGGCTTATCTTTTACACCAAAAAAAAGAACACCACCATCTCGGTTCGCAAAGGCTGCCATTGTCTTTGCAAATTTAGGGAGGTTGTTGTTTTCGAATTTTAGCTTGAATTCTCTATGCTCACTCTCGCGGTTGCTTACTTTATTTGTTGCCTTATCAACACTTAATTCAAGTAGCTTAGGTAACTGAATCTTTTTAATTTTCATGATAAACCTACGATAAATAAGTGGTGATAATTACATTAGATATGGGACATCCACCAATTTGACTGCAGCGTAGCATGCTGCTTCGCTTGATGGATAGCCAGTCGAGGGGTTTGCCATGACCATCGCTCGTTCACGCTAGATTAACCTGCAAGATATTCCCGATTACCATGTGGTAAGCCGTTGTATGCGGCGGGTCTCCTTGTGTGGGCAAGATGCGCATTCTGGTAATATCTAGAATATCTGGCTAAAAATCGTAGGTTGGTGCTGAACGCAGTGAAGCCCAACATTTACCGATCAACCAAATCCATATTTATCCCGCTCTGGTTGGCGTGATAATACTTGTCTGTTGGGCCTCGCTACGCTCTGCGCTAACCTGTAAAAACTACGCTACCTCCCCTGAATTTCAGTATCCAGCCAGCCCAGCTTCAATCAGTTATCGCTGAATTTATTGGTTGGATTATCTAACTTCGACTGTAACCATAAATTCATATCGCTGATAACCTCTTTGCGAAGATTTCTCCCGTCACTGTTTTTCAATCCATGATCAAGTGCTTCATAACGTCGATACTCGATATTGCTCTTCCCGAGCTCTTTAAGGCGCTGCATCATTTCATCTGTTTTCTGTGGTGATACCGACGTGTCCCTCCCTCCCTGAATGATCAGCAGAGGAGACTTTACTTTTTTAAGGGTATCAAGCTGATCGATGGAGAGCATCTGCTGCCACCAATGATAACCATGTCCGCTCACATCAAGTTCAAAGGGTTTGCTGTTAAGAACATGTTCGGCAAACCCTTTAAAACCGTCGATCTCTTTTCTCGCAGCTTCGGGATTTTTATGCTCTGCAGCGATGCTGTATGAGACGTCATCGATAAACCAGCGGCCACCGCCATTAAAGGAGATAGTGGCATCGATATAGTCAACTTCTGCGCTCACCAGGTTGGCGATAACGGCTCCTTCACTTCCGCCTAGTATAATTAATTTCTTATATTGACCGTATTTTCGAACGGAATCGAGCACAACCTTGATATCCGCAACCCGCTGCGCAGGGTTGTCCTTTTCAAGGTACTGAGCAGGACAATCCTTGCGTGCCGGGTCGGGACTGTATTTTGATTTACGAGTGATGCCGTATTTTTCGATTAACAACAGGTCAGCTTCTGGCCAAACATTTTTATACTCGGTGAGTATGGACGCTATTTTCAAGACACTATTGCAATCAGAGCCTTGCAGGATCAACAGCAGTGTATCTGTGTCATGGGTATGTTGGACAAGATAATAAGAGATAAACGAACCATCATCCCTGCTAACTATGCGAGTCATGATCTCCTGAGGGTTCACCGAACTCGTCAAAAAGAGAAAACCAAAAAATATTAATAGAACTTTCATATTGAATATGATGGTTGTGGTTTTTTAATGATTGATACTAAAACAAATGTGGCAATCACATGCTATGAATATGCTATCAATCTTATCGGTTTGTCTATATGGGGATATTTAATTGTCTAAATTTCATAGTCTAAATATTGCTTATTTCTTAGCGCCAATTGATAGGCGTGATCTCGCATTAAAAACATCATCAAATCAAGATCCTTAAGTTGAGAGAGTTTGATAGGGTGGGCTTCCCATCGAGGTGGGGGGTGACCGGCATCGTTACAATGAACAAGATATATTCGTTGTTTGCTCCGATACAGGGCAAAAAAATTCATGTCACATTGCTTAGCTATAGATAAATAAGGTTCAAAAGAAAGTTCATACAAATTCATTTCATCATATTCAGTTGATCTTATATAACGAGACATCTCGTAATATGTATCAGGTAAGTTCGCGTCTTGGCTTATTGAATCAAATAACTTGATAATTTCTTGAATATGAGAAAGCTTGATTATTGGTTTTCTTTTCAAACATTTACCCCTTTGGTCGTGATCTTCCCAACATTCAGGCAAAGCTACCGCCCCTGAATTTCAGCCTCCAGTCTGCTGATCCTTTCCCTGTGGCTCTGGTCTGGTACATGGCTGCTCCGACAAGAGGTGATCCTGATGGCTATGTTACCGAACGGAGCCTGCTAGGGAAGGGGGAACTGGTAGTTTCTCGGGCAAGATCAATAAATTGAGTGGGTATGGAGTTGTGGTCGGGAGGGGATGGTGGATGAGAAGGCTCCCAAGGCTCTGCTCTTTTTCAGGCTCAACGCTCACGGCGTATGGGGGCGGGAGTGAACCAGGATGATCAGCTCTGCTGAGCGCCATGCTGCGTCGCCGATATGGTCGCACGGCAGGGCAAGCAGGTGGCTGCGCGGGCGGATTTGCGACGCATTATCTTGCCCGGGCGTTAGTCCAAGTGGGGGCAATCCGGTCAGACTCGTATTCCCACCAGAGATAATTGGGCCCGCTGCCGGTGACGACAGGGGCCCATGTTTTTTTGTATTAGCGCACGGTCTTTGGGTCTGGTTTGCTCCGTGAAGGCTTAGCGGGCCAGCAGGGGCTGGCCGCTGGTCAGGGCCGAGCTGGTTGGCTGGGCGGCGGGATGTTGCTGGAACTGGCGCACCAGCCGCTCCAGCTCGCCGAGTTGGCGCACCAGCTGAATGATGCCCTGCACGGCGTGGCGGCTGCCCTGGCTGGAGTCGTCGGCCAGGGTCTTGATGCTGAGCACGCTGCGGTCGATGTCGGCGGTGACCTGGGACTGCTCCTGCACCGCCTGGGCTATCTGGCTGCTGCCGGAGGCCACCTGCAGCAGGCGATCGCTTATCTGCTGCAGCACGTCCCCGGTGGCGGCGGCCTTGAGTCGGCAGATGGCGGAGCGCTGCTCTCCCTTCTCCATCGCCTGTTCCGCATCCCCGGCGCTGCCCTGCAGCAGGGTGATCATCTTCTGGATCTCGCCGGTGGAGGATTGGGTCTTGATGGCCAGGGTGCGGATCTCGTCCGCCACCACAGAGAAGCCGCGACCCGCCTCGCCAGCCCGGGCGGCCTCGATGGCGGCGTTGAGGGCCAGCAGGTTGGTCTGGTTGGCGATGTTGTTGATGACGTCCAGAATGCCGTCGATGGCCCGGCACTGGGTGGCGAGGGTGGTGATCACCCCCTTGGAGGCGATCAGCTCGCTGTGCATCCCCCCCACCTCGACCAGTGTCTCCTGCACGCTGCGGTTGCCCTCCCTGAACAGATCGGCGGTCTCGTCCAGTCGATCGGAGGCTGCGGTCGAGCTGTGGGAGACCTCGCGGATGGACTCCGCCATCTGGGTGATGGCGGTCGCCACCTGGTTGGTCTGGGCCTGCTGTTGCTGCAGGTTGTCGGTGATGGTCTCGGCGTTGTGCAGATCCGTCTGGGCGGATGTCAGGATCTGCTGGCAGGTCTGCTGGGTGCGGGCCAGCACCGCATTGAACTCGGCCTGATTCATCTGCATGGCGAGCTCGACGGCGGCCAGGCGATCGACCCGGCCGGTATAGAGCAGTTGCATCAAGGGGTTGTCGAAGCGGTCGCGGGCCAGGGTATCCAGCCGCGCGAGGCGGCGAGAGAGGGTCTGGTTGATGGCGAGCGCCAGCATCAGGGAGAGGGCGCCGAGGAGAAGGGGCCAGTCAGTGCCGTGCTGATAGCCCAGAGCCACCAGGGCCGCCAGGCAAGGCAGCAGGCAGAGAGTGAGCGCAAGCGTGTGGGAGAAGGGGGGAAGGCGCAGGGCCCGCGGGGTCTTGCCGCTGCGAATCTCCTCATAGACTCGCTCCGCCCGCTGCTTGACTGCGTCATCCGGCGCCGTGCGCACCGACTGGTACTCCACCACCTTGCCGCTCGCATCCTGGATGGGGGTCACGAAGGCGCTGACCCAGTAGTGATCCCCGTTCTTGCAGCGGTTCTTGACCGGGCCCATCCAGCTCTTGCCTTCCCGCAGATGGCGCCACATGTCGGCGAAGGCCTGGGGTGGCATGTCGGGGTGGCGGACCAGGTTGTGGGGCGCTCCCTGCAGCTCCTCCAGGGTGAAACCGGCGATCTGGCAGAACTCGTCGTTGGCATAGGTGATGCGGCTCTCCAGATCCGTGGTGGAGATGAGGTTCTGGTGCGCTGGATAGAGGCGTTCACGCTGGGTAACGGGTTGATTGACTCTCATGGCGGCGTCCGACTGTGGCTGGATGATGAGTCCCGACAATTTGGGACTAGTGGTCCCATTGCAAGCCGTGCACCAGAGTGTCAGAAGGCGCTTAAATTGTGTGCAGAGTGCATCTTTTTTGCCCAAAACCCGGGAGTCGACGAAAACGAGCAGGGCCTGCGTCTCCGCCTGCTGAATCGTTTCGCTTTTTGGGAGCCGTTTTGGCAACGGCGGGACGGGATTCGCAATTTGGCAAGGCGGGGCCAGGGGCGCCCGCCGTGATCAGCTAGGGAGATCGGGCTCGTCGACCGGGCCCGGCACCTGGGTCTCTATCTGCAGGTGGGTGGAGAGCAGGGTCTTCAAGTCCTGCAGGTACTCCTCCAGGGGCGGCTCTTCCAGCAGCAGGGCAAGCTCGTTGCCGATGGGGGTGAGGCGGTAATAGAGCAGAGTGAGGTTGCTCTGGCGCTGGCGCAGGCGCCAGCGCTGGTTGCCGAAGGCCAGCTCGACCCCGTCCGCAGGCAGGGGACCGGATTCCAATTCGCCGCGGTGCAGCAGGCCGAGATCGCACAGCAGCAGCAGGGCGCTGTAGGGGACCCGGTATTTGCCCAGCCCCATGCGGGTGACCTTGGCGCGGCTGAGCAGGCCAGCCCCCTTGTGCATGCCCAGCAGCAGGCGCTGCTCGTCGCTGCCCTCATAGTGGCAGGAGAGGGCGCAGATGCGCTGGAACAGCTGGGCTTCGCGCTGGGTCATCTCCTTGAGGGTGTTGAGGGCCCGGATGGAGAAGCGGCCCGGGGTCGCCACCTCCAGGGCGAAGATCCGCCCCCACAGCTGCTGCATGGGCACCATGCTGATGTCTTCGGCCAGTTGCAGGAAGCGGGTCAGCCAGTCGCTGTCCATCTCGCCGCCGGCCGCCGTCTCTTCACAGTGGCGGGCGGCCATCACCATGATGGCCTCCAGATTGCGCTGGCGGGCAGCCTGATCCGCCAGATGGCGGAAGGTGGCGCGCTGTTCGAAGGTGCTGTCGCTGTTGCGGGTCAGCATGCCGTCTATGCCACGGCTGCGGGCCAGGCGCAGGGTCTGCTCCTGGCTGCTCAGGATGGCACTCTCTTTCTTGGGGGGCAGGTCGGCCATGCTGGCTCCGTGATCGCAGGGTCTGGTGTTGAATGTTACTCCAACCGGGCCCATGAACAATCCCTCAGGCGGGGACGGCGTCACCGGGCCCAGGATAAAAAAATGGCCTCCCGCAGGAGGCCATCGGCGTGGCTTACTCTTCGTAGACGCTGACCTCGACCGCATCCATGGAGTAGGAGGCGGTCGCCATCTCGTGGCTGGAGCTGACGGTGTGCATCTTGCCCTTGACCCAGATGGCGTCCCAGAGATCGTCCACCGGTGCCCCCTTGGGGTAGCTCACGTAGATCACCTGGTTGGTGGGGGGCGGCGGCACGTGGATGCAGGCGCCGAAGTAGGGCACCAGCAGGAAGGCGGTGATGGTCTTGGCATCCCCCTCTAGCGGCACCACGAAGCCGGGGATCCGCACCTCCTGGTTGTCCAGCTTCTTGTTCACCCCGCCCACCGGCTGCGGCACCGACATGGGATCTTCGTGATTGACCTGGGGCGGTGGCAGCAGCTTCTCCCCCTCCGGGATCAAGACGTCCCAGTCGATGGTCTTGTAATCGGCGGCCATGGCAGGCAGCACCAGCAGGCCGGCCAGCAGCGCCACTATCTTCCACTTCATCATCTGTCCTTCTTTCTTGGTCGTATGCGTCCGGGGTCAGACGCGGATGCTCATGCCGTCGCTCAGGCTGTAGCGGTAAGCGCGGGCGGCGGGGAGCAGGCCGATCACCATGCCCGCCAGCCAGACCAGCCCCAGCAGTTGCCACTCATAGGCGCTCGGCAGCCCCAGGCTCATTTGCAGGCCATAGTGGCTGAGCAGCCAGGGGGTGGCAAGCCCCTGGCCGAGATAGAGCGCGGCCACCCCGAGGGCGATGCCAAGGGTGGTCAGCGCCATCGCCTCCAGCGCCAGCAGCAGGAAGAGGTGGGAAGGACACGCGCCCAGGGATCTCAATATGGCGAGCTCGCGGCGCCGCTCGTTGAGCCCGGCCAGCAGGGTGGTCAGCATGCCGATGAGGCCTGCCACCACCACGAAGCCGGCGATGACAGAGAGCGCCGTCTCCGCCACGCTCATCAGGCTCCACAGCTCCTGCAGGGCGGCACCCGGCAGGATGGCCATCAGCGGCTCCCTGGGGTAGGTGTTGATGCTGCGCTGCAACTGGAACGCCAAGATGCGATTACTGAGGCCCACCATAAAGGCGGTGATGGTCTTGGGGGTGAGATCCAGCGCAAGCGCCTGCTCCGGGGTGACGTTCTTGCTGTGACGGCCGGTGTCCCAGCCCAGGTGGATCGCCTCTATGCCCGCCAGCGGCACATGAATGGTGCGATCTATGGGGGTACCGGTCGGTGCCAGAATGCCCACCACCTTGAACGGCATGTTGTCGTGCTGGCTGAAGGAGGTGTTGCCAGCGCCGTGGGCGATGACGATGGCTTGATCCAGCTTGTAGCCCAGCTTCTGTGCCACCTGGGCGCCCAGCACCGCCTCGAACGGCGTCTCGAACGGACGTCCCTCGCGCAGTTGCAGCGACTGCTGCTGGCCGTACTTCAGATGGGTGAAGTAGTCGCCATTGGTGCCGAGCACCCTGAACCCCTTGTGGGAGTCACCGAGGGAGAGGGGGATGGTCCAGGCGACGCCTGGCTTTGTCTTGATGGCCTGGTAGGAGTCCCACCCCACGTTGTTGGTGGGGTTGCCGATGCGAAACACCGAGTAGAGCAGCAGGTTCACCTGACCGGAGCGGGCGCCGACGATGAGATCGGTACCCGAGACGGTGTTGGCGAAGCTGTCCCGTGCCTGACTGCGCACCCGCTCCACCCCGAGCAGCAGGGTGACGCTGATGGCCACGGCCAGCAGGGTGAGCCCGGCGGTGAGGCGACGGGCCCAGAGACTTTGCAGGGCGAGTTTCAGCATGGTGCCCTCCGTTCTTTCGCTTGTGATCGACCCGACCCGACGGGGCTGGCCGGGCAGAGGCCCTGGTTTGCGTCAGTCATCATGCCGCCCTCCGGTTGAGCAGTTGTAGATTCTCCACCCGGGGGAAGAGGGGCTCCAGATAGGGGTCGTGGCTGACGAACACGAGGGTCGACCCCTGCTTGTCGCACTCCTCGAACAGCAGTCGGATGAAGGCGGCTCTGTTGTCGGTATCCAGGGCCGAGGTGGGCTCGTCGGCGATCACCAGGGGGGGCGAGCCGATCAGCGCCCGGGCGGCGGCGACCCGCTGCTGCTGGCCGATGCTGAGGGCGTGGACGGGTCTGTGCAGCGCCTCGTCCGGTAGTTGCAGCTCCCCTAGCAGGCGGCGCGCCTCCTGCTCAGGGCTCCCCTGCAGGCGGGCGCGCTTCTCGGGGGAGAAGGTGAGGGCGGCGGTGACGTTGTCCAGCACGGATAAAAACGGCAGCAGATTGAACTGCTGGAAGATGTACCCCAGATTGGCCGCCCGGAAGTGGTCACGGGCACGGCCGGAGAGCCGGGCCAATGGTTGGCCCAGCACCTCCAGGGTGCCGTGGTTGGCGGTCTGGATCCCGGCCAGCAAGCCGAGCAGGGTGGACTTGCCGGAGCCCGACGGCCCCTTGATAAACACCCGTTCCCCCTCGGTGATGGTGAGGGCGGGCAGATCGAGCACGGCCTCGCCACCTGGCCAGGCAAAGGCCAGATCGCGGATCTCAACCACGGCGTTTTTCATGGCGTTACCAGCTCAGCTTGTTGGCGGACGGGGTCAGCTCGGCCGCGGTCTGGCCGGTGGGCAGTATGCCCTGCACGCTCAGCTTCTCCAGGCTCGGGTAGAGGCTGAACAGGGTGGCCTCCAGGCCGGTGAGCTTGGCCGGAGTGGCGCAGGTGTAGGTATACATGGCTCCGAGATCGGCGTGGCCAGTGTCGGCATGACCTTCTTCGTCATGGTGGTGCTCATGTTCGTCGCTGGCAGCCTTGTCATGGTCATGGTCATGGTCATGATCGTGCTCATGGTCGTGATCCTCTTTGGCGGCTTGCAGCTCCTGCTGGGTCAGCTTGCAGCCGGCGGCCGGGTCCAGGCGGAACAGGGCGTCAGGCTGCTGGAGCCGGGCCACCGCCTTGGCGTATTGCGCCTTCTCTTCCTCGCTCTTGGCGGCGTGCTCGAAACCCACCAGATCGGCGGCGGGTGCCTGCAGCTCGATCATCAGCTGGTTGCCGTCGACCACCAGATTGAGATGGCCGTGGCCGTGCTCGTGGGCACCGTGGCCGTGGCTCTCGTGTTCGTCGTGATGTGCCTGGGCGCCGAAGGCGGCTGCGGCCAGCAACAGGGTGATAGCTTTCATCGTTAATCCTTTGAAAAATTTATTGAAAAATGGATTTAGCCGGATAAGCGATGAAGCGGTGGTGGTGCACGAATGCGGCACTGGCCAGCAGTGGTGGGAGTGACATTCGGCAGGGTGGCGCCGATAAACAGCGCTATGGCAGAGGACGGGGTGGGGACGACGGGGGCCGGGGTCAGTGCCAGCTTGCCATCCAGATGCAGGGCGCAGAGGGTGCAGGCATGGCTATGTTCGGGCAGGTCGGCTTCGAGCGGGTGCTGTGCCAGCGCCGGTTGCATCCACAACCAGCCCAGCAGCAACACCCAGATTGTCAACGTGGAACGACCCATAGACCCTTATGGAAAGGGCGCCATCAGCGCCCTTCTCTCTGATTCAGAGATGGGACTGGATGAGCCCCATCACCTTGGTTATCTCGGTGGCATCGAGCTGGCCATCTTTGGCAAACAGCACCTTGCCCTCTTTATCCAGCACTATGATGGCCGAACTCTCCGGCGCCAGATCCCAGGCGTTGCGGGCCATGCCCTTGGCATCCAGCACCATGGCGGACCAGGGGAACTCTTTCTTGCTGTCTTCGGCGCTGCTCTTCACAAAGCCGGAGGTGCCCCAGATGGCGTCATTGCTGTTGATGATGGTGACCGTCTGGTACTTGTCATGGGGCAGTTTGGCCGCCTTGATCGCCTCTATCATGGGGGCGTTGAGCTCCTTGGCACTGGAGCGACCCGCGATATGCTGGATCAGAAAGACCTTGCCGGTCAGTACCTTGCTTTGCCAGGGCTGATAGCTGATCGCTTTATCCTTCAGCACAAGCTCACCCTTGTCGCCGATGTTGACCAGCGGCACCTGGGCCGACTCCTTGATGTTGTGGGCCAGAACCAGGGTTGGCAGCAGCGCCAGGGTAAGTACGAGATGTTTCATCCGTATGACACTCCTTTGTTATGTTATAACGATTTTGGGATCGAGGGAATGGGACAACCCACATCCTAAACTGATCGGATCTGTTTAAAAAGTGTTAAATAAACGCGAGAGTTGATCAGGTCGCAGCATCAATCTGCCCCTGAATCTGCAAACAACGGCGGCAAGGATGGCACGGAGTCGATAAAAATCAACTGGTTGCCCATGTTTTGGGCGCTGGACTCAATAGAGTGGCTCACTGACCAGGGGGATCTGGGCCATGGTCATCTGCTGGGCCAGCAGGGGGGAGCCGGTCAGCAGCACGTGGCGCTGGTTGTCTATCACCAGGGTGTCCCCTTTCAGCCCGCTGTCGGCGGTGATGGCGAGCCAGGCCGGCGAGACGCTGCCGATGCTGATGCCCGGATAGATGATGCTGAGGTTGTATTGCGGTGCCAGCTCCGCCAGCAGACTGGCCATCAGCAGCGCCTTCTCGTCGCTGTCGGCCTTGTTGTCCTGCAGGGCCTGCAGGGGAGGGGCGAAGTGATCCATCTGCTCGGGCGGGGTGGGGATGGCGCTCAGCCACTCCTGCAGCAGGGTGACGCTGGTGGCCAGATCCTTGGCCGAGAACTGCCGGGCCAGAGGCTTGAGATCCCCCTTGAACTGGTAGAACAGCTGGGAGTAGTTGGGCCTCACGCAGGGGAGCTGGCGATTGGCCGGGTGCACGCAGGGCAGCACCCGCATCTCGTAGAAGGCATCTTCCTGATACTGCTCGTAGGCTTGCCAGAACTGGGTGGATTCTAAGCTGTTGTCATGCAGGGTGAAGGCCTGCTCCAGATTGCGAAACTTGGTCGCCGTCTCCGGGCTGTGCTGGTTGATCTGGTTGATGCTGTTGTAGAGCCTGGGGCTGATGTAGGAGTAGAGGGTCTCCAGCGGGTAGTTGAGGGAGGTATCGAGCAGCGTCATCTCGTGGCGGCTGGCCGAGAGGACCCGCTCGTCCGTGCTCAGTTGCAGGTGCTTGCGTTGACCGTCGGCTGATTGCCACTGCCAGCTCAGGTTGACCTCGTTGGCCATAGCCGCGGAGCCGAAGAGTAGACTCCACAGCAGGCCTTGTGCCAGTTTCATGGTGTGCATCCTGCTTGGGTGATACTAAACAACTAGGTGAGCCGACGGAATTTGGATTGGTTTAGTGATGACGATATTGGTAATTATCTGATCCAGCTTTAAATTTAATCAGGGAAATAAGTCATGCGGGAAATAACCATGAAGCCTGTTTCAATGTGCTTGCTGATATTGCTCTCTCTGCCGGCACTGGCGGGTCAGGTGATCGTCAATCAGGGCATGTCCACGGCAGATACCTTCGCCCTGCGGGATCAGCTGGCACGGGAACATGAGTGGCAGGAGTGGTTGCGGTTCCAGCAGGCCGTCAAGTGGCTGGAGGTGCTGCCGGTCAACTGCGATCTGGTGGGGGGCGCCGGGCGGGAATATCGCTGTGGCGACAACTATTACCGCCCCTATCGACAGAACGGGCGCGACCTCTATATCCAGGGGGATCCTCCCGGCCAGTCCCCGCAACGGCCGATAAAAAAGGCGCCATAAGGCGCCTTTTTTTGCGAGAGAGACGCTTACTTGGCAGCGTAACGCTCGGCAGAAGTCAGGATTTCGGCTTCGGCAGCGGCCTTGTCGCCCCAGCCTTCCACCTTGACCCACTTGCCTGCTTCCAGCTCTTTGTAGCGCTCGAAGAAGTGCTGGATCTGGGCTTTCAGCAGCTCGGGCAGGTCGTTCACATCCTGGATGTGATCGTACTGCTTGGTCAGCTTGGAGTGGGGAACGGCCACGATCTTGGCGTCTTCGCCAGATTCGTCGGTCATCTTCAGCACGCCGACCGGACGGCAGCGAATGACGGAGCCGGCCAGCAGCGGGTAGGGAGTCGGCACCAGCACGTCGACGGGGTCACCGTCCAGGGACAGGGTGGCGTTCACGTAACCGTAGTTGCACGGGTAGAACATAGGGGTGGACATGAAGCGATCAACGAAGATGGCACCGCTGTCCTTGTCGACTTCGTATTTGATCGGGTCGGCATTCTGCGGGATTTCGATGATGACGTAGATGTCGTCAGGCAGGCTCTTGCCAGCCGGTACCAGGTTCAGGCTCATGACGTTTCCTTTGAGTGTTGGAGTCAAGTTTGCAGGCCGACATTATAGCGATGTCCTGTCAAATGACCATATTTCGCGGGCAGGGGAGCACGCTGGTGGATGTCGCGCCGCCTGAGTTCGTCCGATTTCTGTCGCCTCGTCGGGGCTGACTGCGCTCTGGCCATGGTCGCGGCTTGTGCCACCGGGTCAACAGACCCTAGAATGCGCACTCCCTTTACTGGAAAAGGCAGCGGTATGCACATTCACATTCTCGGGATCTGCGGCACCTTCATGGGTGGTCTGGCGGTGTTGGCAAAACAGCTGGGCTATCGAGTCACCGGCTCGGATGCCAACGTCTATCCCCCCATGAGCACCCAGCTCGAGCAGCAAGGCATAGAGCTGACCGAGGGTTATGATCCCTCCCAGCTCGATCCGGCGCCGGATCTGGTGGTGATCGGCAACGCCATGAGCCGTGGCAACCCTTGCGTGGAGTATGTGCTGGATCGCAATCTGCCCTACATCTCCGGCCCCCAGTGGCTGCTGGAGCACGTGCTGCAGGATCGCTGGGTGCTGGCCGTAGCGGGCACCCATGGCAAGACCACCACCGCCAGCATGCTGGCCTGGGTGCTGGAGTACGCCAAGCTCGAACCCGGCTTCCTCATCGGTGGCGTGCCGGGCAACTTCCCGGTTTCCGCTCGTCTGGGCGCTGCCCCCTTCTTCGTCATCGAAGCGGACGAGTATGACTGCGCCTTCTTCGACAAGCGCTCCAAGTTCGTCCACTACCACCCGCGTACCCTGGTGATGAACAACCTGGAGTTCGACCACGCGGACATCTTCCCGGATCTCGCCGCCATCCAGCGCCAGTTCCACCACCTGATGCGTACCGTGCCGAGCAATGGCCGGGTGCTGTTCCCCCAGGCCGACGACAACCTCACCGCCGTGCGCAAGATGGGCTGCTGGAGCGAGGTGGAGCTGGTGGGTCAGGACGACGCCAAGTGGAAGGCGGTCAAGCTGACCGACGACGGCTCCGCCTTCGAGGTGTGGCTGGATGGCGTCAAGCAGGGGGAGGTGCACTGGGAGTGCATCGGCGAACACAACGTCAACAACGGCCTGATGGCCATCGCCGCCGCCCGCCATGCCGGTGTCATGGTGGAGCACGGGATCAAAGCTCTCTGCCAGTTCAAGTCCCCCAAGCGGCGGATGGAGCTCAAGGGCGAAGTGGCAGGCATCAGCGTCTATGACGACTTCGCCCACCACCCCACCGCCATCGAGACCACCCTCGGCGGCCTGCGCGCCAAGGTGGGTGAATCCCGCATCCTGGCGGTGCTGGAGCCCCGCTCCAACACCATGAAGCTCGGCGTGCATAAAGAAGAGCTGGCCGGCTGCTTCGACGGCGCCGACCAGGTGTTCTTCTTCCAGCCGTCCAACATCGGCTGGGATCTCGGGGAGGTGACAGCCCACATGAGCCGCCCGGCGCAAGTGTTTGACGATCTGGAGACCCTGATCGGCGCCCTGGTGGCCGAGAGCCGTTCGGGGGATCATATTCTGATCATGAGCAACGGCGGCTTCGGTGGCATTCATGACAAGCTGATCGCCCGCCTCAGGCAAGGCACATCATGAACAAGCAGATCACCCTGGCGCTGACCGGCGCCTCCGGCGCCCCCTATGCCCTGCGCCTGCTCCAGTGTCTGGTGCAGGCGGACTATCGGGTCTACCTGCTCGCCTCATCGGCGGCCAGAGTTGTACTCAAGACCGAGCAGCAGCAGGAGTGGCCCGGCTCGCCGAAAGAGCTGTCGGCCCATCTCTGTCGCCAATATGGCGCCAAAGAGGGGCAGATAGTGGCGTGCGGCAAGGAGGAGTGGTTTTCGCCGGTGGCCTCCGGTTCGGCGGCGCCGAAACAGATGGTGGTCTGTCCCTGCTCCATGGGCACCGTCTCGGCGATTGCCAACGGCACCTCGGACAACCTGCTGGAGCGGGCGGCGGATGTGGTGATCAAGGAGCGTGGCCAGCTCATTCTGGTGCCCCGCGAGAGCCCCTTCTCGGCGATCCATCTGGAGAACATGCTGAAACTGGCGCGGCTCGGGGTGACCATCATGCCCGCCGCACCGGGGTTCTACCATGAGCCGAAAAGCATCGAGGATCTGGTGGACTTCATGGTCGCCCGCATTCTCGATCATCTGGGGGTCGAGCATGAGCTGACCAGTCGCTGGGGCTATGCCAAGTCCTGAGTCAGCGAGACGAAATAGAGACAAACAAAAGCGGCGCCGACCTGAACAGTCCGGCGCCGCTTTTTATTGGCAGGGAGGATCAGACCACCTGGAGGGGGGCCGTCACGTACTTGAACAGAAAATCGGTCACTTCTTCCCGGCTCGGGCGCTGTGGCTGATTGATCATCTGCATCATGACGTAGCCGAACCCGGTCAGGGAGCGGGCCAGATCCTGCGCCGACAGCACACTCTGGATCTCGCCGCTGTCCATGGCCGCTTGCAGGTGGGGGGCGATGCGCTCCAGCGCCTTGTCCAGCAGGCGGGTGTAACGGGGCCAGACCTCTTCCCGTACCGATGAGCTCCATTCCAGCCAGATGCTGGCGTGGTCCGGTTTGTCATAGGCGGCGTCAACGAACAGCTTCACATGGCGGTGGATGCTGTCCCTGACCGAGCCCTGGCCGTTATACGCCTGCTCGAGGATCTGCTGCACAAAGCCTTCAATCTCTGCCAGCACTTCATCGACCAGATCTTCACGGGTGTTGAAATAGTTGAACACGGTGGCAACCGAGACTTTGGCCTGCTCGGCAATCTCGGCATGTCCCGCACGGCCGATGCCGCGACGGGAAAATACCTCGATGGCACATTCCATCAATTGATCACGACGAGCCTCCGGCGACAGCCGGGTCCGACGTCTTATTTCTGCGCGTGGTTCCATAGTTTTTTCATCTAATAGTTATTGATTATGGTGTTTATAGTATTGTCACCGATAATGCCCGAAGGCTTGCTAACTCTATCAATTAAAATAAGCCGATAAAAGCATCACGTATGCCTGACGCCTTCCGGTTGGAGTGGTAGAATCATCGGTTTTGATGTTAATGAACGGCCAATAACCCTTTGGCCATTATTGGAGTATGTGATGAAACACAACGTCGAGGTGATGATCTCCGAGGCCGAGGTCGCCGCCCGGATCGCCAAACTGGGTGAAGAGATCACCGCCCGTTACCAGGGCTCCGATGAAGTCGTGATGATTGGCCTCTTGCGCGGCTCCTGCGTCTTCCTGGCCGATCTCTGCCGTCAGTGCCAGCTGCCCATCACTCTGGACTTTATGACTGCCTCCAGCTATGGCTCCGGCATGCACAGCACCCGTGACGTGCGCATCCTCAAGGATCTGGATGATGACATCAAAGGCAAGGACGTGGTGATCGTCGAGGACATCATCGACACCGGTTACACCCTCAACAAGGTGCGCGAGATCCTCTCCCTGCGCGAACCGAAATCCCTGGCCATCTGCACCCTGCTGGACAAGCCGTCCCGTCGTGAGGTCCAGGTGCCGGTGGACTGGATTGGCTTCGCCATTCCGGACGAGTTCGTGGTGGGCTGTGGCATCGACTACGCCCAGAAGTACCGTAATCTGCCCTTCATCGGCAAGGTAGTTCCGCAAGAGTAAGCAAGGCTCGGACGTGGCAGGGCAGCTTGGCCGCCCGCCATCGACTGTCTTCAGGCGGCGCTCGAGCCGCCTTTTCTGTCTCGAGATGGGCACATCCATCACAGGGGTTGCAATGAACGCATTGGAAATCAGCGGTCTGAAGAAGACCTATCAGGGGGGCGTCGAAGCCCTCAAGGGCATAGATCTCACCGTCAAGCAGGGGGATTTCTTCGCCCTGCTCGGCCCGAACGGGGCGGGCAAGTCCACCACCATCGGCGTGATCAGTTCGCTGGTGAACAAGAGTGCCGGCAAGGTCAAGGTGTTCGGTTACGACATCGACACCGATCTGGAGCTGGCCAAGGCCCAGCTCGGGCTGGTGCCCCAGGAGTTCAACTTCAGCCAGTTCGAGAAGGTGAGCCAGATTGTCACCCACCAGGCCGGTTTCTACGGCGTGCCAAGTGCCGAGGCCAAGGTGCGCGCCGAGAAGTACCTGCGTCAGCTCGATCTGTGGGACAAGCGCGACATGGCGGCCCGCACCCTCTCCGGCGGCATGAAGCGCCGGTTGATGATAGCCCGCGCCCTGATGCACGAGCCCAGGCTGCTGATCCTGGATGAGCCGACCGCCGGGGTGGACATCGAGATCCGTCGTTCCATGTGGAGTTTCCTCAAGGATCTGAACGAGCAGGGTGTCACCATCATACTCACCACCCACTACCTGGAAGAGGCCGAGATGCTGTGTCGCAACATCGGCATCATCGACAAGGGGCGCCTCATCGAGAACACCAGCATGAAGAACCTGCTCGGCAAGCTGGGGCGGGAGACCTTCCTGCTGGATCTGGTGCCCGGCAGCCAGGTGCCGACCCTGCCCGAATTCAACGGTCGCATGCAGGATGAGCACACCCTGGAGGTGGAGCTGGACAAGAGCCAGTCCCTCAACAGCCTGTTCGAGCAGCTCTCCGCCCAGGGGGTGAAGGTGCTGAGCATGCGCAACAAGGCAAACCGGCTGGAAGAGCTGTTCGTCAACCTGGTAGAGGAGGGTCGCAAAGCATGAACCCCATGACCTATTACATCGCCTTCAAGAGCATACTGGCCAAGGAAGTGAGCCGTTTTACCCGGATCTGGATCCAGACCCTGGTACCGCCGGCCATCACCATGAGCCTCTACTTCGTCATCTTCGGCAACCTCATCGGCTCGCGCATCGGCGACATGGGGGGCTTCAGCTACATGGAGTTCATCGTGCCCGGCCTCATCATGATGTCGGTCATCACCAACTCCTACTCCAACGTCGCCTCCTCCTTCTACAGCGCCAAGTTCCAGCGCAACGTGGAGGAGCTACTGGTGGCGCCGGTGCCCAACTACATCATCATCGCCGGCTACGTGGGCGGCGGCGTGGCCCGGGGCCTGTGTGTCGGCCTCATCGTCACCCTGGTGTCGCTGTTCTTCGTGCCGCTGCAGGTTCACCACCTGTTCAGCGTCTGCTTCACCGTGCTGCTGACCTCGATCCTGTTCTCCCTGGGGGGGCTGATCAACGCCGTGTTCGCGAAGTCGTTCGATGACATCAGCATCATCCCGACCTTCATCCTGACGCCGCTCACCTATCTGGGTGGGGTCTTCTACTCCATCAGCCTGCTGCCGCCGTTCTGGCAGGGGGTCTCCCAGGTGAACCCCATCATCTACATGGTGAATGCGTTCCGCTACGGCTTCCTCGGCATCTCCGACGTGCCGCTCGGCACCGCCTACCTCATCATCATCGGCTTCATCGTCGCCCTCTACGGGCTGGCCTGGTGGCTGATTTCCCGGGGTACCGGGTTGCGCCACTGAGGCGCAAGCCGGCCAGCAAAAAGGCGCCCTCGGGCGCCTTTTTATGTGCTTGAGATCTGCCTCAGAGGGCAGGGGCGTCATAGTCTGCCGGCTCGTCGCTGTAGACGCAGACGTTCCACTTGGCCGCCAGCCCCTCTTCGGCCAGACAGTAACGCTCGAAGAAGGCCTTGATCTCGGCGCGCTGGCAGTGGGCCTCGAAGCTGGCCATGTCTTGCCAGATCTCGTTGAAGACGATGGGGAAGCTCTCCCCCTCGGCGAAGGGGCTGGCAATGTGGCGGGTGACTCTGTACTGCAGGCAGCCGTCTTCCCTCAGGGTATTGGGCTCCAGCCCCTGCAAGACCTGGAACAGGGCCTGTTCCTTGCCCGGCTTGGGCAGGAACTGGGCGATGCAATAAACCTTCTTGGACATCTTTGTCTCCTTGCCGTGTCTCAGCCCTGAAGGGTGACGACACTATTGTCGATAAGGCGGGCCTTGCCCAGATACGCGGCCATCAGGATCACCAGCCGCTTGCTGGCGGCGCTGGCCGATTCGAGGGTGTCGGCGTCGACGATGTCGATGGCGTCCGTCCTGAATCCGGCGTTGTCGAGACGCTGGCTGGCCTGGGCCACCAGGGAGGGCAGGTGGTGGTTCCCCGCCTCTATCTGCTCGGCTATCCAGTTCATGGTGCGCGCGAGCTCGGGGGCCAGGGCGCGCTCGGCAGCGGTCAGGTAGCCGTTGCGCGAGGAGAGGGCCAGCCCGTCCTCGGCCCGCACCGTGGGCACGCCGACTATCTCGACCGGCATGGCCATGTCGGCCACCATCTTGCGAATGAGCGCTAGCTGCTGGTAATCCTTCTGGCCGAAGCAGGCCACGTCGGGCTGCACCAGATTGAACAGCTTGGTGACGACAGTGCTGACACCGCGGAAGTGCCCCGGGCGCAGCGCCCCTTCCAGCAGGCCGGAGAGACCCGGCACCTCGACGAAGGTCTGGCTGGCCAGCCCGTGGGGATACATCAGCTCCGGGGTTGGGGTGAACACCAGATCCACGCCGGCGGCCTCGAGGGCGGCGCAGTCCTGCTCCAGGGTGCGGGGATAGTTGGCGAGATCCTCGGCCTTGTCGAATTGCAAGGGGTTGACGAAGATGCTGACGACCACCTTCTCGCCGTGGCTGCGGGCCTCATCGACCAGGGTGAGATGGCCCAGGTGCAGATTGCCCATGGTGGGCACGAATGCGATGGCGCGGCTTTCGCGGCGCCATTGGCCGATCTGTTCACGCAGAGCGGCAGGATTGTTCACAACCAACATCAACAGTTCACCTTCGGATAGGTCAATAAAACAGGGATTGCATAGGCCAGAGAGGGAGGCGAAACGGGGGCCTAGCCCCCGTTGCGGTTCATGAGGCCAGGATCAGTTGAAGCAGTGCTCGGGACCGGGGAAGGTACCCTCGCTCACCTGCTGCACATAGAGGCGGATGGCGGCGCGCATGTCACCGGTCTCGGCCAGGAAGTTCTTGGTGAACTTGGGCACATAGCCGGAGGTGATGCCAAAGGCGTCGTGCATCACCAGGATCTGGCCATCGGTGGCCGGGCCCGCGCCTATGCCGATGACAGGGATGCGCAGGGCCTTGCTGATGCGCTCGGCCAGGGCGACCGGCACGCATTCGAGCACCAGCAGCTGGATGCCCGCGGCTTGCAGCTCGAGGGCCTGGCGGTAGATCTCCTGGGCGTGGAACTCGTCGCGCCCCTGCACCTTGAAGCCGCCGAACACGTGGACGGATTGCGGGGTCAGCCCCAGGTGACCACAGACAGGCACACCGTTGCGGGTCAGGTGGCGAATGCTCTCGCACAGCCAGTCGCCCCCTTCCATCTTCACCATGCGGGCGCCAGCGGCCATCAGCTTGGCGGCGTTCTGGTAGGTCTGCTCGGGAGTGGCATAGCTCATGAACGGCATGTCGGTGACCACCAGCGCCTTGCTGGCGCCACGCACCACGCAGCGGGTGTGATAGACCATCTCATCCATGCTGACGGCCAGGGTGTCGTCCCCTCCCTGCAGCACCATGCCGAGGGAATCACCGATGAGCAGCACCTGGGCATCTTCGTCGTCGAACAGCTTGGCGAAGGTGGCGTCATAGGCGGTGATGGCGGTGATTTTTTGTCCGTCCTGCTTCATCTTCTGCAGGTCGGTGATGGTGATCTTGCTCATTACGTTGCTCCTACTCGTCTACTCACCCGTGGCATCGGCAAGGATCTCGAGACCATTGCGCGGGCAGCGGGCAACCAGTTCGGTGAGCGGGGTGCCGCAGGGCAGCACCAGGGCGGGGGCGATTTCGGCAAGGGGCAGCAGGACGAACTCCCGCTCCTTCATGCCGTAGTGGGGAACGATCAGGCGTTCATGCTGGATGACTTGCTCGCCGTACAGCAGCAGATCCAGATCCAGGGTTCTTGGACCCCAACGCTCGTCCTTGCGCACACGTCCCTGTTCCCGCTCGATTTTCTGCAGTTGATCCAGCAAAGCCAGGGGGCCGAGCCGGGTATGAAGCCGCACCACGGCATTGACGTAGTCCGGCTGATCCGCAGGGCCCATGGGGCGGCTGCCGTAAAGCTGCGAGGCCTGTTGCAATGCGGATTCCGGCAGCCTGCCCAGGGCGGCGACGGCCTGTCTGGCCTGGGCGACGGGATTGCCCAGGTTGGATCCGACGGCAACGAAGACCTCGATCATCGGGTGGCCTTTATTCTGCCGCTTTCGGCTTGCGACGACGGGGGCGACGGCGGTTGCGGCTGTTGCTGCCACGTTTCTCACCGTCTCCGCGCGGCTCGGCCGCCGGGGCTCGCTCACCGCTTGCCGGGCGGCGGGTCGCTTCCCGTTGCAGTTGCGGACGCACATCCGGGTTGGAGGCCACATAGCGCTCCCACCAGCTGGCCAGCTCGCCGAGGCCACGCTCGACCCGGTTGCGCAGCAACAGGAAGTCAAAGGCAGCGCGGAACTTCGGATGCTCCATGGCGCGCTCGGGGTGACGACCCTGGCGACGGGTCAGGCGCTGTTGCAGGGCCCAGATGTCGCGCACGTCCGTGGTGAAGCGGCGCGGCACGGCGATGATCCGCACCTGGGCATCCAGCACCTCGTTGATGGCCAGCATGAAGGCGTCGTGCCAAGGCAGGCCGCTCTCGTTTTCCAGCACCCGGGCACGGGCCTCGACGGCGCCCCACAGCAGGGTGGCATAGAGGAAGGCCGGGGTGACGCGCTTCTCTTCACGGACCCGGGTATCGGTATCCATCAACGCCAGCTCGATGAACTGCTCGTAGGGGGAGTTGCCGTTGGGGGTGAACAGGGCGGCGACCTGGGGGAACAGGGGCTGGAACAGCCCGTATTCCCGCAGCAGCTTGTAGGTGGCGAGACCGTCACCGGCCAGGAACAGCTTGAGGGTCTCCTCGAACAGGCGGGCGGCCGGAATGTCCTGCAGCAGGGGCGCCAGTTCCCGGATGGGGGCGGCGGTGCGCGGGCTTATGGTCATCTCCAGCTTGGCGGCGAAGCGCACGGCGCGCAGCATGCGCACCGGATCTTCCCGGTAGCGGGTCTCGGGGTCACCGATCAGCTCCAGCTTGCGCTCGGCAAGATCCTCGATGCCACCCTCGAAGTCGTGCAGGGTGAAATCCTTGGCGCTGTAGTAGAGGGCGTTGACGGTGAAGTCGCGACGTTCGGCATCCTCTTCTATGGTGCCGTAGACGTTGTCGCGCAGCAGCATGCCTTCATCCGACTGGGCCGATACGTGCTTGCTGGTATTGACCTGATGGTGGTGACCACGGAAGGTAGCCACTTCGATCACGTCACGACCAAAGACGATGTGAGCCAGGCGGAAACGACGGCCGATCAGGCGGCAGTTGCTGAACAAGGCCTTGATCTGCTCAGGCGTGGCATCGGTGGCGATGTCGAAATCCTTTGGCGTTTTCCCGAGCAGCAGGTCACGGACGCCGCCACCCACCAGGTAGGCTTCGTAGCCTCCCTTGTTCAGGCGGTAGAGCACCTTGAGCGCATTCTCGCTGATCTCTTTGCGCGAGATGGGGTGCTGGTCACGGCTCAAGGTTCGACGTTGACCGGCGACACGGGCTGGAATGGGAGACTCCATCGACTGCTCGCCGTCTTCCTTGCCGAGCACCTTGCGGCAAAAGTTTGCGATCTGGGAAAAAATGGTACACCTCTTCATGACTTCAAATTGACGGGAGGCCAAAAAATAGCGGCCTATCATAGCTCAGGCCCGACCAAATGAGAAACGCTGCGGTCTGCTTCCCCGATCCGGACCCGGTGACACCAGAAACGCGATGGTCTGCCCTTGCTCTGGGGGCCTGCCTATCTTGCCCCCAGCACTATCTTCTGCTGGCGGGGAACCCGGGCCAGCTGCCAGTGGGCAATGCCCCAGGCGATGATCTCGTCGACGGTATTCTCTCTCAGGCAGGGCGACGGGCACTGGCCGAGGAAGGCGAGGGCCTGCCACAGGGCGGGCCTGACGTCATCCTGTGCCAGCGCCGGCGCGTGGTTCTGCTTCGACAGCTTGTTGCCATCCGCCAGCACCGCCAGCGGCAGGTGCACCCAGGCGGGGACGTCCGCACCCAGGGTCTGGTAGAGGGCAATCTGGCGCACCGTGGGCTCCAGCAGATCGGCGCCGCGCACTATCTCCGTGATGCCGCTGTCCATGTCATCCACCACCACCGCCAGGTTGTAGGCGTAGAGCCCATCCCGGCGGCGCACGATGAAGTCCTCCTCGGCGAGCGCCGCAGGCACAGCGATATGGCCCTGCAGTTGATCCTCGAAGTGGTAGACCGGATGGTGCTGGCGCAGGCGGGCGGCGCAGCCCTCTGCGGTCAGCCCCAGGGTGCGGCAGTGGCCGTTGTAGAAGCCGCCCGCCGCCATGATCTCGCGCCGGGTGCAGCGGCACCAATAGAGATCCCCGGCCCGGTAGAGCCCCTCGATGATCTCGTCGTAGCGCCCATGGCGCCGGCTCTGGTACATCACCTCCCCATCCCAGCCGAGGCCATGGGCCTCCAGGGTCTGGAGGATGAGCCCGCTGGCCCCGGCCATCTCCCGCGGCGGATCTATGTCCTCGATGCGCACCAGCCAGCGCCCCTGTTGCGATCTCGCCTGCAAGAAGCTGCCGAGGGCGGCGACCAGGGAGCCGAAGTGGAGCGGACCGGACGGGGAGGGGGCGAAGCGTCCCACATGGGGTCGGACAGGGGAGGAGGGGGTCATGGCCATGGGAATTCGGGTAGACGATGCATTGAGGCTGCATTCTGGGATGGTCGTGGGAAAAGCTCAATAAAAAAGGGAGCCTGCGAGCTCCCTTTTTTGTCCATGTCGATGGGCGGCATCAGCCAGCCATCTGTTTTTCCTTGATTTCAGCCAGCGTCTTGCAGTCGACACAGAGGTCGGCAGTCGGACGGGCTTCCAGACGACGAATACCGATTTCGATACCGCAGTGTTCGCAGTAGCCAAAGTCGTCTTCTTCGAGCAGCAGCAAGGTCTTCTCGATCTTCTTGATCAGCTTGCGTTCACGGTCGCGGGTGCGCAGCTCGAGTGCGAACTCTTCTTCCTGCGCGGCGCGATCGACCGGATCCGGGAAGTTTGCAGCCTCATCCTTCATGTGGTCGACGGTGCGGTCAACTTCCTGCATCAGTTGGTTGCGCCAGGCTCCCAGGATCTTGCGAAAATGTACCTTTTGTTGGTCATTCATGTACTCCTCACCGGCTTTTACCTGGTAAGGCTCTACACCCGCAATGGCCAGGGGGCCCAGAGATTTCCTGTTTTCGCCTGTTGGCATGCCCTGTCTCCTAATTCAGCACGCTACCCGTGCCATCCATAAATTGAGGGCGGTATCTATAGCAGAAGGGTCAACGGGAGGCAAACAAGCCTTGTCAATAATGTTACCCACTCCAGCATTTATTCTCAGCCCTCGGGTAGCAGATGGTCAGATTCAAATGGAATAAAATCTTGAGCCACCATGCCCTGCACCCCAACATGGGGGCGATAGCATAAAATTTCAACCCCTGCCGCCATCGCCTGCTCAACAAGCTGACTATAGTGCGGATCTATATGGGCTGCAGGGCGCATTCTCGCGATGCCGGAGTGCAACACCATGAACAGCAGCACGGCTCTGTGCCCGGCCGCCTTCATGGCCATCAATTCACGCAAGTGCTTGGCGCCACGGGCGGTGACCGCATCGGGAAAGTAGCCCATGCCCGCTTGTTCCCGCTCGTCGAGCAGGGTGACGGATTTCACCTCTATGTAACAACTTGGCCTGTGATCATCCTCCAGCAGCAGGTCGATGCGGCTGTTCTCCTCCCCGTATTTCACCTCGGTGCGCAGCCTGGCATAACCCGCCAGCGGCGCCAGCGCCCCTTGCTCGATCAGCTCCCGGGCGATCTGGTTGGCCCGCGCCGTGTTGACGCAGATGAAGTGACCCGCCGGACTCTCGGCTATCTCCCAGCTGTGGGCCAGCTTGCGCTTGGGGTTGCTTGAGGTGGAGTACCAGACCCGGGTGCCCGGATCGGCACAGCCCGTCATGGCACCGGTATTGGCGCAGTGGAGGGTGATCACCTCGCCGTTGTCGAGCTGCACATCGGTCAGGAAGCGCTTGTAGCGGGCGATGAGCAGACCGGATTGCAAAGGGGGATCGAAAATCATGGGGTCAGCTCCTCGCTGTTGGTCTCTTTGATGCGGGCACGCAGGGGCCAGCAGGCGATGGGTTCATAGCTGACCCCCTGCGGGGTGCTGACGGACTGGTAGAGGCAGAAGCTCTCCGCCTGCAGCACAAGATCGGGGGCGGGCAGCGCATACGGGGCCTCGCCGGCCTTGCGCGACAGGGTGACATGGGGGCGGTAGCCCTGTTCCCCGTTGCCAAGCCCCAGCTTCTCGCCGTGGCGACGCAGGGCCCTGGCGAGGACGTTCAGCTCGTTTGGCCACTCACTGGGTCCCACCCAGGCGGCTTTGGCACGCTGAAACCAGCCTGTCTGATCCAGATGGACGCTGAAAGGGGGGCAGCGCTGCTGCCCGGCGGCGGCGATCAGCCTGGCCTGGGTGGCCTCGTCGGCCTCGCCGAGAAAGGCCAGGGTCAGATGCAGATTGCGCTCGGGCACCGGCAGGCCAGGCCAGGGTCGCCGTTCGCGCCAGTCGATCAGGGCGGGGGCAAGCTGATGCAGGGGCAGGGCAAAGAAGAGTCTGGGCATGCGCAGCGTCGGTCCTCGTGGTACTCACATGAAAGGGCCATTCTATGGCAGCTCGTCTGCGGATGTCTCCTGGTCGCGTCTCGCGCCTGTCCGGGCGTGGCTGTCGTACCGGCGGGGACGTCCCGGGTCTGCCCCAACCGGTTGGCGCGCCCCCGGCACGGCTGCTGACGGTGGGCGGCTGGCTGTGGCAGAATGGGCGCCGTTTTCATGGTCACCACAGAAGGTCTTCGCCGTTTTGTCCCAACTCCCCATCGTCTCTGTGCTGCCCGAGCTGTTTGATGCCATCGACAGCCACGCCAGCGTGATACTGCAGGCCCCCCCGGGGGCGGGCAAGTCGACCCTGCTGCCCCTGGAACTGGTGCGCCGAAACCGGCTGCCCGGCCGCATCATCATACTGGAGCCCCGCCGCCTCGCGGCGCGCAACATAGCGGGTTTTCTGGCGCGCCAGCTCGGGGAGAAGGTGGGGGAGCGCATCGGGCTGCGGGTGCGGGGCGAGAGTCGCACCAGTGCCGCGACCCGGCTCGAGATAGTGACCGAGGGGGTGCTGACCCGGATGTTGCAGCAAGACCCCGAGCTTAGCGGCGTCTCGCTCGTCATTTTCGATGAATTCCACGAGCGCAGCCTGCATGCCGATACCGCCCTGGCATTTGCCATCGAGAGCCAGCAGGGGCTGCGCGATGATCTCAAGCTGCTCATCATGTCCGCCACCCTGGAGGGCATGGCGCTGGAGGCCCTGTTGCCGGACGCCCCTGTGATCCGCTCCGAGGGGCGCGGCTTTCCCATCGACTACCACTACCGCCCCGCCAATCGCCAGCAGTGGCTGGAGCCCCAGGTGGGCGCCGTGGTGCTGGAGGCGCTGGCGGCCCACGCCGGCAGCACCCTGGTGTTCCTGCCGGGACAGGGGGAGATAGAGCGGCTCGCCCAGTGGCTGGAGGGGCGCCTGCCGGATGACGTGCGCCTCGCCCCCCTCTACGGGCGTCTCGACATGGCGGCCCAGCAGGCGGCCATCGAGCCCGCTCCGGCGGGGCGTCGCAAGCTGGTGCTCACCACCAATGTGGCGGAGACCTCCCTCACCATAGAGGGGGTCTCTGTGGTGATCGACAGCGGGCTGGAGCGGCGCGCCACCTTCGATCTGAGAAGCGGCGTCACCCGGCTGGAGACCCGTCAGATTGCCAGGGCCTCCGCCACCCAGCGGGCCGGCCGTGCCGGCCGTCTCGGCCCCGGGGTCTGCTACCGGCTGTGGAGCGCCGAGGTGCAGGAGCGCCTCGCCGAGCAGAGCCCGCCGGACATCCTCACCCAGGAGCTGACCGGCCTGCTGCTGGACGCCGCCCAGTGGGGGGCCAAGGTAGAAGATCTGCCGCTGCTGGACATGCCCCCCGCCCCTGCGGTGGCGAGCGCCCGTCGCCTGCTGGTGGCCCTTGGCGCCATGAAGCCGGAGGCTGAGCAACAACTCACTCCGGCTGGCCGCACCATGGCCGCCTTCGGCACTCATCCCCGTCTGGCGCGCATGCTGTTGCGGGCCCGGGAGCTGGAGGCCGAGGGTCTGACAGGGATTGTCGCCGATGCGGCATTCCTGGTGGCGCTGCTGGAAGAAGATCTGCGAGGATCTGAGCGCCTTTCCGTGCTCTTCCATCGCCGTCTTGGTGCCCTGCGTCAGGGGGCCGCCCGCTGGTTCGAGCGGCTGGGGGCCCGCCCTGCCGGCGCCCAGGGGCAGTGGCTGGGGCTGCTGTGCGCCCTCGCCTGGCCGGACAGGATCGGCAAGCTGCGCGGCGGCAGCCGCTATCAACTCAGTGGTGGGATCAGCTGCGATCTGGTAGAAGGTCACCCATGTCAGGGACAAGGGGCCCTGATCGCCATCGAGATGGGGCAGAACGATCGCGGCAGCCGCATCTTCATCGCCGAGCCGGTGGCGCTGGACGAGCTGGTGCGCCAGCTGCCGGAGCTGGTGAGCGAGCGCCAGTGGTTCGACTGGGACGAGCGCGAGGAGCGGGTGCGGGCCGAGCGCCAGCAGGTGATCGGCGAACTGGTGCTCGGGCAGCGGCCGCTGACCGATCTCTCCGACGAGCAGAAGGGGCGCTGCCTGTTGCAGGGCATTCGTCGCAAGGGGCTGCACGTGCTGCCCTGGGACGAGGGCAGTGAAGGCTTGCTGGCCCGATTGCGCTGCGCCCGCGACTGGCTGCCGGACGAGGGCTGGCCCGCCGTGGACGACGAGAGTCTGCTGGCCCGGCTGGAGGAGTGGCTCTTGCCAGCCCTGAGCGGCATGACCCGGCTGGAGCAGCTCAAGAGGCTCAACCTCTCGGATCTGCTGCGCCAGTCCCTGCCCTGGCCCTTGCCAAAACGGCTGGACGAGGCGCTGCCGAGCCACTTCAGCGCGCCGACCGGCAGCCGGGTACGGATCCGCTATCAGCCGGGGCAGGCCCCGGTGATCCCGGTGCGCATCCAGGAGATGTTCGGGCAGGGCACCACCCCCTGTGTGGCCGATGGCCGGGTGCCCCTGGTGGTGGAGCTGCTCTCCCCGGCCCAGCGGCCGCTGCAGATCACCGCCGATCTCGCCGCTTTCTGGGCGGGCTCCTACGAGCAGGTGAAGAAAGAGATGAAGGGGCGTTACCCCCGTCACTACTGGCCGGACAATCCCCTGGAGGCCATGCCGACCAAAGTCACCAAGAAGAAGATGGGGTTGTAGGTGGGGGCTGGCATGGGGAAGCCCAACGCCAGCAGACGGCCCTCACCCTCTCCCAGGGGGAGAGGAACCGAGCGAGCCTGGTGTTTGCCCCCTTCTCCTCTCCCTTTTTCAACGACAGGGGAGAAGGGCTGGGGATGAGGGGGCATCCCTTTGTCTGGCGAAGCGAAACCCAGGATCCAGGTTCGATTGGTTAAGCCCGATCGGACGTTCGCGCATGCGACATCACAAGTAGAAAGGAAAGCAAAGAGGAATTATGGCAACGCAACAACGCAAGCGTACCCCCAAGAAGGCGGCGCCCAAGCGCACCATCTGGCGCACCCTGTTCTGGCTGGGCTTCAAGCTCTCCCTGGTGGTGGCGGCCTTTATGGTGGTGTTCGGCATCTATCTGGATACCAAGGTGCGCGAGCGTTTTGACGGGGAGAAGTGGCAGTTGCCCGTGATGGTCTACAGTCGCCCGCTGGAGCTCTACCCCAGCCAGCGCCTCTCCCAGACCCAGATGCTGCGGGAGCTCAACATGCTGAGCTACAAGCAGGTGCGCCAGCCCCACACCCCGGGGGAGTATGCCGTGAGCGGCAACCGCATCGAGCTGGTCCGCCGTCCGTTCGAGTTCCATGACGGCGCCGACGGCGCCCGTGGCCTGCGCCTCACCTTCAACGGGGCGCGGCTGGAGGGGATCCAGTCCCTGGAGAACCAGCGTCAGCTAGGTTATGCCCAGATGGACCCGGTGTTGCTGGACCGCCTCAACACAGAGGATCGGGAGGATCGCCTGCTGGTACGCCTCTCCGAGGTGCCGGACAGCCTGCTGGTCACCCTGCTGACCACAGAGGATCGGGACTTCTACCAGCATGGCGGCGTCTCCCCGGTGGCCATCATGCGCGCCATGGCGGCCAACCTGCTGGCGGGTCGCACCGTGCAGGGGGGCAGTACCCTCACCCAGCAGCTCGCCAAGAACTTCTTCCTGACCCGGGAGCGCAGCCTGTGGCGCAAACTGCAGGAAGCCTATATGGCGGTGCTCATCGACTATCGCTACAGCAAGGACGAGATCCTGGAGGCCTACCTCAACGAGGTCTATCTGGGGCAGAACTTCTCCCAGGGGGTCTATGGCTTTGGGCTCGCCTCCTACTTCTACTTCGGCATCCCGGTCAACGAGCTGGACATCGATCAGGTGGCCCTGCTGGTGGGCATGGTGAAGGGACCCTCCTATTACGATCCCTGGCGCTTCCCCGAGCGGGCCAAGGCGCGTCGGGATCTGGTGCTCAAGCTGCTGATGGATCACGGCAGCCTGACCCAGGCCGAGTATGAGCTGGCCAGCAAGCAGCCCCTTGGCATCATCACCCGGGGCCAGATGAGCTATGGCCGCACCCCGGCCTTCATGGGGCTGCTCAAGCGGGAGATCCAGAACCGCTTCGGCCCGGATCTGCTCAAGCAATCCGGCCTCAAGATCTTCACCAGCCTGGATCCCATCGCCCAGCACGCCGCCGAGCAGGCGGTGCAGACCGGCCTTGCCACCATAGAGAAACAGCGCGGCAAGAAGAAGCTGGAGGCGGCCATGGTGGTCTCCGACTGGCACAAGGGCGAGGTGGTCGCCATGGTGGGGGGACGGGATCCCCGTTACGCCGGCTTCAACCGTGCCCTGGATGCCCGTCGCCAGATAGGCTCCCTGGTGAAACCGGCTGTCTATCTCACCGGTCTCTCCAACGGCCTGACCCTGGGCACGCCGCTGAAGGATCAGCCGATCCGCATCCGCGGTCAGGATGGCCAGATCTGGACGCCGCAGAACTACGATCGCAAGTTCCGCCAGAGCGTGCCGCTGATGGAGGCGCTCGCCAGCTCCCTCAACGTGCCGACCGTCAACCTGGGGATGCAGGTGGGGCTCGACAAGGTGGTGGACACCCTGCACAAGCTGGGGGTCCAGCAGGAGATCCAGCCTTATCCGTCCCTGGTGCTGGGGGCGGTAGCACTCTCCCCCATGGAGGTGAACCAGATGTACCTGCCCATCGCCAACCAGGGGCTGACCCAGCCGCTGTCGGCCATCCGCGCCGTGGTGAACGGCGATGGCAGCCAGCTCTATCAGCATGACGAGACCGCCAAGCGGGTGACGGATCCCCAGGCCAGCTGGCTGACCCTGTTCGCCATGACCAAGACGGTGAGCCAGGGCACGGCCCGGGCGCTCGGCGCCAAGTTCCCCGGCGCCACCATGGCCGCCAAGACAGGGACCACCAACGAGCTGCGGGACTCCTGGTTTGCCGGTATGGACAACAACGAGCTGGTGAGCGTCTGGGTCGGCCGGGATGACAACCAGCCCGCCGGGCTGACCGGGGCCAGCGGTGCCTTGCAGCTGTTCAGCGGCTACATGAGCCAGCGCGGCGTCAACAGCCTGGGGCTGAAGATGCCGGAAGGGGTGAGCTGGGCCAGCTTCTCCCGCGCGAGCGGCGCCCGGGTCGCCAGCGACTGTCCCGGCAGCCTGCAGGTGCCGGCCAAGCTGGCGGGGCTCGGGGCTCCGGCAAGCTGCGCCAGCCCTGTCTCCAACCCGGTCAACGCGCTGGATGACTGGTTCGGCGGCTTCTTCAACTAACGAAAACGGGCGGCCCTGGCTGCCCGTTTTACAAGGATTGTCATGACACTTCCCCTGCTCGGCGGCATTCACCATGTGGCCATCATCGCCAGCGACTATGAGCGCTCGCGCCATTTCTACCACCAGGTGCTGGGGCTGCCCATACTGGCGGAGACCCTGCGGGAGGCCCGCCACTCCTGGAAGCTGGATCTGGCGCTGCCGGATGGCAGCCAGCTGGAGCTGTTCAGCTTTCCCGCCCCTCCTGCGCGCCCATCCAGGCCGGAGGCGTGTGGCCTGCGGCACCTGGCGTTTCGGGTGCAGGCGCTCGATCCCGTCATTGCCCATCTTGAGCGCCACGGGGTGGCCGTGGAGCCGGTACGGGTGGACGAGCTGACCGGCAGTCGCTTCACCTTCTTCGCAGACCCGGACGGCCTGCCGCTGGAGCTCTACGAGGTCGATGCGGAGCTGGCATGAGCGGGCTTTGCTCATGAGTGCGCAAGAAAGCCGCCCGGCGAACACCGGGCGGCTTTTTTCATGGGGTCAGGCCGTGGTCAGCAGGGCCACGGCGACGGCCATCACCAGGATGCCGACCCAGCCGACGGGCTTGAGGCGCTCGCCAAACAGCAGCAGGCCGCCGAGGGCGGTACCCAGGATGCCGATGGCGCCCCAGGTGGCATAGGCCACGGCGAGATCTATCCTGCCGGTGCTCACCGCCTCACTGAGCAGGGTAAAGGCGCAGAGCACCAGCAGTATGCCGAGCAGGCCCCAGCCCTTGTGGCGAAAACCGAGGGAGCGGTTGATGGCCATGTTGGCCCCCACATCCAGCAGGGCTGCGCCCAGTACGATGATCAACGGGTGCATGGAAGCTCCTTGGCCGTAGTTGCATCAAGCGGCTCGGCATGGGTTTCCCCCAGGGTCACCATAACAATGCCCACTATTGCCAGCGCCAGCCCTATCCACTCCTGCACACTCAGCTCGTAGCCCAGGAACAGCACGGAGACGGCGGTGATCAGGGCGATTCCCAGCCCCTCCCACAACGCGAACGCAATACCAATGGAGATTGTTTTGGCGGCCTTGGCCAGCAGCAGGTAGGAGAGGGCGATGAGCAGCCACATCGGCAGATGGTGGAGCCAGCCGGTCTCACTCTCCGGGATCAGGGCCATGGTGGAGGTGCCTGCCACCTCGGTCAGGATGGCCCCCGTCAGGAAGAGGCGGGCCAAAAGCAGGGGACTGAATGACATGGGGTTTCCTTCTGTTGCTGCGACGAGGGAGAGGATAGCCGCAGCCGGGGCAGAGCTGGGTATCGCTGAGCGTCGATAATTACGGCGCTACGGGTTTGCCTTGGGGAAGGGGGGCGGCGTAAGGTGAAGATGGAACAAGCTGCCACCAGAGCGCGATCATGAAGCTTTATCAGATACAACTCTTTGTAGAATCAGCAGACAGTGGTTCGATTGCCAATGCCGCCAGACGCCTTGGCAAGAGCCGGAGCGCCGTCAGCACGGCGATCGCCGCCCTGGAAGTGGAGCTTGGCGTCGACCTTTTTGAACGAGGGGCCAACCAGAGCCGACTCACCGAGATAGGGGAGCAGGTGCTGGACGACTGCCGGCGGCTGCTGCAGGCGGCCAACAGCCTCAAGCTCAAGTGCGAGCACCACGCCTCGGGGGCCGAGGTGGCGCTGCGGGTAGCGCGGGATGACGCCATCCCGGAGCCGGTCTGGCGCGAGATGCTGGGGGCGCTGCGCCACCAGTTTCCCGGCACCAGCATCTCCCTGGTGCTGGCCTCGCCCCCCGAACTGCCAGCCTTGGTGGAGGAGGGGTTCGTGGATGCCGCCTTCGGCCTCATTACCGAGGATCAGGAGCGTAGCGGCCTCAACATAGACGTGCTCAACCCCATCCGCACCCTGATGGTGGTGGCGCCCAGCCACCCGCTGGCGGGGTTGAAACGGGTGCTGCAACAGGATCTCACCGATCAGACCCAGGTCACCCTCTCCTATGTGGACGAGTTCTCGGTCAAGAGCCTGCTCCCCATCGGCGGCCAGCACATCGGGTTGTCGAGCTTCGAGCTGATGCGGGATGCCGTGCTGGACGGTCTCGGCTGGGCGGTGCTGCCCTCACCGCTGATCCAGAGCCAGCTGCGCCAGGGGGAGCTGCTGACCCTGAAGCATAAGTTCAGCCTGCAGTGGCGCGATTACGGGGTCTATCTGTCGGAAAACGCCCATCACGGCAAGGTGCTGGCCTGGCTGAAGAAGGCCATCGAGGCCTACCTCGAACCCTTCGAGTAGCCCCTTTCGGGAGGAGAACGACAACAGGGGCCGCTGGCCCCTGTTGCTTGAGACGGCCAGGGGTCAGCGCAGGGTGTGACGGGGGGCGGGCTGGCGCTGGCGAAAGGGCAGCAGGAGCAGGCCGAGCAGCAGGTCCCCCAGCAGGGACGCGAGCAGTCCCGCCGCCACGCCGCAGAAGATGGCGGCCTGCTTGAGGGGCACCACATAGCCGTAGTTGCGCAGGGTGTCCTGCCAGAGCTGGGAGTCCGCCTGCAACAGCAGGTGGGAGACTTGCAGGTACCAGGGCCTATCCTGGAAGGCGCGCTCCTGCTGCAGGTGGCGCTGCTGGCTCACCAGTTGCTGCAGGCTGGTGGCATCCTGGGTGAAGACGGGATCCTGGCTGGCGCCGTAATGGGCGACCAGGGCATCGAGATCGCCGCCAAAGTGCTGATCCGCAGTGCGCTGGAAGGGGGCCAGACTGAGGCCGGCCTGCTGCAGGCGCGCATCCAGCCGCTGGTAGTAGAGATCGACGATCCCCGGTATCTGCACGCCCGCCAGCAAACCGAGGGCAAACAACATCATGCGAAGGTAGCTGCGCATAGCCATCATCCTGAGTAAAAAAAGCCTCATACTAGCCGCAAGCCCCTGGCGCGCCAAGGTGGTGCTGGCCGTTCCCGCATCCGGAGGTGGCTGGGCGGGTATAAACAAGATTCAATAGAGCATTGCTTGTTACATGAATTCTTACATTTTTGTGATTCAAGTCACCGGGAGGCTGGCCTAGAATCACCGCTTTTTGAAGGAAGACTCGGCATGAGCAAGTTCATACCTTTCTATCTGATCGGGGGCCTGATTGCCCTCAGTTGGGCCACCCTGCCGGGTCATGGCCCCTGGGATCACTGGGATCTCGCCACCTTCCAGCTGGTCAATGGCTGGCTGGGTGAATCCGCCCGCTGGGCCGATCTGGTGGCCATCACCAACAATCGCCTGTTCGATCTGGCCGCCCTGGGCTGCATGGGGCTGATCCTGGCCACCTGCTTCTTCCGGGCCCGGGGGGAGGGGCGCCGTCGCCTGGTGGCCATGGGGATCGTCATGTTGCTGGGGGCCCTGGTGATCAATCAGCTCGGCCACCTGCTGCCGGTCAGCCGTCCCAGCCCCACCCTGATGGTGGACGGGGCACTGCGGCTGACCGAGCTCAGCACCATCCCGACCAAGGACTCTGCGGGCGACAGCTTCCCCGGTGATCATGCGCTGTTTTTGATGATCTTCGCCGGCTTTGCCCTGCGTTACCTGCCGCGCCGGGCCGCGGTGATCGCCGTGCTGATGGTGCCCCTGTTCTCGGCCCCCCGCATCCTCGCCGGTGCCCACTGGCTGACGGACGTCTATGTCGGTGCCCTCTGCCTCGCCCTCATCTGCCTGCCGCCCTTGCTGCTGACCCCATTGTCGGATCGGCTGATCGACCGCCTGGCTCCCAGGCTGCCCCGCTGGATCTCCTGAGGCCGCTGCGGCCGGGATGACGGAAGGCAATAAAAAGAAGGCGGGTGACCGCCTTCTTTTGCTTATGCCCATCGGTGCTGTGGTCGTCGCGAAATGACCAGGACTACGCCCGATGAGTGCGGGCTTGCGCCCTCAACGACAAGTATTGGCAGAGTCATTCGAGCTTTACCATCAGAAACTGACGGGGCAAAACGTTTGCACTCGATGAAAGCGTGATCCAGACCAGGATCTTTTCTGTGGGCTGCCTTAGAATCGCCGCCCGTTGCTGGAGGTCCCCCTATGCTTGTCACTTTTCTGCGCCTGTTGTTTATCGGTTGCGCCCTGGTCTTTATCTTCATGTTGGTCCACGCCTGGTGGCACAAGCGGCGCCGGGGCGAGCTGGAGTCCACCCCCTTCTGGCCGGTGGCGGCCATCGGCTTCGTCGCCAACTTTCTCGACACCCTTGGGGTCGGCAGCTTCGCGGTCAAGACCGCCTGCTACAAGCAGTTCAAGCTGATCGACGATCGCCTGCTGCCGGGCACCCTCAACGGTCAGTGCGTGCTGCCGACCGTGACCCAGTCCCTCATCTTCATCGGCGTGGTCAAGGTGGATCCGCTCACCCTCATCAGCATGATGGCCGCCGCCGCCGCGGGCGCCGCCTGGGGGGCCCGTCATGTGGCCTCGTTCGATCGCCAGACCATCAGGCTGGTGATGGCTGTCTCCCTGCTGGTGGTGGCCGGACTCATCTTCGCCGGCCTGCTGGGTCTGTTCCCGCTCGGGGGCGAAGCCATGGGGCTCAGTGGCTACAAGCTGGGAATAGCCCTGCTCGGCAACTTCCTGTTCGGGGTGCTGATGAATGTGGGCATAGGGCTATTCGCCCCCTGCATGACGCTGGTCTATCTGCTGGGGATGAACCCGCTGGCGGCCTTCCCCATCATGATGGGGTCCACCGCCGTGCTCAGCGTCTTCTCGGCGGGCACCTTCATCCGCAAGGGGGCCTTCGATGCCAGGGCCGTGCTGGCGGTGGCCCTCTTCGGCCCCATCGGCGTGGTACTGGCGGCCATGCTGGTACAGTCCATGGACATGGAGATGCTCAAATGGCTGGTGGCCTTCATCGTCATCTATACCTCCTGGACCATGTACGCTTCCTGGCAGGCGGCGCGCCGTCAGCCCATCCAGGTTGAAGCACAAGCCCAGCTGAGTGAGGCTCCCCGCTAGCCGTCTCCAATCCGCAGGAAGCCTGTCAGGGCGAGGAGTTATCTCGCCCGTCTGAAGCCACTGCGTCGCCGAGGCAGAAGGCCTGCCCCAGACTCGCCGTCACTGGTCAGGGGCCGCTGACTGGAGGCGACCAGGGCGGCCTCGGCCTTGGCCCCGAGGAAGACATAGAGCCCCAGCGCCAGCAGCAATCCCACGGCGCAACCCATCACCCCCACCGCAGGCCAGAGCAGTTCGTTCTGGCCGAGGGATCCCTTGAACAGCAGCAAGAGCCCCTCGATGGAGACCGCGATCAGGATGGCGGCGATAAAGCGGGTGATGGTGCGGCGAATGGCGCTGTGGCGGAAGATGTCCTTATGCAGCAGCACCTCCTCCTCCAGTATGGTCTTGCCGAGATCGAACACCGCCAGCGCCAGGGTCAGGAAGATGATGGCGCTGAAGGCGCCGAGCCGGTTCTGCTGGGTGCCGCACAGCAGCAGATAGAGCTGCTCGAGGCCATGCCAGATCAGGGTTCCCACGATGAGAAACAGCGCCAGGCTCAGGATCACGTAGACGGCCCTGAACCAGGGGATGGCGCGGCGCCGCTCCCTGTCCCCCATCAGCCAGGCGATCAGATGGTGCAGATTGATCTCAAGCTCGCGGCCATGACCCTGCACCCTCAGTCGCAACTGCCCCTGGGGGGCCGGAATGGGGGGCAGGATCCTCGCGCTTGCCTGGCTCTGGCCCAGGCTCTGCACGCTCAGCACGAAGGGATAGCCCTTGAGGGCCTCCTGGGGGAGGGTGAGCAGCCCCAGCAACAGGGGGGTCAACTCGGTTTCGTACTCCTGATAGCGCCGCAGCACATCGATGGGGCTCATCTCTGCCATATGGACCTCGGTCAAGTGGGCTCCTGAGTCAGGCAGTGCAAATAGTGGGCCCGCTTTATGACAGCCTGTGTGGCCGCGAATGCACCAGCAAGTGGCAAACGCCGGCGAGAAGAGAGAGGGGGCTGCACCAGAAGGGGGCTCTGGCAAGGCGAGGCGACAGAGGTAACAAAAAAGGGCCCTTCGCGGGCCCTTGGTTCATGCTGGCAGGGCTCAGCCCGCCAGTTTGGCGAAGCTGCGCTCGGCGGCGGCCAGGGTGTGTTCGATCTCCTTGTCACCGTGGGCCAGGGACAGGAAGCCCGCCTCGTAGGCACTCGGCGCCAGATAGACACCCTCTTCCAGCATGAGATGGTAGAAGCGCTTGAAGCGCTCCATGTCGCAGCGGGTGACCTGCTCGTAGCGGGTGATCTCGCTCTCTTCGGTGAAGAAGAAGCCGAACATGCCGCCCACATGGTTGATGGCGAGCGGGATGCCGTGCCTGGCGGCGGCCGCTTTCAGCCCTTCCGCCACCCGCGCCGTCTTGGCGCTCAGCTGCTCGTAGAGACCCGGCTCCAGCAGCAGGTCCAGCATGGTCAGGCCGGCGGCCATGGCCACAGGGTTGCCGGAGAGGGTGCCCGCCTGATAGACGGGGCCGGTCGGGGCTATGTATTGCATCACCTTCTTCTTGCCGCCGAAGGCGCCCACCGGCATGCCGGCCCCGATGATCTTGCCGAGGGTGGTCAGATCCGGGTCTATGTTGTAGTGACCCTGGGCGCCGCGCAGGGAGACGCGGAAGCCGGTCATCACTTCGTCCAGGATCAGCAGGGCACCGAACTCGTCGCAGATGGCGCGAAGTCCTTCCAGGAAGCCGGGCACCGGCGGGATGCAATTCATGTTGCCCGCCACCGGCTCGACTATGATGCAGGCGATCTCGCTGCCGTACTGGGTGAAGGCCTCGCGCACCGAGTCCAGATCGTTGAACACGCAGGTGAGAGTGTGCTTGGCAAAGTCGGCCGGAACGCCCGGGCTGTTGGGCTGACCCAGGGTCAGGGCGCCGGAACCCGCCTTCACCAGCAGGGAGTCGGCGTGGCCGTGGTAGCAGCCTTCGAACTTGACGATCTTGTCCCGGCCGGTGTAGCCACGGGCGAGGCGGATGGCGCTCATGGTGGCTTCGGTGCCGGAGTTGACCATCCGCACCTGCTCCATGGAGGGGACGATCTGGCGTACCTTCTCGGCCATCAGCACTTCGATCTCGGTGGGGGCGCCGTAGCTCAACCCCTTCTCAACGGCCTTGATGACGGCGGCCTTGATGGCCGGGTGGTTGTGGCCCAGCAGCATGGGGCCCCAGGAGCCGATGTAGTCCACATAGGCCTGACCGTCCACGTCATAGAGGTAGGCGCCGTCGGCACTCTCGATGAAGCGGGGTGTGCCGCCGACCCCATTGAAGGCGCGGACCGGTGAGTTGACGCCGCCCGGAATAGTCTGGCGGGCCTGTTCAAACAGCTGATCTGATTTTGACATGGATCATCCTTAATGGGATTTTGGTCGTCACCCGGGCGCAGGCGGTCGATTGCGGCTCGGCAGGCTGTGGTGGGAGGAGTATGCTTTGCGCTCTCGCCACCCGGACTCCCGGTCTGCACCCGTGATAAATGAAACGGGCCGACTATAGCAGAAAGGCCCTGTGCTGGGCAGCCGAGCCGAGGCCGGGTGTTTTCCGACCCTCGTTAGATGAGCGTGAATACCCATGGTGCAACAAGCTATCCCCCCTCGCGAGGCGACCACACAAGGTCGCCCTCCTGCCCTGCAGCGCCTGATCCAGCGGGACAAGATGCCGCTGCTGGTGCTCTTGCTGGCCGCCCTGGTCGGGGTTCTGGCCGGACTGGTCTGCGGGTTGTTTGAATCCGGTGTGCATTGGTTGGCACAGCAGCGAGTCCTGCTGCTGGCGGATCGCCCCTGGTGGCAACTCGGTCTGCTGGGCTTTGGCTTCAGCGCCCTGCTGGGGTTTGTCGGTTACTTCCTCACTCACACCTTCGCCCCGGAAGCGGGTGGCTCCGGCATTCCCGAGATCGAGGGGGCCATGGACGAACTGCGTCCGGTGCGCTGGTGGCGGGTCTTGCCGGTCAAGTTCTTCGGCGGCATCTGTACCCTGAGTTCCGGCATGGTATTGGGGCGGGAGGGGCCCTCGGTACAGATCGGCGGCAACCTTGGCAAGATGGTGGCGGACATCTTCCGCCTGCCGAAGGAACATGGTCACGCCCTGCTGGCGGCGGGGGCGGCGGGTGGCCTGGCCGCCGCCTTCAACGCACCGCTGGCGGGGATTCTCTTCGTGATGGAGGAGATGCGGCCGCAGTTCCGTTACTCCTTCCTCGCCATCAAGGCGGTGGGGATCTCGGCCGTCATGGCGACCCTGATGCTGCAGAACATGAAGGGGCAGGCGCCTGTCATCAGCCTGCCCCACTACGACGCCCCGGCCCTGAAGGCGCTCTGGCTCTTCCTCTTCATGGGGGGCTGTTTCGGCGTGTTGGGCTTCGTGTTTAACAAGCTGGTGCTCGCCTGTCAGGACGGTTATCTGGCCCTGCACCAGAACAGGCGTCACCGCTTCGTCGCCATCGGCATGCTGGTGGCGGGTACCTTCGGTGTGCTGTCGCTGTTTGCCCCCTCGCTGACCGGTGGGGGAACCGAGCTGATCCCTCATCTGGTGGGGAGCGACTATGGGATGGCGACCCTCTTCCTCATCTTCTCGGTGCGACTGATCGCCACCCTCGTCTGTTTTTGTTCGGGCGCCCCCGGCGGCGTCTTCGCCCCGACCCTGGCACTCGGCACCCTGTTCGGGGTGGTCTTCGGTCACCTGTTCCATGCGGCCTTTCCCGATCTGGGCATAGAGCCCGGCGCCTTCGCCATCGCCGGCATGGGAGCGCTGTTTGCCGCCACAGTGCGGGCCCCCATCACCGGCATAGTGCTGGTGACCGAGATGACGGACAACTATCAGCTGATCCTGCCCATGATGATCACCACCATAGGGGCCACCCTGGTGGCGCAGTGGTTGGGAGGGCGTCCCATCTACTCCCAGATCCTGGAGCGAACTTTACGACTTGCGGCGCGTCAAAAGCGGGGAGACGGCAGCGTGGCTGCCAGTTAACTCCTTGTTTATCCGCATCAATCCGGCAAGGTCGCGTATAGTGAAGGGAAACAGGCCGTGGTATGGCGTGCTAATAGAAGAGGCCCTATGTCCCAAATCGTGAAGGTATTGGTGGTGCTGGCGGTGGGGGCCTGCATCGGCTATTTCATCGGGAACCGGCAAGAGCTGGCACAGAGCAGTCTGCTGACGGTGCAGCAAGAGACCCTGGAGCGGCAGAGCAAGGCCATAGGCCAGCTCAAGACGGATCTGGGGGTCAAGGAAACCTTGCTGGCGACCCAGAAGGCGGCTTTCGAACAGTTGCAGAAGACCCTCAAGGATCAGGAGGCCCAGGTACAGGAGCAGAAACGCCAGCTGGCCTTCTTCGAGCGGATCATGCGTCCTACCGGTGATCAGGTTGGGGTGACCATCGACAACCTGACCCTGCAGGAAACCAGCGTGCCGGGTCGCTATCACTATCGTCTGGCCCTGACCCAGCCCGCCAAGAAGCGGGAGCTGTTCCGGGGCCAGGTACAAATCAGGGTCGAAGGCAGTCTGGCAGACAAGCCCAGGATCCTCAGCGGGCGTGAGCTTGGCATGAAGGTCGGGGAGGGGCGCTATGCGCTGCGCTACTTCCAGCTGCTCGAAGGCAACTGGCAACTGCCGACAGGCTTTGTGCCGGATCGGGTGAGGATCATCATCGCCAAGGAGGGGCGCCAGCCGGCCCAGGAGTTGCTGGCGGAGTGGAGCGAGGTACTCAAGCCCCTGGTGACTCAACCAGCCCCCTTGCCCGTGGTGCAGTAAGAGAGTGGTGAATACTTGAACTAAATGGTCGGGTATTGGATAATTTCGCGGTTTCCATGTTTGTGGATGTAATGGTTGTGAGGTCAGTAATGAGTGCAGTAGCAGAAGCCCCGTTGCCAATCCAGATGACGGATGCGGCGGCGAACAAGGTAAAGACCTTGATTACCGAAGAAGAAAATCCCGAGCTCAAGTTGCGGGTCTACATCACTGGGGGGGGCTGCTCCGGTTTCCAGTACGGTTTCACCTTTGACGAAAAGATCAACGACGGGGATACCGTGGTTGAGAAGAGCGGCGTGACCATGGTGATCGATCCCATGAGCCTGCAGTATCTGGTTGGTGGCAGCGTGGACTACACCGAAGGTCTGGAAGGCTCCCGCTTTACCGTGACCAACCCCAACGCCTCGACCACCTGTGGTTGCGGCTCCAGCTTCTCCATCTGATTGGTCAGCAGCACACATTTGAAAGGGTCCGGCAGGGCCCTTTTCTATTTGCGCATCTCCCCCTCATATATGAACCCTCTCTATATAGAGCCGGCAGCCTGGTCTGAGCGGCCCGGGTGCTGCCGAAAGTGACCTCTTATGAGCCCTATGGCGAAGGTGTTTTGCACGATCTGGTTGCGGATTAAACACTTGAACGTCTTTCTCAAAAAAACACATAGTTTTTGCTTGTCAGAAAGAATCAGATCCCTATAATGCGCCTCCATCAGCACGGCGCAGTGCGCTGCTGGTCTGGCTTGCAAAGCAACCCAGTGAGGGTTATAGTTTCAAACCCTGCTCTTTAACAATTTGAATCAAGCAATCTGTGTGGGCACTCACAGCATCGAGCATCAAAAACAATTTTTGATTTTCAATGTCTGGTGAAGTGACCAAGACAACTTCGGTTGTCACAGTTTATTTCAGCA